>JAGBBM010000093.1 GCA_017938485.1 Lachnospiraceae bacterium
AACTGTATTTAAAACTGTGCCAAAACATAGTTTATACCTCCTTGTCACGAAGCTCTTTTCCTGTAATCTCAAGGAATACGTCGTTTAATGTTGGAAGCTCAGAATATACTCTACCACATGGGATATCGTGCTGATTGATGTAGTCCATAACTCTGATTAAGTTATGTTTGCCACCGCTACATTTAACAACAAGCTTTCCATCCTCAAAACTAACATTGTACACATGATTAATCTGACCGATAGCTGCTATATGTTCCTCACTGATACCACCCATCTCAATGGTAATTGTCTCAGTATTCTTAATCATCTTCTTAAGCTCATCCTTAGTTCCAAGAGCTATATTCTTGCCCTTATCCATTATGGCAATCTTAGTACAAATCTGCTCAACCTCTTCCATATAGTGAGATGTATAAATAATTGTACTTCCCTGTCGATTTAACTCCTCAATACCCTCAAGGATTTTATTTCTACTCTGTGGGTCAACTGCTACAGTTGGCTCATCCATTATGATAAGCTTTGGCTTGTGAGCTATTCCACAAGCTATGTTAAGTCTTCTAAGCAAACCACCTGAAAGCTTCTTAGGATAAAATTTCTTGAAGTCCTGAAGGTCAACGAAATCAAGTGCTTCCTCCACATACTGCTTTCTTGTAGCCTTATCAGTGATATATAATCCACAGAAGTAATCTACATTCTCATATACTGTAAGCTCATCATATACAGCTACATTCTGCATAACCACTCCGATGTTCTTCTTTGCCTCATAATTAGTAGGTGTCATCTTCTTGCCAAACACCTCAATATCTCCCTTGTCGTAGGAAAGAAGTGATAAGAGGCAATTGATGGTTGTGGTCTTTCCTGAACCGTTTGGCCCAAGTAATCCAAATACCTCACCCTCCTTAATCTCAAGATTGAAATGGTCTACTGCAAGAACCTCTTTGTATCTTTTTACTAAGTTTTCTATTTTTACTACTGTTTCGCTCATAGCTTTTACCTCCGTTTTTTTCCTTGTACTCATATTACTACTTCTTTCAAGAGGTTGTAAGTGAATAATGTAAATTTGTAATGTGACATTTGTCATTTAAATATATCACGAAATAAAAAAGCTCTTGTCAGGCGGAATGTCCACCGAACAAGAGCCCTTAATCTGACTTTTTATCTCTATTAATTTATAAATTATATTTTACAAATAATTCTTTTCTGTATTCTTTATCATCTGTAGCTTTCTTCAGTTCATCAAAATTCTCTTCGGTCATAAGTATATTACAAAGTTTGGACATCTTATCCTCTAACTCATCCATAGCCTGATTGTAACCCTTTTCTACACCTTGGCTGTAGCCCTTCTCTACTCCCTGGCTGTAGCCCTTCTCTACTCCTTGGCTGTAGCCCTTCTCTACTCCCTGACTGTAGCCTATCTCTATACCTTGCTCCATACCATAGCTTGTAGCAGATGCCAAGTCCCTACTATATCGTTCTCTCGCCTCACACTGCATACGAATTTTATCACACTCGGTGAGTTGTCTAAGTGTTACAATACTATCTTTAATATCCTCATTTTTATCAGCCAACATAGCAATTTCCTCCCATGTTGTGGCACGAAAAAGTTGTGCCCAATAATACAACTTTGGCATCTTGGCCTCGTCATTCTTATCTCCTAACTGATTTAATTGTAACACGAATAGCGTTAATTTGTCACTATAAATATGCCCTGTTTCTTCATTTCGAAAATTATATTTTAAATATAACTTTTCAGGAAAATTATTAGGTGTAAAATTAAGTATACCAATCTGAACTGTTTTCAAAACATCCTTATAATTTGTTCCGGATTCTAAATTATCGTAAGCACGACACAGATATGATAAAGAGCGTTCTTCCCAATCACCCAAGTTGTCCACCTGCATCTCCAGATTAATTATCTCACGATTATTAAGTTTAATCTTTATATCCAGTATCATAAGCTTATCTGTAATAGTTTCTCCAAGCTCAATGGGATTCATAATGTCTACTGATTGAATATCCTCAGTTTTAAGACTAAGCAAGGCACATAATAGCCCTTTTAACGCTTTTTCATTTCTCTGCAAAAAAGCTTTAAACATATAATCATTGGTAAGTTTATATGCTAAAGGACCTGTTGGCATCGTAAATTCAGTTGCATCATTTTTCATAAGCAATTCCTCCAAATATTTATTATTATAATTGGGAATTCAAATCAAGATTCCTTTAGCTTTTGTAAAGTAAAAAAAGAAAATGTATAAAGAAATAAAAAATCAGATTATACGATTTGTGTGTCGTATAACCTGATAATATCACTAAATATAAAAATATACAAATAGTTTTGTAAAAAAATGTCAAATCCTAGTGGTGGAATAATCTGATTCCTGTAAATGCCATAGCCATACCATACTTGTCGCAGCACTCGATAACTGCGTCATCACGGATTGAACCACCTGGCTGAGCAATGTACTTAACACCACTCTTTTTTGCTCTCTCGATATTATCTGAGAATGGGAAGAATGCATCTGAACCAAGAGCTACGTCCTCCATCTGGTCTAACCAAGCACGCTTCTCCTCAGCTGTAAATACCTCTGGTTTCTCCTTGAATACTCTCTGCCAAGCACCCTCAGCAAGAACATCCATATACTCATCACCAATGTAATTGTCGATAGCATTGTCTCTGTCTGCACGTCCAATAGTGTCGAGGAATGGAAGGTTAAGAACCTTTGGACACTGACGAAGTAACCAATTATCAGCTTTTTGTCCAGCAAGTCTTGTACAGTGAACTCTTGACTGCTGTCCAGCACCGATACCGATTGCCTGACCACCCTTTGCGTAGCAAACTGAGTTTGACTGAGTGTACTTAAGTGTAATAAGTGAAATGATAAGGTCAATCTTAGCTGACTCTGGAATATCCTTGTTTGCTGTAACAACATTTGCAAGAAGCTCGTTGTTAATAGGAAGCTCATTTCTTCCCTGCTCAAAGCTGATACCATAAACCTGCTTAGTCTCGATTGGTTCTGGCTTATAGTTCTCATCTATCTCAATAATATTGTAGTTACCCTTTTTCTTCTGCTTGAGAATCTCAAGTGCCTCTGGCTCATAGCCTGGAGCAATAACACCGTCAGAAACTTCTCTCTTGATAATCTTTGCAGTTGAAACGTCACATACATCTGAAAGGGCGATAAAATCACCAAATGATGACATTCTATCAGCACCTCTTGCTCTAGCGTAAGCTGATGCAAGTGGTGATAACTCACCAAGGTCATCTACCCAGTAAATCTTTGCAAGTGTCTCATCAAGTGGAAGACCTACTGCAGCACCTGCTGGTGATACGTGCTTGAAAGATGTTGCTGCTGGAAGGCCAGTAGCCTCCTTTAATTCCTTAACTAACTGCCAGCCATTGAATGCATCAAGGAAGTTAATGTATCCTGGCTTACCCGAAAGAACCTTTATAGGAAGGTCTTCTCCATTTGCCATATATATTCTTGAAGGCTTCTGATTTGGGTTACAACCATACTTTAATTCTAATTCGTTCATTTTGTTTTCCTTTCTTTATGTACTTACGAAACTCCTTCTATAATAACAGGTCATTGCAGGCACGCTCTCGCTACTTGTCACACGTAACGGTACTAAGCTCAAATCCACATAACACAAAATACCGTGTTATGCGTCTTTTCACTAAGTACCGACGGTTCCAAAGTACCTACTTATGACCTATTATTATAGTCGAAGTTTCTAATATTCTTTAAATATAATTTATACAACTAGTAAGTTAGTATTATTAAATTCTACTTGTTCTTATTTATGATCCTTGTCTCGTACTTGCCAGTTGCGATATCGATAAATCTAACGAATAATGACACCTTGTTTTCCTCGTTGAGATTTGTCCAAAGCATATCTGTGAACTCGTCGATATCATTACCAATCTCTACCCACTTTGGCTCACCTTCAAAGCTTGGAAGTGGATTGCCATCATGCATATATGTGTGGATGAAGTGTCCCTCACCAGCTACTGGATTCTCGTAAGCAAATGTGTATCTGTTGCAAGCTTCAGGATTACCATTGTTGCTCTTTAAGATTGACATAGCGTAGTTGTATGTACCATTTTCAATGTGCATAACACCTGAAATTCTAGGAGTGTAGTTAGGTCCATCCGGTTCAAACTCTCTTATTCTAAGTGACTGCTCAAATGTAAGCTGCTTATCCATACCATCATAGATAGTATCAGTCTGGTCACCATTTGTTACGATAGTCTTGTTGCCAAGAACACGAACTGGTGCATATATAATAAGTGAAGGGTCAACAAGCTTTGAAGGATCAAATGCCTGTGTACGAATACCTTCCCCATCCTCTACAAATACTCTGTTACGGCTGTTCTCACTTCTACCCATAATAAAGTAGCCTGTTACAGCCTTCTTGCCATCAGCACTCTTACCGATAACAATACCACGACCTGGGTATGCGTTCTCACTTAACTCAGTTGCTAAATTCTTCATCTCCATTTTCCGTACCTCTTTTCTTTTTATTTTTCTTATCTAAATGAGTCATTAAACCTTCATAAGTATAAAAAAAGACCCACCAGACAACATCTTATGCCGAAGCATAAGCTTAATTGCCCAGACGGTCGGCCTAAAAGTCTTACATATATACAGTGTACTCCACGTGGTTAATTCCACTTATCCGTCAGTCATACACCTACTTAAACATAACATTTAAATTACCACTTTTCAAGAGTTAAATGTTAAAATTAATACAAAAATATTACTGTTGACAAGTCAAGGTTTTAGGAGTATTATAATGATATCAATTTGATATCACATATTTTTAGCATTGAAAGGGGAGTTAGTTATGCTGGAAATTAAGAATTTAACTAAAGTGTATAAGGGTGGAAAAAAAGCTGTAGACAACCTTTCTCTTAAGGTATCCGCTGGTGATATATATGGTTTTATAGGCCATAACGGAGCTGGTAAAACTACTACTATAAAATGTGTAGTAGGTATACACGACTTCGATGAAGGGGATATATATGTAGATGGTATATCTGTAAAAGAAGACTCCATAAAGAGCAAATCTATCATAGCTTATGTTCCTGACAATCCAGACCTCTACGAATATCTTACTGGTATTCAGTACTTAAACTTTATAGCCGATGTATTTGGAATTAGTTCTAGAGAAAGAGAAGAACGAATCAAAAAGGAAGCTGAAGATCTGGAGCTTATGCCTGCACTAGGCGACCTCATCTCCTCTTATTCACACGGTATGAAGCAGAAGCTTGCTATAATTGGTGCCTTGATTCACGCGCCTAAGCTTCTCATCCTAGACGAACCATTTGTAGGTCTTGACCCTAAAGCAAGCCTAACAATTAAGAACAAGATGAAGGAGCTTTGCAGTAAAGGCACAGCAATCTTCTTCTCAACACACGTTCTTGACGTAGCCGAAAAGATTTGTAATAAGATTGCAATTATAAAGGACGGTGTTCTTATGGCATCGGGTAACACCAACGAATTAATAGGTACAGAGTCTCTTGAGTCTCTTTTTATGGAGGTGACTGAGGATGATAAGACAAATTAAACTTCTAAGCAAGGTATTACTAGCTAATACCTTTGGAATAAACAAGCTTCGATACGGCAAGGACAAAGCTGACAAGGCGCGTTTTTCTATACTCCTTGTAGCTATGTTATTTTTGATTACATCATGCGGATTACTTGTATATAAAATGTTTTCAACATACTGCAAAGTAGGACTTGGATTCATTGTACCAACATACCTTTATGTTTTTATCAGCATACTGATACTGGTTTTTACCATCTTTAAATCAGGTGCCGTGCTATTTTCCGTAAAAGACTATGATATGCTTATATCTCTTCCTGTTTCAAAAGCAGCCATTGTCATAAGTCGTTTTATAACAATGTATGTGCACAACATATTGGTTAGTTTAATAATACTTATTCCTGGAATTGGAACATATATATACTACGAAAAGCCTGAGCTGTCCTTCTACATAATATGCTTGATTTCAATACTGTTTTTGCCTCTATTACCACTTACTATAGCTTCAATAATAGGCGCAATCATAACAGCTATAAGTTCTCGTATGAAAAACAAAAATATAGTAGAAATAATTTTATCATTAGGTCTCTGTTTCGTTTTGCTTTATGCAGAAACTGCCCTTAGCAAAAAGTCTCAAGAGATGACACCTGCCATGATGCAGGACTTGGCAACCTTCTTTAATGACAAGATTAAGCAAGTCTATCTGCCTGCCGGCTGGTTTGGAGAAGCTATAAATGGAAATATAACTTCCTTTGCACTACTTATACTTGTACCAATCCTAGTATTCGGAGTATTTGCCTTGATTGTAGGAAAGCATTTTCAAAATATATGCTCCTCCATCAACGCAATTTCCGCCAAAAACAATTATAAGCTGGAAGCATTGGAGGAAAATTCCATAACAAAGGCATTGCTGAAAAAGGAATTCAAGCGATACTTCTCCTCTAGTGTATATGTAACCAATACTCTTATTGGATATATTTTATCTTGTGTTATGTGTATACTCATATTGGTAGTGGGAAAAGAGACTGTATTAAACAAAATGGGACTTGGAATGCTCGGAAGCCAAGTTGACTCTTTCTTCCCATTTATTATCAGCCTTATGTTTGGAATTATGTCCATAACCGCCTCCTCCATATCTATGGAAGGCAAAAATCTCTGGCAAATTAAGATACTACCTATACGAAGTATATACGTATATAACAGTAAAATATTGCTTAATTTAATTATAGCTTTACCATTTTACATCATATCAGTTGTTACACTTATACTGGCAATAAAACCAACTGGACAAAATATGCTTTTTATGCTTGTCCTTCCACTTTGTTATATAGTTTTTTCCGCTGTTTTAGGAATAACTATAAATCTTCACTTCCCGAACTTTAACTGGGAAAATGAAGCTGTTCCTGTAAAACAAGGTATGTCTACACTTTTAACTATGATAATATCTCTTGCTTCTGTAGCATTACCACTAGTGGCAAAATACTTCTTAAAGAGTATATCTATTGAAACTATAACTATGGTTACAATAGGAGTATTGGTGGTTGCAACTGTAGGTATGTATATTCATATTGGTAAGAAGGAATTAATTACACTTTAAATAAAAAAAAGCCTGAAACATAATTGTTTCAGGCTTTTTTATAAGCTATTCTTACTCTACCTCAATAGAGTATGTATAATAACAATTATTAGTCAATGCCAAGTAATACTCTAATGTATCATCACCTACAGCCTCACCATTTCTTTCATCAAATACAAAGATAGACAAATACATATCATCTTGTACCTTTTTGAAATACTGATATGCATACTTAATACCACTTTCACCATTCAAATCGTAGGAACAACATATTATAGTATCTCCGTCATCATTTTTAATGTAATCTACACCTATAAGATGACCTGTTTCACCGCTATTATCAATATCAGCATTTACCTCGTCCTCAGTATAAACCCAATAACGTATCTTTACTCCATGTCTTTCAAATAAGTCCGGACCATTTTTATTCTGTGCACTTGCTATGTAAGTCCATTCCTTAAGCCATTTTACGTGTATTCCTGAAAACTCATTAGTAGTAGAATATCTAACTTCAAAGGTTTCCTTATCTTCGTACTCAATAGGTAGTGGACTAACCTTTATCTTATCATCCTTTATTGTAGCCATATTTCCAGCTTCAAGCTCTACGGTTTCCTCCGCTGTTGCAATTTTAACCACACCATCTGTTACCTTTACCACTGTTTTATCTTCGTCTTCTGTATAAGAGGTTTCAAAGATTGTTCCTCTTACGCTAAGAGTTGCGTTTGGAGTCTCTACCTCAACAGAAGAACCCTTTTGTAACTTTTTATCTATTTCAACGAGAGATGTACCGTATAACAGTTCAATCTTAAGCTTACCCTTTTCTTCACTTCCACTTGAAGTAATTTTAAAGCTTGTATTCTCACTTGCCACAATATGCTTGTCTGTATCAACCAAAAGTTCTACTAACCCATCTGAACCAGTAGTCACAGTGTCCTTTGATTTTAGATTCATCCCTTCAACCATATCCTTCTTTGATGAACCTCTCTCCAAAGCCACATCTCCAGCAAAGGATTCCACCTTGATTACTCGATGTCCCTTGTTGTTCACAACTACTACAATTACTACAGCTATAATAACTAGAGCTATAGCACCAATTATAATGGGAAGTTTCTTATTTTTCTTTTCCATATTTTCATTCTCCTTTTTTTAATATAGTATTCTTCTACTCCTCTTTGAGATATAATTCCTTAGCAAACTCAAGCAACGCTTTATCTATCTTACCTGCCTGAGCTTCCTCATCCAATATATCGAATGCAACTTTCACAGACTTTGGTTTCTTGTAAGGTCTGTCATCTGCAATAAGTGAGTCGTATATATCCATAATTGTAAGTATTCTGGTCATTGTGTCAAGTTCTTCTTCCTTTATACCCTTTGGATATCCTCTACCATTTAAAAGCTCATGGTGATTTGCCGCCATAGCCCGAACATTTTTAAACTGGTCACCAAATTGTATGTGAGCAAGAATCTTATCTGTGTACTCTACATGACTTTGCATAATAGTTCGCTCTTTCTCAGAAAGTGTACCTGCCTTAATGTGTAAGTCATCTATCTCTTCCTGAGTCATATAAGGAATTTCCTCACCATCTTGTCCTACATATACACTGTCTGCTATCTCGTTAACCAGTGCCCATTCCTCATCCTTAAGTGGTCTACCACAGTTAAATCCTCCCAGACCAGACACAAATCTTTCAATAACATCCAACCTTTTTTTCGCTTCTTCATTGGTTATGTATCCCGTCAAGGCATCATTCTTTATGCGAAGACTTATCATCAAAAGTCTATCCTTAAGCTTTTCTTCTCTTGAACCAAGCTTAGTAGGCTTGTCCATTATTGATAATGGTACATCCATCTTTCCTACATCATGAAGCATAGCTGCAAGATAAAGTTCTCTCTTATCTTCTTCAGAAAAATGTAATTCTGTCTTCTTTTCTTTGTGTTTTTTGTTAATGAACTCCAACATCTCCACACATCTTTTTGCTACATTCTTAGTATGATTTGCATTGTAAGGAGTTCTTCCTTCAATGGTCTCCGCCATAGCCTCTGCCATAGAAAAGAGCATATCTCGCATCTCATACATTCTCTTTTTCTGCATCTCTATGTATTTAAAAATCAGTGCAACAAGAAATGCTAATGCTACACCAATAGGTACCGCCAATAGATTTAGCATATAGGATGAAACATTAAATATACCTATTGCCATAAGTATGTAGCCTATAACAACTACAAATAGAGCAATTATAACATTTCTGATTCGTGCATTTAATGCATACAATCCAAAGAGTAGTACAATAACTACTGCTATGATAAATTGTATAAATTCATCCACATTATAAATAATTCTGTCATTTAAAAGTCCATAAATATAATTTGCCTGGAGTTCCACACCATACATTTGGCTAGAGTAATCAATAGGTACTCTGTAGGAGTCCATCATACCTTCCTCATAGGCACCAATGAGTACTATACAATCATCAAAATAATCTCCGGATACGGTTCCATCTAACACATCGGCCATAGATATGATTTCGAACTCTCCTGGCATACCTACCAGTGCAACCTCTACCTTCATATCATAATCTTTTATATCTCCAACCTTAGAGGCAATACAGTATGCAAAGGATTCGTATACAGTAGTTACACCCTCATACTTAGAATGAATTTGTGTATACGTCCTTCTGACAAAACCATCCTTATCATATATGGCATTGGTAAATCCGTAATCAACAACCGCAGCTAACTCATCATATGGCTTTCCTTCTCCTGATACATACTGAACGTTATGATATGTACCATCTGAATCCTTATGTAAATAACTGTCAAATACCAAAGATGATGCAAGCACTACATTACCACCAGCCTTGCAAGCTTCAACAAGTTCAGCATCCTCTTTTGAATTGTTAGTACCACTAAACACAACATCTATACCTATAACTTTAGGAGCTTTATCAGGATTTTCATTTAATATCTGAATAACATCAGCAAAATAAGTTCTATTCCAATCTGAATAAGCACCTAACTTAGTCAAAGTTTCCTCATCAATAGCTATAATCTTAATATCAGATGGTATCACTTCAGGATTCTGGTAAATAGCATCCTCCGCCATATTCTCAATATTACCAGGAAAATTATTAACGGATATTATTCCCGATAAAACAGCGATAACTAAAGCGATTATTCCGGTAACTATATATGATTTTTTGTCCAGTTTTTTTCTCTCCATATGCTATCTTACACCTCTAATATAAGTACTCTTTTACCTCTAATAAGTTCTCCAATATAACCTCACTAAGCTTTTCCATCTCCTCTGTGGCTGGAGCTAAATCCGGCACCATAATAGGTCTAAGTTCACCCCTCGATGCGGCTCTTATACCATTATAAGAATCCTCTATAGCGTAAGCATCAGAAGGACTTACCTTAAGTTCCTCACACGCTTTTAAAAATATATCCGGCTCAGGCTTGCTTCTGCTAACCATATCTCCACAGATAACTGCATCAAAGTAATCAAGCACGCCTGCATCACGAAGCTCCCTTGTAACAACCTCTCTTCTAGTTGATGAAGCAAGGGCAATCTTTTTTCCCCTTTCCTTCAAAAATTCAAGTAATTCTACCACACCAACCTTCATAGGAAGTCTTCCCTTATCATATCTAGAATGAAACAGTTCAGACATTTCTTTCTTAATCTCTGTATAAGGAAAATCTGCTCCATATCTAATTAGAAACTTCTCCTTTGTAGCCACCTGATTAGTTCCAAGACACTCTAGGCAAGCTTCTTCTATATCTGGTATATTGTATTTTTCTGCTATAACCTTCCAGCATTCGATTACCTTCACCTCAGAGTCAAATATAACTCCATCCATATCAAATACCACTGCTTTGAAATCTTTTACCATCTATATATCTCCAAATTATTTTTTCATATAACATTATAAATGCATAGCCTATTTTTAACAAGAAAAAAGTCCGTAAACGAAACCTTAACAATTTCATTTACGGACTTCTATAATTAAACTAACTCTCTATTTACTGTTCTGTAGAAATATTTAAATCATACTCCTTTGCATTTCCTGTAATAGTATAATCGTAGTTTGTGCCGCCAATTTCCACACTCCCCTTTGCCTCACCATCAGCAAAATCCTCAGTAATGTCAATAGCTTTGTCTCCTATATTAAGATATACCTTACCATCCTTATCTTCCACAGTCACATTTACATCTTCATTGATTATGATATCTGCATCTTCTCCATCAGCGATATCTAACTCTTCTTCTGTAAGTGTCTCAGTAAGAACAATCTCGTTTGTATTATTTTCATCTACTTCAAAGGATACTTCACCATAGGTCGTATCACCATCCTGATGCATCTCCACTTCAACTTCCTGTTCCTCGCCGTTGATATACACAATAGCTTTTTCAATCCAGGTTTCACCAGTTGCTGCATAACAGATTCCATTTGATGCTACCATAGCAACACCAAGAGTTGCTGCCACACCTGCCACATATCTTAATATATTTTTCTTCTTTGACTCTTTCTTGTTCATATCCATAACCTTTCCGAACAACTCTTCCGGAGCATGAATTTCATCATATACTCCCCTGACAAATTCCTTATTATTCATCTTCCCACGCCTCCTTCAGCTCTGTTCTTAAAATATTTCTACCACGAGATAGTCTGGTTCTAACGGTTGCTTCGTTGATATGTAATATGTCAGAAATCTCTTTACAGGAATACCCTTCATAGTAAAACAGGTATATAACTATCCTGCACTTTGGTGGTAATTTTTTTATGGCATAATACAAATCACTTTTTTCTTGCATAGAAAACTTTGGCTCATGGGCAATCTCATCTATGGAATCTACATTTCTTCTCCAATATGAGGAAAACAAACTGTTACACTCATTTATACAAACCCTGATTAACCATCGTTTTAAATGCTCTTCGTCCTTGAAACTTCTCTCCTTCACAAGAAGCTTCATAAAGGTCTGCTGAACTATATCATCCGCATCAGAAGAAGTTTTGGTATAGCTTATGGCAATTCTATAAACCGTATCAATATATTTCTTTACTATCTGCTCATAATCCTTACCTTCCAAAACTTCACCTCCAAACTGTCTCTTTTTTCTTTCTTTAAAAGGCCTTTCACTATTATAACTGTCAAAAGAGCAAAAATGTGCGAAAATATTTTTAAAATTATAAAAAAAGTTGACTGAGCGAATATTTCTTTTGACTCAGTCAACCTTTAATCTAATAAAATTATTTTATTGTCTGGCTATTATTTAATACGGCAGCATTATATAGGAACAATACGTCTTGATTATCAAACTCTAAGAACTGTCCAAGATACTCTGGGCTGATATATCTTATATCAACCAATGTTACTTTGGAATATCCGGTAGCAAGAAGCGGAGCTATGCTACTTCCAAAGGAATCTCTAAATATAATAAGTTCCTTGTCTGTGCTCGCCTTAGGATTTGTAATAGATATTAGAGATAATGGTCCATACAGATACATCTCATACGGGTCAGCCGACGAAACCGCCTCCATATCATACATGGATATATCTCTACTATTCTCATAGTCATACACCTGACAGGCTTCTATTGTATCATTGGTAAGATAATAAAGCTCATCCCCTTCTAGAGGAAGGGCCATCTGCCCATAATATACTCCATAAAACTTATCTTCTAATTTGATATGCTCATACTCAGTTTCAATATTTGCACCCATAGCTTGAGCAATTTTTTCTGCCACAGGAACAATACTTTCCTGCTTCCAGTGAGTGTCTGTTTTGTAGTAATCCGCCAAGGAAAGCTCACCAAATACATCTATATACTCGGCATATTCCATATCACCACACATTTTTTCAACCATATACTCATAATCATAAGAAAGGGCATTATCACTTGTATCATAATAATTCTTATCTGGAATTATAGATAAATATACATGTGCATCCACATCTGCCAGATATTTGTTATATATGTGGTTAAATCGCTGACTGGCATAATCCAAAGAATTCTCATCCAAGGTATATTCCATATCAATAATGTACCCATCCGATATCACAAGACCATTGTTATCAAGTTGTCCCATAACATAGGTACTGTATATGGCCTTAAGACTCCTAAACTGCTGCCTAAATGGAATCTGGTCTATAGCATAGTTCTCAAAGTTCTCCATATAATCTCCAGACATTACATTCTCTACAGACATTTCTGGCTTTTGTGTCAGTTTTCTCCTCTCCACATCCGATACATCTGTAGCAGGCTTAAACCAACAATAAAACACAAAGCCTATGAAAAAAAACGCAACAATTGAAACAGAAATTCTATCCCACATGGTATCTTCACCAGGAACTATATCTTTTTCAATATAATCAGTAATCTTTTTATTCTTGTCACTCATACTTCCACCTCCCTAAAACCTAAAATATAGGAAGGGGTTAAATGACCCATCCACAATATATGCTGACGAAAGTGCTATTATGAGAATCACAAACAAAGGCTCTATAAATGCAAGACATTTTTCAGACATTTTTCCTTTTAACCTGAGTGCCAAATCCCTAACAACTGGTGTTGCGCCCATAAGAGCCATAAGAAATATACTTACATAGCTTCTCAAATAGTACATAGTTTCTGAAGTACTAAATGGTAATCCACCTAATCCAAACATAGATTTTATATAGGAAAATGCTTCAGGTATACTATTTGCTGCAAATATTACAAAGCTTAAAACCAATGCCAAAATCACATAAAGTCTTTTTATTATAATAGTATCTTCTAGTAACCTACCAAGCCATAACTTTTCTATAGCAAGAAGGATAGCAAATATAAGTCCCCACAATACAAAATTCCATGCGGCTCCATGCCAAAGACCTGTAAGCAACCACACCACAAGTATATTTAATACTAAGCGCACTTTAGACACTCTACTTCCACCCATAGGAATATAAACATAATCTCTAAACCAGCTACCTAAAGTCATGTGCCAACGTCTCCAAAATTCTGTAATACTCTTTGATATAAATGGATAATTAAAATTCTCCGGAAAATTAAATCCCAGTATCTTTCCTATACCAATAGCCATATCACTATATCCAGAAAAATCATAGTATATATACAGTGCTGTAGCAAAGGCATACACCCACATAAATAATACTGACTTACTTGAAGAAATCCTAATAATATCGCAAAGGGCTGCAAGCTGATTAGCTATAAGTATCTTCTTACTCAGTCCTATAGCAAATCTTGTAATTCCTTCTCTAACCTGTCTAAAGCTATATCTTCTATCTCCTAGCTGACTCTCGATATCCTTATATCTCACTATAGGACCAGCAATAAGCTGAGGGAACATAGTCACATATGCAAACATATATATAATATTCTTCTGTGCTTTAACACTTGCTCTTTTAACATCTATCAAATAGCTAATTAATTGGAATATATAAAAACTAATACCTATTGGTAACGCAATACCTAGCACTTTAACTGATATTCCTGTTACTTTCCCAAAGCTTTCTATAAAAAAGTCAGCGTATTTAAAAAAACCTAATGTAGCAAGGCATACAAAAAGAGCCGATATATAAGCTATTTTTCCTAGGATTTTCTCCCTATACTTTTCCATAATAATTCCTGCCACATATCCCACAAGAACTATAATAGTCATAAGAATTACATATCTAGGTTCTCCCCATGCATAAAAAAGCAAGCTTGCAAGTATTAGCACTACATTTTTAAGTACCTTTGGCACCAAAAAGTATACCAACACTACTGCTGGGAGAAAATAATATAGAAATGTAATACTGGAAAATAACATATCGACTCCTAAATATTATTCTGTCTAAATATTACTGAGCAAGATTCTCCTCAAACATAACCTCAGCCATAGGATACTCAGTAGTAAGTTTTGTCTTAAATGTCTCAATTACATCCGCTGCTCCAAAAGCTGATACTACATATTCGTCACCAATAGTTACAACGATAAGTGTATCTGGGAATCCACACATCCATTGTCTGTTAAGAATATTGTCCTTAAGCTTTGTACAAAAATCCTCTTGATTAGCTGCATCTGCCATATGGTATGCTCCTGCTGTAAATGTGTTAGCATTCATCATGTGCATAATTGAAGCTGCATCATCAATAAGAGCTGCTCCATCCTCAGGGACACCAAGCATAGTGTCAAGAGTAACTGCATCTGTCACATCAAACTTACCCGGTGCATCCATCACTGAATTATTGTAATCGCCACCAGCAACAGCAAATTTTTCTTCATCTCCATAAGTTCCCCAAACTGTTGTAAGCACTTCAAGAGAATCAGTTATAGCAACTGCCTCCTCTGTAGCTTCTGTACTTTCCTTTTTTTCCTCTTTGCCACAAGCAGCAAGAGAAAACATCATCGCACCACAAAGTGCTAAAATCGCAAATTTCTTCATAATCATCCTCCAAAATATATTATGCAACTTTTTGAATTCTCAAATTGTTTTTTACAGTATCGACAATTTGCTTCTTAACTATACTAGCAATTTCCTCAGTAGTCAAATCTTTATATTCATCATAAAAAATAGGTTTAAGAAAATGAACCTGTGTTGTAACCTTTCTCAACGAGTTAATCTCAAATGGCTTATATGAATCCACCAAAGCAACTGGCACTATAGGTGTCTTAGACCTTATGGAACACTTAAAAGCTCCTGGCATAAATTCCTGCACATTGTTACCATTGTGGTCGTACCCTCCCTCAGGAAACATAATATATCTTCTCCCTGATTTTATCTCAGAAATCATCTTCTTAATTGTTTGAGCCTGAGCCTTAATATCATTTTTGTTCAAAGTACTTCCCTTTAAGACATTGAGATATGGTTTCATAATAGGTAAATGAGAACGCTCTTCATCCATTACTATGGTGCAAGGTCTATCATGTCCATATATGATACCCACCGCATCATACTTGCCCTGATGATTTGCATACATTACGTAACCACCATCAGACGGTAAATTCTCCTTACCGTACACTTCTGTTCGTATATTTGAATTTCTTCTTAAGGTATTCGCTATCATTTTTGCAAACTTATATCTGTCCTCTTCTGAATATTTTTCATCATGGGCATCCATATAAGCACTTTTCATATACAAAAGAATAATAAAAGGTATTGAAACCACTATAACAAACACAAATCTAATCATTACCTTATCCTCCGTAAATAACTCCCCCATTATGTTATCATATTTATTTTATAATTTTAAGACCTATATTAAAAAAAGTATCGCAAATTTCCTAATATGGAAATATTGCGATACCTGTACACTACTCGTCTATTTGATTTGGATCATACTCTAAAATATCTCCCGGCTGGCAATTGAGAACTTCACATATAGCCTCTAATGTTGAAAATCTAATTGCGCTTATCTTGCCAGTCTTCATCTTAGACAGATTAACATTAGAAACACCAACCTTTTCAGACAGCTCATTAAGACTCATCTTTCTATCCGCCATAACTCTATCTAATCTAAGAATTATCTTTCCCATTAAATCACCATCCTATAAAGTCTCATCAGACTCCTGCTGAAGCACTGCACCATACTTAAATATCTGAACAAGGACAAATATAATAACAATTACAAATATCACACCCAAATCCACGCCAACAAATATACTTATATTTTTGCTAAGAATTGTGTTTGCAATACTTTCTGTAGCACTTGAAAAAAGAGCCCATGGAATTAAAGAGTAAGCTAATTTCTGCATACTTTTTATAATATCCTCTTCAAATGGTGTTGAACAAACACTAAATGCCTTGCAAAGACCTCTTGCGTAACTTACAGTTATGATACTGAAAATTAATGTAACTATGGCTATAACTAATATACCTAGTAAGTCATCAAAATTTAATAATCTTGAAGTAGCACCTGCATTCATAGTAAAACCTTCTTCGTCAACGTTTACTTCATATATATCATAATTTAAACCATTGATATCTACATCTGCATCGCCCTCAAGCATATTGTCTTTAATCTTTGTAATATCCTCTTCTGAAAACTCTCTGTTTAACTCTGACACATCAATATCTATAATTGCTTCACCAGTAACCTGCAAGTTAACCAAGTTGTCTGGAAGTACAACTACTGCAATGGTGCCTAGTATACAAACAACCAATGCCACTATAAGCACTATCCTCATAATCAAGGCTATTATGCTTCCTATCTGTCCTATTTTGTTTACTTTTTTAATAGCATCTTCTTTCATATTCTTCTCTCCTTTTTTAAGATAAAAATTAACTTTGCTTCGATAAACATTGTTTATTTATCGTTTATCGTTAAACACACTATAACACTGTATTTAGCACTTGTCAATAGTTTTTTAACGACAAACGATAATTTTTTTATTTTTTAATTACCTCGTCTCTGATTCCATTATAAATCCACCAACAATACAACTTGCATTTCCCGCTTAAACCCCTTGAAAAATCTAGGTTTTCATTGATTTTTTCTCTGTAACGTGATATATTATGCAAATGTATGATTAAATTATTTAGGAGGATATTTTATGAAGAAAAATATGAAAAAGCTTTTAGCCGCAACTCTTTCTCTTGCAATGATGCTTACTATGTTTACTGGTTGCGGAAACAAGGAAAAGGAAAAAGTTACTGCTGAGGTAATTGAAATTGAACTTACAAACGAAGAATATGCTTTTGGTGTGGATAAAACTCAGCCTGACTTATTAGAGGATGTTAACGAGTTTATTGCTCAGATTAAGGAAGATGGTACATTTGATGAGATTTGTAACAACTACTTCGGCGATGGTACTCCTGTAGCTGTTAAGTCAGCTGAGTACGACGAGTCAAAGGATCAGTTAGTTGTTGCTACAAATGCAGCATTTGAGCCATTTGAGTATACATCAGGAGACAGCTACTACGGTATCGATATGGAAATTGCTGCTGCTCTTGCTGATTATCTCGGAAAAGAGCTCGTTATCCAGAACATGGATTTCGACGCAGTATGCTTATCAGTTGGACAGCAGAAATGTGATATTGCTATGGCAGGTCTTACTATCAAGCCTGACAGAGAAGAATATGTTACATTCTCAGATCCTTACTACAGTGCATCACAAAAGCTCATTGTAAAGTCAAGCGACAACAAGTTCGATGATGCTAAGACTGTTGCAGATGTAGAAGCTATCTTAAAGGATTTAGGTTCAGATGTTAAGGTAGGTGTTCAGACTGGTACTACTGGTCAGTTCTACTGTGAAGGTGACGAAGAATGGGGATTCGAAGGATTTGGATTCACAACAATCGGCTACAAGAACGGTGCTTTAGCTGTTCAGGATTTATTAAATGGTAATATCAGCTATGTTATTATTGACTCAGCTCCAGCAACTTGTATCACAGAATCAATCAACGAAATGCAGTAAAAGCTTATAGCGAGAGGTTTACATGGGAAATTTTGAACAAAAGTTAGAAAAGTTCTTAGAAATCTTCATTGACCAAAATGGTTATGTAAAGGTTTTAGAGGGATTAAAAAACACTTTAATAATTGCTGTATTAGGTCTTATTATCGGTATACTTATAGGAACACTTATAGCTACTGTACGAGTTATTCCAAAATACAAGGTTCTTCCAAGAATACTTAATGGATTTTGTAGTTTCTATGTAGGAATGTTTAGAGGAACTCCTATGGTAGTTCAGTTGCTTGTATTTTACTATGTTATGCTTCCTATTATGGGAGTACATATGCCTTCAGTTCAAGTAGCCATACTGGTTTTCGGACTTAACAGTGGTGCATATATATCAGAGATTATGCGAAGCGGTATTTTATCCGTTGATGGTGGTCAGATGGAAGCAGGTCGTGCAGTTGGACTTAGCTTCGGAACAACTATGATAAAAATTGTCATTCCACAGGCTGTAAAAAACATTCTCCCAACCTTGGGAAATGAATTTATTGCCCTCATCAAAGAAACTTCTGTAGTAAGTTTTATCGGTGCTGCTGATTTATATGTTGCATTCAACCTTATAGGAAGTAACAGCTACGAGTTCATGGTTCCTTACCTCGTTATGGCAGTTATATATATTATTCTGGTTCTCCTCATTAGTTTGGGAATCAAGATTATGGAAAGGAGCCTGAGAAAAAGTGATAGACGTAATTAATCTTGAAAAAAAATTCGGTGACAATAATGTCTTAAACGGAATAAGTATCAAAATTGAAAAAGGTGATATTGTCTGTGTTATTGGACCTTCAGGTTCCGGAAAAAGTACATTTCTTAGATGTTTAAACTGTATGGAGGATCCAACTGGCGGTCAGATTATCTTCAATGGTGTAGATATAGCTGACCAAAAGGTTGATATCAACATCCACAGACGTAATATGGGTATGGTTTTCCAGCATTTCAATCTCTTTAACAACAAAACTGTTATCGAAAATATTATGCTTGCTCCAATCCATGTTCAATGTCAGGACTTAAAGAAGGCTAAAAAGACTAACCGCCTTACAAAAATTACAAATATTTTTAGAAAAGATAAAAAAGAGCTTATCCCTATTACCACCAATAAGGCAGAAATCCAGGAAAAAGCAAAGAAACAAGCAATTTCTCTTCTTGAAAGAATTGGACTTGCAGATAAAGCAGATGTTTATCCATCTACTCTTTCTGGTGGTCAGAAGCAAAGAGTTGCTATTGTTCGTTCTCTTGCTATGAACCCAGATGTAATTCTCTTTGATGAGCCTACATCAGCTCTTGACCCTGAAATGGTTGGAGAAGTTCTTGACCTTATGAAATCTCTTGCAAGAGAAGGTATGACTATGATTATAGTAACTCACGAGATGGGCTTTGCAAAGGAAGTTGCTAACAAGGTAATCTTCATCGACGAAGGTCAAATCCTAGAAAGCGCTTCACCAGACGAATTCTTTAACAACCCTAAAAACCCAAGACTCAAAGAATTCCTTTCCAAAGTATTATAATCCCTATACACCCTAGGTTGATTATATATACAAACAAACCCACTTACCCCTTCATTCAAACAGACACCTTAAGCTTGGTACGGGGTATATATAGGGTGTAATCAAAACCCGCTCTCGCTCGTCTCACACGCAGGAGTACTAAGGCCCTTGGCTGGAACAATATATAGGGCATAAGAAAACCGTTTGAACACGCGGGCACTTAGCAAAAAATATAGGATGTAGATATCGATGTTAATCGAATAATCTACACCCTATATTTTTTGCTTAGTACCCTTGCGTAGTGAGACGAGCGAAAGCGTGTTTTCACTATGCCCTATATATTGTTCCAGCCAAGAGCCTAAGGACTCGCGTGTTCAAACGGTTTTTATACACCCTATATATACCCTTTACCAAGCTTAAGGTGCCTGTCTGAATGAAGGGGTAAAGCGGACTCTGTATATATAGTGAAGAATGGTGTATAAGGGATTATAATACCTTGGAAACTGTCCCCTTTTCTACTAGGCGGACAGGTTGATAGGAAGTCTTTGCATGTCTAAGTCCTGGTACGCCCATATCTTCCTCCCGATTAATGTACTTATATCCTCTTAGGTTTCTTCTTACGAATTCTCTATTAATCATAGGATATGCACCTTGGATATCAGCATAAGCTTTTTCAAAATGAACCACATAGGTATCTTCTTTTAAAGGCTCCCCTAAGGTAAATGCTACTACCTTTCCATCAACTCTTATAAGAGCACCCTCTAATCCTAATATATCCTTATGTTGAAGAGCATACTTTACAGCCTCGGTTTCGTAGGATATGGTTTCATCTACTTCGCCACTATCTCTCCATAATTCAGTAAGTTCAATACATTCCTCATAATTCGAACCATCTATATTTTCATATACATAATCAGGATGATTCTCTAAAAATCTATTTATATGGTTTCTCTTTCCATGTAACTTTTTACCTTTCAAGTATGCAAGGGTTTCCCACTCGTACAGATAATCAGCCTCATCCCTATGGTACTCAATTTTATATTTACCAGGATACCAAGTATCTATGAGAGCAAACATTTCTCGCTCTACCAAGTACATACAAAAAGGTAATTTATTGTCCTCAAAGTACTTTTCAATTGCATCGAAAGCTCGTTTCTTATCTCCTTTTCCCATTGGAAAGGTCACCTTCTCAATAACACCATCTTTAGTTTTACAAAATACCAGCATATCTTCTATGATGGTAAATTCTCCTTTAAAAAAATTAGACCATAAAATATTATTGGCTGCGGTAAACTCGCAGCCATAATATTCGTTATATCTTAAGTATTGATTTAATAAATCCTTGTTTTCCATACAAGGGGTCTGTATATACATAATACGCCTCCAAAAAAAGATTACATACCCTCGATAAGCACATCTACATCGCTCTTACCGAACTCGTAGAGCATTGCTCTAATCTCTTCTATAGTGTAGCTATCGGCATGGATATATACCTTTTCAAATAACTTATCAACATAACCACACCACTTCTCATAAATTCTAACTCTATCCTCAGTAGTTGGTTCCTTGATTCTTGCTTGTGTTGTATAGTTGCGATTACCAGAGGTAAGTATCTCTTTCATAGACACAGCCCTTGGTTCTATACCATAGGCAATGTATTTGATTTCCTCTGTTCTAACTAAAGCACAATCATACATCTCAACAAGTAAATCTTCTATGCAATCTTTTGCTATATTGAAATGATGATAATACATATCTTCTGTCTTATATGATGGTTTCTCGGCCACATCCATCTTATTATACCAATAAAAATCAGCTGTACTAGACACATTAGATCTTATAGGTTTTCTTGCAGTTGTTTCTTTAGCAATTTTGCTTTGTGCTATAGCCACACTAAGAGCTTCCGCCTCTTTAATAGATTCCTCGATATTACTTGGATTAACCACATTATTGTCTACAACTGGAGCATCAAATACACTATCCGCAAAGGCGCTATCTACAAAGGCACTATCTGTAATCGTATTATCCGCAAATGCACTATCTGTAAATGCGCTATCTGTAAATGCACTATCTGTAAACGCACTATCTGACACAGGTTCTTCAGTTTTCTGTACTGGTATCACAGGCTCACTAACTGCCTCAACAGGCTGTTCAACAACTGGAGCTATAGGCTCAGGTTGTACACTTGGCTGAGTCTGATTTACAGATACAACAGGTTGCTCACTTGACACTGGTATTGACTCAGTATGCTCTTGTGCAGAAATAACCGCTTCTAATGTAGGTATCTCTGTACTTGTGTCTGAAACAGGCATATAGTTTTCTACGCTATTTGAAAAGGCACTATCAAACACAGATTCCACTTCTGAGCTATCATCCTCATCATACCAATCCCTACTAGCCTTTTCATCCTTTGAAAACAAATCATACTCGTCATATTCTTCGTCTACATATTTATCAACTTCCTTATCTTTCTTACCCTTAGACTTGCTTACAATCAATGTTATAGTAAGTGTCACCAATAAAATAAAGAAAAGAACTAAAATCACTCCGTAAATAATTGCAATAATGCTTCCGTCCATATTATTACCTATCTTTCTAAAATAATGTATTTAAAAAATGTAAAATCAATCCATATAATAGTATACTAAAATTTCAAACAATAATCAACTATTGTGTTGTAAAATGATTTTTACTTTGTTATAATCTCAAAAGAAAATTATTACAAAGAGGAGATTTTATTATGTCAAAAGTTAGAACAAGATTTGCTCCTAGCCCAACAGGAAGAATGCATGTGGGTAACTTAAGAACTGCCCTTTATGCTTATCTTATCGCTAAACATGAAGGCGGTGACTTTATCCTACGTATCGAAGATACAGACCAGGTACGTGAGGTAGAAGGAGCTGTTGATATCATATACAGAACTCTTGCAAAAACAGGTCTTTTACATGACGAAGGTCCAGACAAAGATGGTGGAGTTGGACCTTATGTTCAAAGTGAGCGCCAGGCAAATGGAATTTATCTTGAGTACGCTAAGATGCTTGTAGAAAAAGGTGAAGCGTACTACTGTTTCTGTGATGAAGAAAGACTTAATAGTCTTGTTACAGAATTAGAGGGAAAAACTATTTCTCGTTATGACAAGCATTGCTTACATCTTTCAAAAGAAGAAATTGAAGCCAATCTTGCAGCAGGAAAACCATATGTCATCAGACAGAACAATCCTCTTGAAGGTACAACAACCTTTAAGGATGAGTTATATGGTGATATAACTGTTCCAAATGAGGAACTGGATGATATGGTTCTCATCAAGTCAGATGGTTTCCCAACATACAACTTTGCCAATGTTGTAGATGACCATCTCATGAACATTACACATGTTGTAAGAGGTAACGAATACCTTTCATCATCACCAAAATACAACAGATTATATGATGCATTTGGCTGGGAAGTTCCAACATATATACACTGTCCACTCATAACTGATGAAACTCATAAAAAGTTAAGTAAGCGTAGTGGTCACTCTTCTTTTGAAGATTTACTCGAGCAGGGATTTTTAACTGAAGCCATCATTAACTTTGTAGCACTTCTTGGTTGGAGTCCAGAGGATAACAGAGAAATATTCTCTCTCGAAGAATTAGTTGAAGCTTTTGATTACACTCATATGTCAAAGTCTCCTGCAGTCCTCGACATGACAAAGCTTAAGTGGATGAACGGCGAATACATCAAGGCTATGGATGAAGAAGCTTTCTACGAGATGGCACTTCCATACATCAAAGATGTTATTTCCAAGCCTCTTGATTACAAGAAAATTGCTTCTATGATTAAATCAAGAATCGAAGTTTTCACAGATATCAAAGAGCAGATTGATTTCTTTGAGGCTGTGCCAGAATACGATAACGATATGTATACTCACAAGAAGATGAAGACTAACCCAGAAAATTCTCTTACTCTTCTTACTGAGGTTCTCCCAGTGCTTGAAGCACAGGATAATTTTGATAATGACTCATTGTTTGAAGCTTTACAAAGTTTCGGCAAAGAAAAGGAATACAAAACAGGCTTTATTATGTGGCCTCTTAGAACTGCTGTATCAGGAAAGCAGGCAACCCCAGGTGGTGCAACAGAGCTTATGTCAGTACTTGGCAAAGAAGAGACCATCGCAAGAATTAAAGCTGCCATCGCAAAGCTTAGCTAGTCAAGGCAAAACTAAGTTTTACACCTCTTAAGCCCCTTGACGCAATACAAATATCCCATATCAAAAACACGCTCTCGCTCGTCTCACTACGCAGGAGTACTAAGGTTCTTGGCTGGATAATATATGGGGCATAAGAAAACCGTTTGAACACGCGGGCACTTAGCAAAAAAATATAGGATGTAGATATCGATGTTAATCAAATAATCTACATCCTATATTTTTTGCTTAGTACCCTTGCGTAGTGAGACGAGCGAAAGCGTGTTTTCACTATGCCCCATATATTATCCAGCCAAGAACCTAAGGACTCGCGTGTTCAAACGGTTTTTTTATGGGATATTTGTATTGCGTCAAGGGGCTTAAAAGGTGTAAACGTTAGTTTTAGTTTAACTCGTCTAGGGTCTTTGCGAAGGCCGACAAGAATTCTTCCATGAAGTCTTTCACTTCCGGAAGTTCATTGGACAAAGTTAGAATTGCTTTTTCTGTAGCTTCCTTAGCCTTTACAAATTCTCTGTTACCGGTTTTTTCTTCTTCCATACATTTTATCATAGCTGAAAGTTTATCTGCTGCTTTTACAAGCTTCCACTCATACGCGTAATCTTCGGTTTTGAAGAATATATCTTCATAAGCCTCTCTTATATCCTCTGGAAGCTGATTCAAAAGACTTCTGTTTGCTTCATCTTCAAGAGATTTGTAAGCATCCTTTATGAGTTTATTGTAGTATTTTACAGGAGTTGGCATATCACCTGTTATAATTTCTGAGGTATCATGATAGATGCCTATCATAGCTGCTTTTTCTGCGTTTAAACTCTTTCCATATCGCTTATTGCCTATTACGCAGAGAGCATGAGCTATCATTGAAACCTCAAGAGAATGCTCTGACAAATTCTCTGTAATTGTGTTTCTCATAAGGGCCCATCTTTCAATATATTTCATACGTGCTACTGTTGCATAAAAATTGTATTCCATAAATATTCCTTCTTTTTTCGTTTAATACTAATTAGACTCCGTAATATCCCTATAGCTACTCTAAATTTACTAGCATATCTGTATTCTCAAGCTTTGTAGACTGATACTTATCGAATAATTCCATAAACTCTTTTCCAGTAAGATTTTCTTTTTCAATGAGGATTTTAGCTATGGCATCTAATGTTTCCACATTATTCTTAAGAAGCATATATGCCTTCTCATAAGATGCCTTAATCATATTCTTTACTTCCTCATCGATTAAGGTTTCTGTTTCTGCGGAACAATTTAGCATCCTTCTTCTATCAAGGTACTCACCAGTTATACCCTCAAGCTGAACCATACCAAATTTTTCTGACATTCCGTACATAGTAATCATAGTTCTAGCTGTATTGGTAGCCTTTTCTATGTCATTGGAAGCACCTGTTGTAACTGAATCAAATTTAAGTTCCTCCGCCGCACGACCGCCAAGGCAAATTACTATTTCTTCCTCTAATTCGTTCTTACTCTGTAACTGTTTTTCTTCCTCAGGAATCTGCCACACATATCCAAGAGCTCCTGATGTTCTTGGAACGATAGTTATACGTTGTATAGGAAGTGTATGTTTTTGAAGAGCCGATACTAGTGCATGGCCAACCTCGTGGTATGCCACAATCTCTTTTTCCTTTGGACTAAGTAACTTTTCTTTCTTTTCCTTACCTGCAAAAACCACTTCTACAGAATCCAGCAGGTCTTTTTGTGTAACAAGTACTCTTCCATTTCTTACAGCCATAAGAGCAGCCTCATTTACGATATTGGCAAGGTCTGCCCCAGATGCTCCTGCTGTTGCATTTGCAAGCTCTTTAAAATCAACGGTCTCATTCATCTTAACATTCCTTGAATGAACCTTTAATGTATCGATTCTTCCCTTTAAATCAGGCTTAGACACAATAATTCTTCTGTCAAATCTTCCCGGTCTAAGGAGAGCTTTATCAAGTACTTCTGGTCTGTTTGTAGCCGCTAGAACAACTATTCCCTTTGAGCTATCAAATCCGTCCATCTCTGAAAGGAGCTGATTTAAGGTCTGTTCTCTTTCTGAATCTCCACCACTTCTTCTCGTATCCCTGCTTCTTCCTATAGCATCTATCTCGTCTATAAATACTATACAAGGAGCCATAGTATTAGCTTTTTTAAATAAGTCTCTTACTCTAGATGCTCCCACACCTACATATAGTTCCACAAATTCAGAACCGGAAAGTGAGAAGAAAGGCACCTTTGCTTCACCAGCCACAGCTTTGGCAAGCAGGGTTTTTCCTGTTCCCGGAGGTCCCACCAAAAGCGCACCTTTAGGAAGTTTTGCACCGATTTCCAAATATCGTTTTGGTTTATCCAAAAAATCAACCAATTCTTTTAAGGATTCTTTGGCTTCCTCTTGGCCAGCAACATCTGCAAAGGTTACTCCAGTTTCTTTTTGAACATATAGCTTTGCATTACTCTTTCCTGCACCAAATGCACTTGTTTTAGTAGCACTTTTCATAACCAATGTCATAAGTATATAAAAAGCTGCTATCATTATTACATAGGAGAGGATTGTACTTATAATATAGCTTCCTCCCTCATCTATCTCCTCAAATTCCACACCTGCCGCATAAAGCCTATCTACTACATAATAATCATCTGTTCTTACTACATAATATATATCTTCATACTCTCCGTCTTCATTTTTCTCACCGGTAGTGAAAATGATTTTATCATCATATATCGAAGCTTCTCTTACTTGTCCCTCTTCAAGCATGGTTATAAACTCATTATAGGCAACTTTTTCCTGTTTTGCCTGCTTATACATACTAATCCCTTGCCAAAATGCAAGTGTGAGGAACACAGATAAGACTAAGATAATTGTAGTTGTCGATGGTTTTTTTCTGTTATTATTTTTGTTGTCATTCTTGTTTTCATTATTTTTTTTATTCTGATTATTGTCCGAATTATTCCCCATATTATTCTCCCAATAATAAATTAAAGGGGCTACCCATTAAGAGTAACCCCTTAATAATTACTTGTATAAAGGATATTTGTCTGTGATGCTCTTAACAAGTGCCATTGCCTTGTCGTTATCCTTGTCAATAACTGCTGCCTTAATTGCATCGGCAATAGTTATCATATCCTCTTCCTTAGCACCTCTAGTTGTAATAGCAGGTGTACCAAGTCTGATACCACTTGTAACAAATGGTGACTTAGGATCATTTGGTACAGTATTCTTGTTACATGTGATATGTACCGAATCAAGAAGCTTCTCAACTTCCTTACCTGTAAGGTCAAGATTCTGTAAATCCACTAACATAAGGTGATTGTCAGTTCCACCTGATACAATCTTAAAGCCTCTTTCCATAAGAGCTGCTGCAAGTGCAGATGCATTCTTAACAACCTGCGCCTGATATGCCTTGTACTCATCTGATAAAGCTTCCTTTAAGCACACTGCCTTAGCAGCGATAACATGCATAAGTGGTCCACCCTGAATACCAGGGAATACAGCCTTATTGAAGTTATACTTCTCATTAACCTCATTGCTTGATAAAATCATACCACCACGAGGTCCTCTTAATGTCTTGTGAGTTGTTGTTGTAGTTACATGAGCATATGGGATTGGGCTTGCATGCTGACCAGCAGCTACAAGACCTGCGATATGAGCCATATCTACCATAAGTACTGCTCCAACCTCATCAGCTATCTCTCTAAATCTCTTGAAATCAATAGCTCTTGCATAAGCTGATGCTCCAGCTACGATAAGTTTAGGCTTACATTCCTTTGCAATACGAAGAACCTCATCATAATCTATAAATCCATCGTCATTAACACCATATGGAACTACGTTAAAATACTTACCAGATAAGTTAACTGGTGAACCATGAGTAAGATGTCCACCATGAGCAAGATTCATACCCATAAATGTATCACCTGGCTCCATAATAGCAAAGAATGCCGCCATATTAGCCTGTGCTCCTGAGTGTGGCTGAATATTAACATATTCACATCCAAAGAGTTCCTTTGCTCTTTCAATTGCCAAATTCTCAACTACATCAACGTGTTCACAACCACCATAATATCTCTTTCCTGGATATCCTTCTGCATATTTATTTGTAAGTGGGCTTCCCATAGCAGCCATAACTGCTTTTGAAACAATATTCTCTGATGCAATAAGCTCGATATTGTCATTCTGTCTGTTAATCTCATCGGTCATAGCCGCTGCAACTTCTGGGTCAAATCCCATAACTTCGTTAAAATCGTACATCCTATAAGTACCTCCATAATTTATTCTATCCCTAGGTCAAATCAGCTAAAACCCAAGTGAACTTTATTATCTCATATCCAAATTTTAGTGTCAACTATGGTTTATATAATAATTTAACACTGCACCATATAAAATTATTTGTATGCCTATATACAACCAAATTATTATAACAATTATAGACGTAAGTCCGCCATACATATAGGACATATCCGATATATATTTAACGTAAAAAGACAATATTTTTGTCATTACAATCCAAGAAGTTGACGCAAAAACTGCCCCTATGGTCTCTTCCCTTAACCTTCCCTTTCTTGCAGGTAGCTTATAATATATCAATATAATAAAACAAAATAAAACACCAAATGCCAACACATATCTAAAGCTTATAACAAAAAGCGCTCCCTCAGATATATAAGTATTGTTCTCTACTAATTTCTTGATAATTTGGTCACTAAATATATCAACCAGCATAACAAGAAAGCATAGTACTAAAAAAACAAACGTATATATTATACTGAATAGTCTTGTTATTATATAATTTTTTTCTCGCTTTACCTCATATATTTTGTCTAAGCCATAGGATAATGCCTGTATGCTTTTTGCAGAAGACCATAGTGCCAAAAATACAGTTATTATAGTGAAACTTTTCCGTCCTGAATAAACCAAATCATCCACTATATAAAAAACATACTTATCAAGATTTTCCGGCACAGCATCAAGTATATATTTGAGTAATCTATTCCACAAAAAAGACACATTTGACGAAAACATGAACATTAAAAGCAAAAAAGGAAAAATTGATAAAATAATAAAGAAGGTAGTTTGTGCTGCATATGCAGACAAACTATCCTCCTTAGCTTTTTTTACAAATGGTCTCAATATATTATAAAACCTTAATACATATGTTTTAATACAATTATACATTATTCTTCATCTTTCTTACTTTCTACTATGTATATGGATGAAAAATCAATATATGAATAATAATGTCTTAAAATATACTTGTAGTTATATCCCTCCTGGGCCAAAATCTCTGCACCACTCTGACTCATTCCAACTCCATGACCAAAGCCTCCACCATATACAGAGAATCCCTCCTCTGTTTCCTCAACATAGTAGTATGGACTAGGTAAAGATGTCCATCCCGTTACAGATTTACCATCCTGTCTTATAATCTGTTGATTCACAGGGGAAATAATATTTCTTATATTGGTTTGACCAGAAACTTGAATTGTAGCATTGGCACCCTTAATCTCCAACACCTTTACAACTCCACTAGAACTTCTTTCTATAATCTTAACGGATTCTATCTGTCCTAAATCTGTAATCTCTGTATCGTGCAGTCTGCCATCCTCATCTACTTCCTTAATAAACTCAGAAGATACTCTCATTCTCTCTTCCAATGCCAAGTTAATAGCTTCAGACATTTCATCATAAGTAAAATCTATGGACCACCTATAGTATGGCATATTTTTGTCAATAGTATTATAGCCTAAGCTATTTTTTATAAATTCCTTAAATACATCTTCCTCAGACAAATCCACAACATCTTTATCTAAGGTATCTAGATTCTTTCTATAATATGGATAGGACTCTCCACCCCATATATCATCATTGGTACATAAGGTCCCTGCAGATGTAGAAAAATGTAACGGCACTATCACCTTATCATTATACACTGGAACAATACCATAGGTATCATTTACAGCCTTTATACATCTATCTGTTGTTGCGACATTATTATACAGCTGACACAACGTAGAATCATCGAGATGTGCATCATAGTCATCAAAGCTGCCATCTTTCATCTTTATATAGGCATAACCTCTTGCACAAACTGCTTCCGCCTTTAGAGCCTCCATAGAGCTATCTGTGGACATTTCACTTGAAACAACACTATATAAATATGTCTCTAGAGGCAATTCATTTATAATATGCATTCCATCCTCAAATATGTTGATTTCAATGATTCCATCATAAACTGGATTTCCACAAGAACGAGAAATACTTAAAATTTGAATGTCATCTTTGGGGTTGTCTGGTTCTATTGTTATAACATCTCCATCCTCATAATCCGTATACTTTATAGTTATAGCTTTTCCACCGCTATGGGTAGACTCTCCATCATCAGAATACTTGATGGTTAAATCCCCCTCACAATAAAATGTAATCTCTGGTACTTTGTAAGATGTATAGTTATCATTACTTAATATGACTCTAATATTATCAGTAGTTAATTCATCGTCGATAATACCTGCAACAATAGTGTTTCCCTCTACTATCAGCTCAACTTCAGGATATCCCTTCAAAATCCATGGGCTGTTAATACATACAGGCACTTCTCCTTGAGTTATATCGTATATCATTATATCGTCATATGTATATCCACCTTTGTTTTCAACCTGAATCTTATCTTCTGTAACTTCCAGCACTCTGGCTTTTATACTTTTTTCATATTCCTGTACATCTGTTATACCAACATTTCCCACAGACAATTGTACGAGTTTTCCAGCTGGTATATCTTCCTCTGACATAGAATAAGAAAGTACCAATTCTCTTTGAGTCTGCTTATAAAGACAAGTACATATATTTTCCTCTACAGATATAACCCACACATTGCTTAACTGTACATTTTGCTCGCTTAATCCTCGAATCTTAAAAATAACTCCGTCCTTAACGTATACGTCCAACACTTGATTTACACAATCACCTGTAAGAACTACAGCCAACTCATATTCTTCGTTTCCGTCAGATAACACGCTTTTATATTTACCGGTCTCATCAGTTTGCTCAATTACATCAAAAACAAACAAAGTCTTCATAGACAAACTGTTTATCTTTCCTGTTTTGACTATATTAAGATATATATTTTCAAATTCTTCAACAGAAACATAGTCTTCATCTACCTTACCTGCCAAAATCTCAGAATATACATCTTCTGATAAATTTATAGTCTCCACCACAGCTTTTACATACTTTACAGTTATATAATTGCTCTTCCCAAGGGGATCAATAAGTCTTGAAAGTTCCTTTTCCTCATCACTACTATTGGCAAGATATGCTACATCTTTCTCTATCAAGGCATATGTATAATACTCAGTATCACTATCTGCAGAATCATCTGTAGCTTTTGTTTCATTTGTTTTTTTAGGTTTAATTATCTCAGATGCAATAATAGAAAAAATTCCCAGTACCACCAAAAGTGCCACCACAGTACCAATCTTCTTTTTCATCAAATAACCTCCAAAAAAATATATATCCGGGATGCCGTTTCCTGCCTTTTGACTCCTAGCCACGCTAGGTGGGCAACCGCACGTAGTTTTCTGCCTTCCACTGCTAAGGAGGCCTGACATCCGACTACGATTTAGGAATCCCGTTTAAAGTAAATGTAGGTTCAAAATAAACAGGAGTTATCGAACATTCCAGATATATATGTAATAACGATTTCTATGTATTGATTATATAATAATTATATGTTTTTTTCAAGGTTTTATTTATCCATTTTTTGTAAATAAAACGAGGAATTATCACATTTTTTCGTCATTTTTTACAAATAGAATTATAAATGTAGCTAAATATCTCCTATTATGATATTCTAAGCTAAGAAAATAAAAAAAGAGGTACATAACACTATGAAAAAAAATTGTATAGTTGCCCAATCTGGCGGACCTACAGTTGCTATTAACGCATCTCTCGGAGGAGTTATAGATGGCGTTATAAAGAGTTCAAAATACGATAAAATCTACGGAGCTATCCACGGAATTCAAGGTGTATTTAAACAAGAGTTCTTAGATTTAACTGAAAGTTCTGATGAGTTTATTGACAAGTTAACTAAAACACCAGCTATGTACTTAGGCTCTTGCAGATACAAGTTACCTGACATAGAAGAAAATATCCAAGCATACAAAGATATTTTTTCTGTATTCGAGTCTATGAATATTGGAGCATTTTTCTACATCGGTGGAAATGATTCTATGGACACTGTTGCAAAGCTTGCAAAGTATGCCGAGAGTATTGGTAGCGATATAAAGATTGCTGGCGTACCTAAGACTATCGACAATGATTTAATTGAAACCGACCATACTCCTGGTTTTGGTTCTGCAGCAAAATACATTGCAGCCAGTGTTAGAGAAATGGCTTACGACACATATATTTACGATGTTAACAGCGTGTTAATAATAGAGATTATGGGTAGAGATGCCGGATGGCTCACAGCCGCTTCAGCCCTTGCAAGAAATGAATTCAGCAATGCTCCTCATCTAATATACTTACCTGAGGTTGCATTCGACAAAGAAACTTTTATTTCCGATATAGAAAAGCTTATGCCTACCACAAAAAACATTATTATAGCAGTTTCTGAAGGCATTCGCGATAAAGATGGCAACTATATTTCAGCCACTACTGCTGCTGCAGACAAGTTTGGTCATGCCCAATTAAGCGGTACAGGAAAATGTCTCGAATTGCTTGTAAAAGAACGTTTGGGTGTAAAGGTTCGTTCTGTTGAAATCAATGTATTACAACGTTGTGCAGGACATATGGCATCTGCTACAGATTTAAAAGAAAGTTTTGAATTAGGAAGTATGGCTGTTTCCCTTACCGAATCCGGAAATACAGGTTTTATGACAACCCTTACAAGAACTAATTCAACTCCATACGAATACTCAATAGCTAGCGTACCAGTATCAAAGGTAGCTAATCAAGCAAAGGAAGTTCCTACTAACTGGATAAATGCTTCAGGTAATGACGTAACTAAGGATATGATTGATTATATTGCTCCCCTTATTGAAGGTGAAGTGGCTGGCGATTATATAAATGGCATGGTAAACTATTTAGACATTAGTCACTTAGTGAAATAAAACAAAAAAGAGTTATTGCAGAATTAAAATCTACAATAACTCTTTTTTACTTTATTTTTTCGGTGTCGGTATAATACTATAATCAATCTCCTGCCATGGCTGTCCAACCTCTGAAACAATAGAACCACTTATATCCACTACATTCTGTGTTGGCTGATAGTTCTGGGTTCCATAAAGGAAATAATGAAGTGCTGCAACATTTGACTCTAAATCAGTGGCAACAATAATCGAGCCCTTAGTGGCATGGTTAGGAATAGTATATGAAAATGGGAATCCTGCAGTATCAGTCATCTCATAATCAAAAAGTGCCTTTGCCAAATCATACATCTCATCTTTAGTAATACTTGTATAAATGTATGGGAATACTTCATCTATTATATTGTTGATAGTCTTCATATCTGACTTTAAAGCCTCATCAACCATAGCAGAAAGCACTTCTCTTTGTCTTTCAGTACGAGTAATATCACCCTGGTCTGTACTTCTAATTCTCGCATAAGCAACTGCCTGAGTACCATTTAATTTAAGGTCACCAGTCTCAAATACCCCCTCTGAATATCCACCAATAGACTGAAGCTGTTCAGTAATACTCATATTAAGAGATGTAAGCTCATTTTGCTCTACGCTAACTGTTACTCCTCCCAACTCATCTATGGCCAAGGTAAGAGCTTTCCAGTTTACTGCAACAAATTCTGTAATCTCAAGGTCAAGGTTAGCATTTAATGTCTTTATAGCAAGTTCAGGACCACCATATGCATAAGCTGCATTAACCTTTGCTGTAACCCCACTACCATCCTCTATCTCAAGTAATGTGTCTCTATATATGGAAACAATTCTAACCTCTTTAGTGTCATTGTTGATACTCAAAACCATAATAGCATCACTTCTGTTACCTGCACCAAGAGAGGTATCTCTTGCATCCAAGCCAAATAAAGCTATATTGGTATAACCTTTTTGAACTTCATTGGCACCTTCATTTATAGCCAACTCTTCTTTTTCTATCTCAAGAATCTGCACCTTTTCATACTTACTGTCTATCCAGAAATGAAAATATCCTACAACCATTACAACAAGAACTATCACTTCTACAAGGAGTGCAATCCCCCACTTTGCGTTAGTACTAAGCCCTTTCTTCTTTGTATCTTTGCTGTTTTTATTATTTTTCTTACTCATAACTTTTATCCTTTCAGAATTACAATCCAAACACAATGTCCTTTTTATCATACATTATTTTGCAAAAAAATACAACATATAATTATTTTCAATTGTTGTACTAAAAAAGCTATTATGATATACTAGTGAATAATGTTTAAATTTATAAAGGTAAAATTATGAGTACAGTTACAAACAAAAATATTATATGCAGTGATTCACTCTTAAGCAAAAGTGAAGTTATTGATTTGTGTGTTATTTTGCCAGCATACAACGAAGGAGTTGCAATACGAAAAAACCTTCTTACTGCATCAAAAATCATAAGTAAATTTTCACAAAGTTATAGATTGATAGCCGTTAACGATGGAAGTAAGGATAATACTCTTTCAGAGATTCAGGCAGCTTGTAATATTGATTCACACATAACCTATATTTCCTACAAACCAAATGGAGGAAAAGGAAACGCTATTGTAACAGGTGTATCTTTTGCAAATGCCAATTATATAGCTTTTCTTGATTCGGATTTAGAACTTAGTCCCGCTATGTTAAAAGTCTTTTTACAATCCCTTAAGGAGAAAAAGGCTGACATTGCAATAGGCTCTAAGCTCCATAAACAGTCTCAGCTTGAATACCCATTTTTCCGTAGGTTCCTCAGTATGGGATACTATTTTTTCCTTAAAATATTATTCCACTTAAAAATCAAGGATACGCAAACTGGAATCAAGCTATTTAAGTCAGAGATTATAAAGCCAATCTGCGACACTTTAGAAACTAACGGTTTTGCATTCGACATAGAGATTCTTGCAAAAGCAACAAAACGCGGATACAAGATCATAGAAATGCCAATTAAACTTAAGTTCAACAGAAGTAGAAGTGAAAAATCTCGTTTTACACTAAAGATTATTGCTAACATATTTAAAGAAACTATCAACGTAAAGAAATCACTCAAAAATTTCAAATAATTCGGAGGACGTATGAACAAGGAATTAATACTGGATTGTCTGTCAAGATATAACCAGCATAATTTAATTAAACATATAAATAACTTGTCCGCTGACGAGCAAGATAATCTTATGGCTCAGATTGCTGATATTGATTGGAGTTTTATGGAGTCTCTTCACCACAAGGACAAAGTCCCTGGTGATATTGCACCCATATCTGCACTTTCAATTTATGATATAAAAACGCAATCCGATGTTTATCAATCTATAGGTATAGACTCCATAAAAAAAGGAGAGCTATGTCTACTTCTCCTTGCGGGCGGTCAGGGAACTCGTCTTGGTTATGATATGCCTAAGGGAACCTTTAATATAGGAACAACAAAGGACTTATATATATTTCAACTCCTTATTGAACACACCATAGATGTGGTCAACCTATCTGGCACATGGATTCATATGTATATAATGTGTAGTGATATTAACTATAATGACACTGTAACTTTTTTTAAAGAGCACAACTACTTTGACTACAATCCTGACTACTTACATTTCTTCGTCCAAGAGCTTAATCCCGCTACTGACTTTGAAGGCAATTTATTACTATCTTCAAAGGATTCTCTTGCTATGTCTCCTAACGGAAACGGTGGTTGGTTCAGTTCCTTAAAACGTTGTGGCCTCTTAGACCAAATTTTAGACTCAAATCTAAAATGGATAAATGTCTTTTCAGTAGATAATGTTTTACAAAAGATTGCAGACCCAATCTTTTTAGGTGCCACCATAGAAAGTGGCAAGATGTGTGGTGCCAAAGTAGTATATAAAGCTAACCCAGAAGAAAAGGTAGGTGCCATCTGTACGGAAAACGGAAAACCACATATCATAGAGTATTATGAATTATCAGAGGATATGATGTATCAAGCTAATCAGGATGGAACCTTAGCTTATGGATATGGTGTTATTCTCAATTATCTTTTCCCTATACACAGGCTAAAGGAAACCTTGGATTTAAAAATGCCTTTGCACGTTGTAAAAAAAGCTGTTCCATATATAAATGACAGAGGTGAATTAATTCAACCGACAGAACCAAATGCATTCAAATTCGAGACCTTGGCCCTTGATCTTATTCACGAGATGGATGACTGCCTTGTATTTGAAATCGATAGAGAAAAAGAATTTGCTCCTGTAAAAAATAAATCCGGAGTAGACTCTATAGATACTGCAAGGGAATTACTAATTAAAAACGGTTACACACTATAAAAAACATCCTAGTCTAAACAAGACTAGGATGTTTCTTCTATTTTGTGTACTGACAAACAGAAAATATTTTTTCTCCTGCCACCACATTAGTTTTATTTACCACCTTTACTTCTTCATTTCCAAGAAGCTCTCCACATATAATAGGTGTTATAGTAGATGAGGCATGCTTTCTTATATAATCCAAATCTATCTTTATAAGAGGGGTTCCCTTCTTTACCTTGTCTCCCACCGAAACTAGTGTTTCAAAACCTTTTCCACCCAATTTCACAGTATCAATACCAATATGAATTAGCAAGGATACTCCTTCATCCGTTTTAAAACCAATGGCATGCTTAGTGTCAAATATCATAGTAACTTCACCATTTTCCGGTGCCTTAAGATATTCTTCCGTTGGTTCTATAGCAACTCCATCTCCTATAGCCCCACTTGCAAAAGCTTCATCAGGCACATTTTCAAGCCTTATAACCTTTCCTGTAAAAGGACTACAAACAGGAATCTCATTTACTAAATCTTTCCTTGACTTCTCATTAGGCAAAACACTTTCTGCTCTTTCAATATAGTCTTCAAGATTAGATTTTATAACCGTAACCTTAGGACCATATATTATCTGTACTCCATTTCCCTTTTTTATCACTCCGGAAGCCCCTGTAGACTTAAGAAGTGCTTCATCCACAAGCTCTGGGTTAAATACCGTGCATCTAAGTCTTGTAGCACAGCAATCCACATCAGATATATTCTCTTTTCCGCCTAAGCCCGTACATATATCCATAGATGTTTTATCCTCGGTAAACTGACCCTCTTCTTTTTGTTGATTATTTCTTTCCTCGACATCCTTTCTGGTATATAACTTAACCTCCTCTTCTTCACCTCGTCCAGGAGTCTTAAAATCAAAAGCTTTTATAAGAATACTAAACAAGAAATAGTATACTATAAAATAGAATATACCAACTATAACAATCCATATCCAATTTGTCTTTGCATTACCCTGCAATATTCCAAAAAGGAACATGTCAATAAGGCCTCCCGAGAATGTCATTCCCACACCTACTTCAAATACATGCATAAGCATATAGGCAAGACCTGCAAAAACGCAGTGTATTCCATATAATAGTGGTGCCACAAAAAGAAATGTAAATTCAAGTGGTTCAGTTATACCTGTAAGCATAGAAGTAAGAGCCGCCGAAAGGAGAAGTCCTCCTACCTTTTTTCTGTTTTCTGGTTTAGCAGTCTTGTACATGGCAAAAGCCGCACCAGGAAGTCCAAATATCATAAGAGGGAACTTACCTGACATAAATCTTGTTGCAGACACAGCAAACCTTTCTACAGTAGGGTCCGCAAGCTGAGCAAAGAAAATATTTTGTGCACCCTCTACCAAAACGCCTCCTACCTCTAAGGTTCCGCCCACGCCAGTCTGCCAAAACGGAAGATAAAACACATGATGAAGGCCAAATGGAATGAGCAATCTTTCCATTAAACCATAAACCCAGGTTCCAAAATACCCTGACCTTAAAACCACATCACCAATAGCATATATTCCATTTTGAACAGGAGGCCATATAAAATACATGAGTATTCCTACCAATGTATAAACCAAAGCTGATATTATAGGAACAAACCTGGTTCCTCCAAAAAAGGAAAGCACCTGTGGTAATTCAATCTTATAAAATCTATTGTGTAATGCTGCGACGCCAAGACCAACTATAATACCTCCAAATACACCCATTTGAAGGGAAAGTATACCTACAACCGAGGTTGTTGCACCACTTAAAAGTGCTTCATCACCTCCATTTATAGCAATTAACGCACTAATTGAGGCATGCATTATAAAAAAAGCAATAACTGCTGATAAGGCAGCTACCTCTTTTTCTTTTTTAGCCATTCCTATAGCTACTCCTATAGCAAAAATTATAGGCAGATTTGCAAATATAATATCTCCCGCCCGACTCATAACGGTAAAAACAGCATTTAAAACTGTTCCTGGACCCATAATATTTGTAAGGCCATAGGTTTCAAGCATTGTTTGGTTGGTAAGAGACCCTCCTATACCAAGCAAAAGTCCAGCTACGGGAAGAATCGCAATAGGCAACATAAATGATCTACCGACTCTTTGTAATACTCCGAAAATTTTATCTTTCATATTTTTCCTCCTTTTTTTTTACTTGTATAGTTATGTGTAATTACTATATTTTTCATACAAAACAATTGACCAAATATAGCCAATATGATACGATACCTTGGTAAAAAAACACTTTAGTATGCTAATGAGATACTAAGATATAAAGATAAGGAGAAAATTTATGAAATTAAAAAAGAAACTCGTACTCGGTTTTATGCTTTTAGGCACTATGGCAATGGCTCTTACTGGTTGTGGAGAGAAGAAGAAAGACACTTTAACAGTAGGCTTTGACGCTGAATATCCTCCATACGGATATATGGATGAAAATGGCGAATACACAGGCTTTGACCTTGAACTTGCCCAGGCAGTTTGCGACCTTAAGGGTTGGGAGTTAGTAAAGCAGCCAATCGAGTGGGGAAACAAAGACAACGAGCTTAATTCTGGTTCTATAGATTGTATCTGGAACGGTTTTACAATCAACGGTCGTGAGGATGACTATGAGTGGTCTGTTCCATATGTTGACAACAGTCAGGTTATCGTAGTTAAAGCTTCTTCAGGTATAACTACTTTTGCTGACCTTGAAGGAAAGAAGGTTGGCGTTCAGACAGCTTCTGCAGCCCTTTCGGTTCTTAGTGACGAAAAGGGACAGAAGGCTCTTGCGGATACATTCAAAGAGCTTACTGAGTTTGGTGACTACAACACTGCTTTCCTTGAGTTAGAGGCTGGTGCAGTGGACGCTATCGCAATGGATATCGGTGTAGCTGAATATCAAATTGGTAGCCGTGGAGATGAATTTATCATTCTTGATGAGCACTTAAACTCTGAGCAGTATGGTATTGGTTTCAAGCTTGGAAACACAGAGCTTCGCGATGAAATTAACGATGCATTAAAGGAACTAAAAGAAAATGGTACTTTTGATGAGTTAGCTGAAAAATATGGTTTATCAGATATGACTTGTCTTGAGTTTGAAGATTAAGGAGTCACAAAATGAGTTTTGAAGTAATGCTTGAACAACTTACCTCAGGAATGCTTAAGAGTATGTTAATATTCTTTCTCACTCTTATATTTTCCCTTCCTCTTGGTATGGTTATGTGCTTCGGCAGAATGTCTAAAAACAAAATAATTAGTGGTATTACCGGATTTATTATCTCCATCCTTAGAGGCACACCTCTTATGCTTCAGCTTATGGTAGTATACTTTTTCCCATACTATCTTTTCGGCTGGTCCATCGGTGGATGGCGTTATCCTGCCATAATAGTTGGATTTTCAATCAACTATGCTGCATATTTTGCCGAGATATATCGCTCCGGTATAGAAGCAATACCTAAGGGACAACACGAAGCCTCCCAGATTCTTCTTTACTCAAAGCCACAGGAATTTTTCAAAATTACCTTACCACAGGTAATCAAGATTATTCTTCCTGCCATGACTAACGAAATTATAACCCTTGTTAAGGATACATCCTTAGCTTTCTCAATATCTTACATAGAGTTATTCAATATGGCACAGCAGATTGCCGCAGCCAACACAACTATGATACCTTTTGTTGTAGCTGCTATATTCTACTACGTATTTAATTTACTTGTATCAGTAGTTATGCGCTGTTTCGAGAAGAAGCTTAGTTATTATAGTTAGGAGGTCTTCATATGTTATATCTTGAAATGAACAATATAAAAAAATCCTTCGGAGACCTTCAGGTACTTAAAGATATTAGTCTTCAAGTAAGAGAAGGCGAGGTTATATCCATAATTGGACCTTCTGGCTCAGGCAAATCCACTCTGCTTAGAATTGCCACTATGTTAGAAACCTTAGATTATGGCACTATCTCTTATCTAGGGGAAGAAGCAGTATCATTATATGATGGCGAATCCGTATATGCAAAACCTAAAAAGCTTAAGGAAATCAAAAAGAACTTTGGACTAGTTTTCCAAAACTTCAATCTTTTTCCTCACTATACGGTTTTAAAAAACATTACAGACGCTCCTATTTCCGTCCAAAAGCGAAACAAAAAAGAGGTAATGAAAGAGGCGAAAGAGCTCCTAGATAAAATGGGACTTTCTGATAAAGCAGATTACTATCCATGCCAGCTTTCTGGTGGTCAACAACAGCGTGTAGCAATTGCAAGAGCTTTAGCATTGAAGCCAAAGGTACTTTTCTTTGATGAACCAACTTCAGCTCTTGACCCAGAGCTTACCGGAGAAGTCCTCAAAGTCATCAAATCTCTTGCGGAGCAAAAGATGACTATGGTCATCGTAACTCACGAGATGAGTTTTGCTAGAAATATATCAGACCGAGTAATCTTTATGGATAAAGGTGTTATCGCTGTAGAAGGTTCTCCCGAGGAAGTCTTTAATTCCTCCAACGAACGTATGCAGGAATTCCTCGGAAAACTTAATCACGAATAAAAATAAAGGAAGGTGTAGGAACACCTTCCTTTATTTTTACACTACATCTTAATATAATTTACAAGACGATTCATGTAACTATGTATTATCTGAAATTTCTTCGCAACTCTACGGGTTTAAGTGTATCTAAGGTATAAGCTTTCGATGTTTGATTACGTGCCACTTCCATAAACTCGCATGTCTTTTGTGATATAACTATGGATTTTTGAAGACAATTAGCTTGTACCAAATATCAAGATTTTATAACTTGCGATGAATGTACTGCGTAAGCGATGTTTGAGTCCCACAAAGTGGGACGAGTTTCGCGAAAGCAGTACTAATCAAACATCGCAAGTTTAAAATCTTAGATATTTGCACAAGCGTAGAGTTGCGAAAAAATCCATAGTTATATCCCAAAAGACATACTCAGACATATGTGCGTGGCACGATTCATCGAAAGCTATTAAACCTAAGATACACTAGAAACCCTAATTGTCTTCAGAAATTCCAGATAATACATAGTTATATGAACCGTCTTGTAAATCATATTATATGCACAAAAAAGGGATGCCCTAAGGCATCCCTTTTTTTATCTAAGATTCTCGAAATCCTTTACGTTAGAACAATACTTAAGTGCTGTTGAATTTGATATCTTTCTCTCTTTTACAAGACGTTTTAAGTCTGCATTGAAAGTATGCATTCCCTGCATAGAACCACCCTGAATTGAAGACATAATCTGGTGAGTCTTATTCTCACGAATCTGGTTAGCAATGGCATCGTTGTTGATAAGAATCTCTGTAGCCATAGCCATACCCTCTGTATCCTCTCTTGGAATAAGCTGCTGAGTTACAACACCTCTTAATACATTTGCAAGCTGTGTTCTAGCCTGACCCTGTCCGTGAGGAGGATATGCATCGATAATACGCTCTATAGTCTGTGGAGCACTTGTTGTATGCAATGTTGCAAGAACCAAGTGTCCTGTCTCAGCTGCAGTAATAGCAGCACTGATTGTCTCGAAATCTCTCATTTCTCCAACAAGGATAATATCTGGATCCTCACGAAGAGCTGAACGAAGAGCAGTTGCGAAATCACTTACATCCTTTCCTATCTCTCTCTGATGAATCATTGACTTAGCATGATAATAAACATATTCAATAGGATCCTCAATAGTCATAACGTGTTTTGCCTGTTTCTTGTTGATATAATCAATCATAGATGCAAGAGTTGTAGTCTTACCACTACCAGTAGGTCCTGTTATAAGAACGAGACCTCTTGGCTCATTTATAAGTTTTCTTACTGCTTCTGGAATCTCAAGCTCATCAAAAGTAGGCACTTCACTTTTAAGAATTCTGTATGTAGCAGCAAGATTATTTCTCTGATGATATATATTAGCTCTAAGTCTACCTGACTCAGTTATAAGTGCTAAATCTAAATCCTGTCCAGAAAGAACTTTCTGTCTCTGCTCTGGAGTAAGTGCTTCAAGAATCATAGCCTCTGATTCTTCTGGTGTTGGCACTGGATCAAGCATCTGCAACTTACCAAACTTTCTTATAGCAAGTGCTGTACCAACTGTAATATGCACATCAGAACAGCCTTCGCTTTTTGCATAATCAATCAAATCATAAAAATTCATAAAAATAATCCTCCCTTTGTTTTAATATATATAGTTTTTTTCATAAACTGGTCTGAAATTATTATCGTATTTCTTCGCCAGGTTTTTTCTTTGCCTTTTTGTCAGCATACATAAGCTCATCCGCATCTGCAAGAAGCTTAAACAAGTCATAGTCTCCTTCGCCATAAGTCATACCCACTGCCATAACACAGTTAATATCATCCTCTATGGTGTTAAGTCTTGCAAGCTCTGACTCCCAACGTAAAAGAAGCTTATCTGCATCTTCTTTAGTCACATCACATGCAACCATAAGGAACTCATCTCCGCCCATACGATAACCATGAACATTATTATTTGTCACCTTACGAATACTATCCGCAGCCTTTACCAGAAGCTTATCTCCTGCTTCGTGACCAAAGTTATCATTCATAGTCTTTAGATTGTTTACATCAAAATTAAATATAGCTATTGAGCCAAGACTTGGATACTTTGTCTCAATTAAATCAAGATATTTACCCTTGTTGTAAAGACCTGTAAGATGATCATGTTCATTTTCATATATAAGTTTTTCTCTCATAAGTGCGTTCTCCGCATAAAGTTTTATAACACTTACAAGAGTCTTTTCTGCCATGGAATCCTTATCCATATTAGGCCATACATTAAGATAAATTGCAAACTTTTGTCCTGATACATTGCCAGAGCAAAGAATGTTGTATGAACTGTCAGAGCTACCACCACTAGCCTTAAATACTTCCTGAACAGAAGGCGCAAAGCTATCCATAAGTATATCATCCTCAGAATTCATATCAAAAACTTTTGCAACCTCATCTGACATGGAAATTCTATCCATAGAGAATTGATTACCCATCTTTGCATATGTAACTATCTCCAGATTATCATCTCTTTGAATGAAGAAGTATGCCTTGCTAGTCTTAAAGTAATCAGTAAGCATAGGTAAAAGTTCCTGATAAGAATTAGAAAGATTCTCAAGCACTGCTGTCTGAAAGCCTGAAAGTTTCTTGAAGAAGGACATATACTTAGTGATGTCACGATTAAGCCCCATATACTCAGTGATATCTACAATCTGATGGATAGTATAATTCTTACCCTCTTTTTCAAACATACCAGAGTTGAACTTGTAGTATTTTTTTGAATCAGTATCAATATTTTCCCATTCTACAGCAGGCCCATCTACAGAAAGTTCCGGACAATCATGCATCCAGCCAAATATCTCATCTGCATCAAGTCCAACTATATCATTTCCATATTTCTTTTTAAAAAAGTCATCAGCATAAACCACTTCACTAGAACCAGCTGCAATGATAACTATCCCACCAACTTTATCCGATACAAAACTAATTAGTTCTTTACTAAAATCCATATGTTGACCTCCTGTTTATTCAAATGTAAGTATATCCGCAAATCCTGTCATTTCGAAAACTTCCATTACATCGCCAATAACATTTTTTACTATCATTGTTCCATGTATGGAATTCATCTTTTTCTGAGCTCCCAGAATAACCCTAAGTCCCGAACTGGCAACATAGTCACATTCAGCCATATCAAGAACAAAAACTTCCACTCCATCTACCAAAGCGTCCTCAACTGCCTCGGTTAAGGCTGGAGCAGCATTTGTATCAAGACGACCACTTATGCTCATTGTTATTTTGTTACCTTCTTCTACCTTTAAAATCTCCATAATAACCCTCCTTAGAATTTGCTAACCTCATATAAAAAAATCACTATAGATTATATCATATTTTCCAGCTTTTTACTATGGTTAATGTATTATAACCTGAAATATTTTTGTAGCTTACTTCATCCATACTTTTCTTGACCATAAAAATTCCTAAACCACCTATCTGCCTATCATCTGCAGACAAAGTAATATCTGGATCCTCCTTAGCCAAAGGGTCGAATGGTTTTCCACTATCCTTAACAGTAATAACTACTTTTTTTTCTTCTGATGTATCATCTATAGCTAATGTTATCTCGCATTTACCCACAGCATCCCCATAGGCATAATTAACTACATTTACATACACTTCCTCCAAGGAAACTGTAATAAGCATAGTGGTCTTCATAGGGCAATCAAAAAGAGCTAACTCATCTTCCACAAACCCTATAACCGTATCAAGATTTTCCATGGTTGCATCAACAACTAAATTTTTCTCACTAATAGCCATCCAAAGTCTCCTCTCAATTATAGTGTAGCAAGAAAATCCAAAGATTCTTTGGTCTTCTCTATACCTGTAACTTCAAGCAATACTGACGCCTTATTAAAATATTTCTCGTAATATTCCTTAAACTTGTTCCAATCTATTCGCCCTGTTCCAAGTGACTGATGTAAATCTGTGACAAAATCATTGTCATTTAAATGCAAGTGCTTTACATATGGAGCCAATCCTACGACCCACTCCTCAATCTTTTTCTCATCACCAAATACATGAGCATGTGCATAGTCAAAACAGATTCCAAAATTGGGAACATCCTTCATATCCTTACCAAGTCTCATTAAAAGCTCACAATCTGAATCAAACATATTTTCAATGTATATACATATGTCTGGATATTTTTCCAGCTTGTCTTTCCAATAAGCTACATTTCTTGTCAACCAACTTTCTCTATAGCTTTCTAATCGAAAGTTATCTATATAGTTGGTATGAAAAATCACTGCCTTTGCTCCAAGCTGTCTAGCTATGCCTATACTTTCTTCCACCCTAAAATCTGATACAGCTTTAATTCTTGAATCATCAGAGAAAATAGATACATCTAAAAAGGCTCCGTGCAAAGTGGTATACTTTGGCATATGTTCTTTCATTTTATAATAATAAATTCGCTCTTCCAATCTATCAGCATCATCCAAGAGGTTTGGAGAAAAGAAATCATTGTACTCAAATCCACAATCATATTTTTGTGAGATTTCCAAGAACTCATCAATATTTTCTTGTTGCGGAATAACCAATAATTTTTCAATATTCATATAATCCCTCCTACACTGCAAAAAACTAGTCTCTATTTACTGATACCACCGAATATACGAAAACTCCATTTGACTTACCCTTAAGTGGAATTTCACCAACCTCTTCTACTTCCACTCTGTCCTTAACACGCTCATATACCATATCACTTATGAGAACCTGGCCTCTTTTTGCATTGGACTCAAGTCTCGCTGCAGTATTGACAGTATCACCTATAGCTGTAAAGTCCATTCGGAATTCACAACCGATATTACCCACAATGGCAGGACCACAGTTAACGCCTACACCAAAGCCTATACTTCTGCCAAACTCCTTCATAAGCTTGTCTTCTAAAGCTTTAGCTCCATCCACTATATCCATAGCAGCGCACACAGCCTTAAAAGTATAATCCTCTAAGTCAAAAGGAGAATTAAATACGGCCATGGTAGCATCTCCAATAAATTTATCCAAGGTACCTTTATTTTTAAATATGGCATCTGTGGTAAGGTTCAGATAATTATTCAAAATAGCTACAACCTGTTCTGGTTCAAGTATCTCAGACATGGTAGTAAAACCTCTTATATCCACAAAGAGAACTGCCACATCTCTATTTTCTCCACCTAACTTTATAGAGAAATCCCCCTTCTTGGAAATCTCCTCTACAACCTCTGGTGCCACATACTTTTTAAATGCATTAATTACCTTCTTACGCTTTATTTTCTCTAAAATATATCCTATGGCAAGACAATACACATAAGATACAATTAATACAATAATTGCATAAACCAGGCTTATAGACTTACCGTTATTGTTTAAGGTTATACCTACGAATATTTGAGCACCTACGGCAACAAGTAGCAATATGGTAGATAACCAAATTTTACTACGTTTAAAAATAAAATGAATAATTCCACATATAATTCCTGTAATAATTCCGGTTGCAATCGGATTGGCATTAATAGAAAATCTTCCATCCATAAGAGACTGAAGTATATTTGCATGAATTTCTACTCCAAACATCTGCTTGCTATATCCGTTTGGAACATTGAAATTATCCTGCATGCCTGTAGCATAAGCACCTACAAGCACAATACTCCCAGTAAAAGCTCTTGGGTCAATCTTTCCATCGAGAACATCTACCATCGATATACATTCATAATCTCCTGGTTTTCCCGAGAAGTTAATAAGAGTCTTACCATACTTATCTGTTGGAATCTCCACTTTTTCCGAATCATTATTATCGCAGTACATATCATATATTACTTTGGAGAACATATACATATCTTCTCCCTGATAAGACTGTTCTATGGCAATTCTTCTTACTACACCATCGGAATCCTGTGCCACATTTGAATATCCAACGGATACTACATCCCTAAGCTCCTCATAAGGATAATATACAGCATCTACCGGATAGACAATTAATCCATTTTCGTCAGTGGCAGCTTTTTCATTATACTTATATTGGGCTACGGCTACTACATTACCACTTTCTTTTGCAGCCTCAGCAAATTCCATATCCCCCTCTGCAATTGTATTGTTGTCTCCAAAATATCCCGAGAAAAGAATATCGAAAGCAATAACTGCAGGTTTTGAATTTTCATTTGAGTTAAGAATATTGATTAAATCTGCATAATACTGTCTTGACCAAGTATTTATTGGACCTAATTCTTCTAATGTTTTATCATCAATAGCAATAATCTTTATCTGACTAGAAACACCTCTTGGAATCTGATAAAGTGCATCCTTCAACATATAGTCCAAATGAGAGAATAGATTAGTTATAGTGAGCAAAAACACCAAGGCTATAACTATCAATGATTCAACCAAATCTCTTAGTAATTTTTTCATAATCCGACCCCCAAATATGAAATCTATTTTCTACTTAAATAAACCATTGTTATATCATCTGCCTGCATCTCTCCATCCGCAAACAAATCCACTTCCTCATACATAGCTTCAACAAAGGCTTCTGCATCAGCCGCCTCATCCATATGCTTATTAAGCACTTCCTTTAATCTGTCATCACCAAAGAATTCCTGACTTGGATTAAGTGCCTCTGTAACACCATCTGTATACATATAGATACAGTCACCTTTAGCAAGGGTAAAATGCTGCTCTCTATAGGGAACTCCTTCCATCATTCCAAATACGAGATTAGCCTTGGCATCTATCATCTTAAAGTTGCCTTCCTCATCTAAGATAAATGGCTTATTATGACCTGCATTAATAAATGTAACATCATTGGTTTCCAAATCTAAAACGCATATAAATGCGGTGACAAACATGCCAGTTTCATTTTTATAACAGAGCTGATTATTTGACCTTTCTGCCACCTCCGCAAGGGGAAGTCCTAAAGTTGCATAATTTTTAATGTGCGTTTTTGCCATACTCATAAATATGGCTGCAGGCACTCCCTTTCCTGACACATCCGCAATAAGGAAACACATATGAGTATCATCTATCATAAACATATCATAAAAATCTCCACCAACCTCTTTTGCTGGTCTCATAGCTGCATGAAGCTTAACTTGCTCAAGGGCATTAAAAGGTGTAAAATCATCCTCCAAGCATTCTGCCTGAATTCTGGTTGCAACAGATAGCTCTGACTTGATTCTAGCCTGCTCTGTAACAAGCTTAGTAGTCTTTGTATAGAGCATATTCATAAATGTTCCATATATCTTACGATTCTTGCTTGCAATCTCCTCAAACAAAGCCTTAGATATATTGGCACAGATAACATCTGTGGTTGCTCTTACTGTTGCCCCTCTTTTATCATCATTGATAAGACCAAGCTCACCGATAAAATCACCTACAGAAAGTGTATTAATAACTGTTCCTTTACAATCTAAAACATCTGTAGTTCCTTCAAGAATTATGTACATTCCATCATCACAGTCTGCGCCAAGAGTAACCACATCTTCACCTTTTTTTATGGCTACTTCCACCATGGCTTCAAGAAGAATACGAGTACCTTCTTTTAACTCCCCATCTGGGTCTATCTTAAAAAACTCTTGTATGGTTTCGATTTTTCTTAATACGTCAGCATTCATAAAACTACCTCCACTCTATAGTTGTGTCCATATGAATTTCTGTAGTAAAATCAAAATCCCAACTACCTGATGGAGCAGGCATAAGACTTGGTATAGTTGCACACTGACCCTTCTCTACTGTCTGAGTTCCAAAAACTGCACCATTATACATAAATGTAACTGTAAATGGTCCTGTTGATACATCCTGTAAAAGTTCATTCAACTCATCATATGTAATACCAATATCTGTTCCATTTTCCACGATGCTCATAAGAGTAACAATAACCTCTTCTGGCAGTTCTGAAAAATCGATATCCTTTGGTTCTCCTACATAATCTGTTTTATCTTTATCATCATATATGAGAACTTCATTTCCGTTATCAACTCTAACGCCATCCTTCGATGTACTTCCGTCAGCATATACAAGCTCTGAATCTACCTTTCCATCAAATACTGACACCTTAGTGTAACGTACATCATCCTCATAGTATGTATAGACTCTAAACACTGTTCCTCTAACAGCCATATTAGAGTTAGGAGTATTAACCTCATACGATGAATCCTCGTTTAAAGCATTTTGAATATCGCTTGTAACCGCACCATAATTAAGCTCAATACTAGTCTTACTGTCAGCGGCTGAACCTGTAGCAACAAGTCTAAACTCTGTATTAGATTCTACATACATATATTTGTCATCATCTAACTTCAAAGTCATAGTACCTGACTTTAAGAGAACTACATCCCCCGATTCAAGAACCATATTGTTATAGGCTTCCATCTCACCAATGCCCTCTCTTGTAACAATGGCTTCCCCCTTAATATCATAAACCTTTACAATTCTGTATGCCTCTTCCTTTTTCAAAACATTTAGAAGCACCACTACCAATACAGCAACTAATACAACTGCTACAGAACTTATGATTATTATTTTTTTCTTTTTTGCCTTATCCATAAAATACTCCTTCTCCTATTGGTTACTGAAAGTATAATCACCTTCACCACTTACATAAAAACTTGTTCCACCTGAATACACAGTAGAATCACCACTTACTTTCCAACTTCCTGCGCCTAAAGTATAGGCTGTATTTGCGTTAAGCCTTATCTTTTCTCCACTAGGTATAATTCCTGTCTTGGTCCACTCAGCCGCCAAAATAATAGTCATTGTTGTATCATTTCCAGCATAATCTGTTGCGACTATATTATACTCTGTAGAACCACCATTAGAACTAAGCTGTAATGTAGCATTTGAGCCCATAAGAATACTTGCTTCATCATTTACAAGAACTTCCTTAAGGTTTGCGTCGAACACAGATATATCCATCTTATCCATGTAATAAGTTTCACCATCAACAATATCATTAATAGATGGTGCGAAATAATCCACAAGTATATCTGATATCACCAGTGCATCTGACATCTCACCGGTAGAAATCTTCTTAAAATATATCTCTCCTTCAAAGGTAGATACATTAAAATACAACTCTTCCTTATACTCCCCGCCAAGCTCAGTAGCTACAAGATATCCATCTGCAGGAACAAGTCTTGCCGGTGTAATGTAAAAATTATTCTCACCCTTTATTCCGTACACTGTATAAGGGTTAGACGGAATTGGTAAATATGAAACAGAAAAATTATCTGTTATAACCACTTCTTTATATTTATCTGTAGCAGCAAATGTAACTCTCATTGTGTAATCTCCTACCGCTGTTGGCGCTACAGATGTATATGTACTGTCACTTGCCATGTATTGCTTGTATTGTACCATGGTATGACCAACACCATTTGTACTTGATGATATAACAGGCGATGCAGGTTTTCCTCCATAATAGTAATCACTTATGGCAGCACTGCCAGAACCAGTAAGTAATGTAGGCGTAACTTCCGGTTCCTCCTCTGGTTCTTCCACCGGAGCAGCCTCCACAAGAAAACTTAGGGAAACTTCGTTTATCTCTCCCATAGTAATAATGTGACAGCTACTATCATAAGTTCCTACTTCTAAATCCAAAATTGGTGATACACTAATTATTGCACTTTCTCCAGCATTTAGAATAAATCCGCTGGTATCAACACCAACATCATTAACCGATGCAACTGCACCATAATATGAAGTATCATACTCAACAGCTATTTCAATAGGATTAATTTTTGTATTGGTAATGGTAAGGGTTTTGTCCGGTATCATACCATACCCTTCTGTTTCGGTTCCAAAGTCAAGTACCGTATCAGAAATAGAATACCCAAAAAGTTCTTCAATAGATTTATTCGTTGTTCCCGCCAATATGTCATAGCTTATACCATTACAACTTACCGATAAATCACTGGCAGTTGTAATTGGAGACGTCTTGGCAACTTGAATGGTTGCCGTACCAACAGAAGTTGCATCGTAGGTAAGGCTTCCACTTATATCAAGTGTACCTGTTCCTGAAACTGGAACGCTTAATGTGGCATTGGTAACTTGATTTTCTCCACTTACAGTAAGTGTTCCACCACCTATGTTAAGAGTGCCTACAGTTCCACCATTTAAAGTTACTTCCTCACCTGTAGCATTTATTGTACCTATGCTTCCCGAGGAGGTAATATAGCAGCTTTGATAATTCGCAACATCGGGGTAAGATGTTACAGTACCAACCGTTCCACCAGCCGATACATTTAAATATGCTGCACAACCATCATCGGGAGCTAATGTAACCTCTCCTATAGCACCACCACTTACTACATTTAAGGTTCCACCACTACCATAGATTCCATAAGTATCTCCACTCATATCTGTACTTACTTCTTCTGTAGTGTTATATATTATTTCATAATCAGCGGCAAATACCTCAATTGGAACAAGACCTACACACATCATAAATGACAGAATAAGTGCAACAAAACCTTTTACCCTCTTTCTCATAGCTTAACCTCCTCAAAAAACATCAAAAACACTATATTCTATTATAAAATATATAGTTTTTTTTGTCATTATTTTTTGCGTTAAATTCTATAAAATCAAGTATCTTTATACTGAATTTATATTACGCATGGTCACTTTTGGGTAACCGTACTAAGATACACTATATTATTAAAAAATGCAAGCATTTTTTATCAACTTTTTCACTCACACCTTTTAATAATATCATATATTCGTCTATATCAATTTTTTTGCGTAAAAAAAGACAATTTTTGCGTAAAAAAAGAACCACAGATTATAATATTTAATAATCTATGGTTCTCTAACTTCATTTTTTCTTACTCTTCGCCGTTCCAACAGTAAGTACAAAGCTTGCTAGGCTCTATACCTACGGCATCAAGCATATCATCTAATCTATTAAATCTAAGAGAAGTAAATTTGAGCTTCTCTCCTATCTTCTCTACCATCTTCTCGTACTTAGGTGAGTTGTAATCAGCATACTCCTTCAAGATTTCATCTGTTACATTTCCACCTTCTAATTCGTTTATAACAACTCTTGTTATAAGCTCCATCTCTGACTTTGAACGAGAGAAGTTAAGATACTTACAGCCATATAAAAGTGGTGGGCAGGCTGGTCTTATATGAACTTCCTTTGCCCCGCACTCATATAAAAATTCCGTAGTCTCTCTAAGCTGAGTTCCTCTAACTATAGAATCATCTATAAGAAGTAATTTCTTGTCTTTAATCAAATCTTGAACAGGAATAAGCTTCATCTTAGCAATAAGGTCACGCTTACTCTGCATAGTAGGCATAAAGGATCTTGCCCAGGTTGGAGAATACTTTATAAAAGGTCTTGAAAATGGTATGCCGGACTCATTTGCATAACCTATAGCATGAGCTGTTCCTGAGTCAGGAATACCTGCAACTATATCTGGATTTGCATCATCTCTCTTTGCCATATTCTTACCACAGTTATATCTAACCTTTTCTACACTTACACCCTCATAGGATGATGAAGGATAACCATAGTACACCCAAAGGAAGGTACAAATCTTCATATCACTTCCTGGTAACACAAGGGTCTTCATAGAATCCGGAGTGATAACAGCTATCTCACCAGGGCCAAGCTCTCTTACTGCACTGTATCCCAAATTGAGAAATGCAAAGCTCTCGAAAGATGCACAGTAAGCACCTTCTTTTTTACCAATTGCAATAGGGGTTCTTCCCTGCTTATCTCTAGCACAGTAAATTCCCTTTGGAGTTAAAATAAGCATAGATATAGAACCTTCAATAATATCTAAAGCGTACTGTATACCCTCAATGAAATTCTCTTTCTGATTAATAATAGCAGCAACTAACTCTGTAGCATTAATCTCACCATTAGACATCTCAAAGAAATGGGTATTCCCCTTTATAATCATATCAGTAATCTCATCAGCATTATTAATCTTGCCAACAGTTGTTATGGCAAAAGAGCCATGATGAGAACGAATAAATATAGGCTGGGCTTCAAAATCTGATATACATCCGATACCCATATTTCCTCTCATGGAATTGGCATCTTTATCAAATTTTGTTCTAAATGGAGAATTAGAAATATTATGAATTGATTTTTCAAATCCATCCTCTCCATATACTGCCATACCAGCACGTCTGGTTCCTAAATGTGAATGATAGTCTGTTCCAAAAAACAAATCAAAAACGCAATCTTCTTTTGATGCGACTCCAAAATATCCGCCCATTTTTGTCCTCCATGTTATATAAAACATTTTCGTAAATGCATTTTATCTCCATTGGGATTATACCACAATAAAATAAAAATAAAATACTCTTTTTATCATATTTTGAATATTATTTTTATTTTCGGTAAAAGATATAAATATGTACACATAAATATATTTTTATGGGAGGAATTGCACAATGAAGATTTTAAATTGCATTTGTCTTACAATAGCTATTGTAGGTGCTCTTAACTGGGGTATCATAGGTTTATTCGACTTTAATGTAGTTTCAAGCATATTTGGAGATGGAACTATCCTTACAAGAATCGTATATTCTCTTGTAGGTTTAAGTGGACTTTATCTCATCGGATTCTACGGCTTAGTGTGTCGTGATGATGCGTAAGGGATAATTCCTTAGTATGACGGAGGTTGCTGTTCATACTTAATTACCAAGTGAATGTATTCACAAACGGTTTGTAATACATCTACTTGATATTTAAATATGAACCGCAACCTCCTGTTTGTTACATAATACAAATTAATACAAAACGGGCAACAGTAGTAACATTTCTTATATATGCCCATTAATCAACTAACTTACAATACAACTTACACTATTTCTGGGCAGTGAAACTACACTTTTCTCTATATGCCCGTTATTCGAGTCATAAACTAGGTTATCATTGCTTTTCTCGGGCAGTAGAGTTCTATTTTTTTCCTATATGACCGATATTTGCTTCATCCACTATAATTCCATTGCTTCAACTGGGCAATAGACTTCAAAAAGTTTATATATGCCCAACGTTTCACAAAGCTGAAAGTTTCGCCTTTACTTATTATCTAATATCTCCTTTTTTGTTGCCAATGCAACTATATTAAGTGTATTAGCAATAGATGCAACTGCAATTACTAATACCATTACAATAACATCCTTTACTGTTTTCATCGGTAACAAAAAAAGAACAATAATCGTCAGCACAGTTGTAACCGCTAAAATACACATCATTTTCTTTTCAAAAGTTTTAAAGTCTTTTTCTAACTCCTTTAATGTAGCTGTAATATTCTGTTCAGCTATCTTTGTAAATTCATCTCCTGATGCCCTCTCACCACCCAGCATCTCATTAATACTTATATGATAAATATCACTAAGCATATTAAGGCAATCAACAGGTGGCATATAATTGCCAGTTTCCCATCTAGAAATCGTTTTATTGCTTACACCAATCTTTTCACCTAACTGTTCCTGTGTCATTCCATTTTCATTTCGCAATTGTTTTAAAAACATACCTATTTTCTTTGTGTCCATTCCAAGACCTCCTTTGTTTTGATGTACCTAGCGTATCAAACAAGGCATACATATGTCTTTACCATAAACAGCGAATGCCCATAAATAGCGACTAATATTTTAAATAATTCTCTTAAGCAACTTCAAATTTATGCGTGCTTTTCAAGCTCTATCAAGCTGTAATTTATTATTCCATTGTAGCTTTCTTTTGCATTAACAATCCAGCAACCAAGCCAAATACAAAAGCGACTAAATGAGTAACAAAACTCTCTAGTCCAAGCAAAAGTGATAATACAGAAAAAACTATGATGTATATTAGTTCTCCCCTTTTGAGCATTTCATTACACACTGTATCCTTTTTCCACTTCATAACGCACACGATACCAATCATACCAAATATACCAGCAGATGCACCCACAGATGTACTATTTGGGAAAATCAAGCACATAATGATTGCATTAACAATCGCTATCACATGGTACAATAACAGGTAAGGCAAGCTACCTATTTTCTTCTCAACAACCTTTCCAACAAACAGTAAGGCTAAAACATTGAAAAGCATATGCAAAACACCAGCATGTAAATACATATGTAAAAATAGTCTCCACCACTCTCCATCACCAAATACTTTGGCATTAGACATTGAGCCTATGGTTCCAAGCTTACCCTCACAGCCTGCCAAAAAGTTTAAAATATATGCCAAATATTTGTTAGAAGCAAGTTGATTTAGTGCTGATTCACTTACTATTACTGAATTAATAATTAAAAATATAACACATAGCAGAGTAATGATTACATTTACTTTTCCATACCTTTCAATAAGGCTTTGTTTTTTAGAGTTTTCCATCTGTACCTCCATCAAATTCTAATTTTCTTCTTCAAACCATAACACGCAGTTTAATAAAAATCCTCTACGACTCAGTTTCGACTTCTAATTCATTTTTAAAGTTAAGTCTTTTATAACCTCTCCTGCGATGATTAAGCCTACAACGGATGGGACGAAGGCGCAGGAGCCTGGTATACTGCGCTTTGATGTTTCCTCAGCTATTTCTCCCTTTGGAGTTATGGCTTCTTCTGTGGAATAGACCACCTTTAGTTTTTTGATACCACGTTTTTTTAGTTCTCTACGCATAACCTTTGCAAGAGGGCATACTGAGGTCTTATATATATCTGCCACGGCAAAGGCTGTTGGCTCAAGCTTATTTCCTGCTCCCATACTACTTATAATCGGAACTCCGGCTCTTTGGGCTTCTTCCACAAGAGTAAGCTTTGCAGTTACAGTATCCACTGCATCAACTATATAATCATACTGGGTAAAATCAAATTCAGCCTTGGTTTCAGGGAGGTAAAAGCATTCGTGTGCCTCCACCTTACAATCTGGATTTATATCAAGTATACGCTCCTTCATAACCTGTACCTTAGAGCGTCCTACAGTGCTCCTTGTAGCAATAAGTTGGCGGTTAATATTGGTTATAGATACTGTGTCATTATCAATAATATCTATGGCACCCACACCACTTCTAACCAATGCTTCCACAGTGTGACCGCCAACGCCGCCTATGCCAAATACCGCAACTCTTGAATTATTTAGTTTTTCCATAGCTTCTTCACCAAGAAGAAGTCCTGTTCTTGAAAACTCTTCTCTCATGTTAAATCCTACTCTGAAAATAATGGTGTAGACAGATATCTGTCTCCTGAATCCGGAAGCAATACTACAATATTCTTTCCTGCATTTTCCGGTCTTTTTGCAAGGATGGATGCAGCTTTAAGGGCAGCTCCTGAGGATATACCCACAAGGATTCCTTCGCTTCTTGCAAAGGCTCTACCCTCTGTAAATGCATCTTCATTTTCAATAGTTATAATCTCATCGTATATATCTGTATTTAATACCTTTGGTACAAAGCCTGCACCAATGCCTTGAAGCTTGTGAGGTCCGGCCACGCCACCTGAAAGAACAGGGCTTGAGGATGGTTCAACAGCCACAATCTTAATCTTGTCATTTTTAGACTTAAGATACTGACCCACACCGGTTATAGTTCCTCCTGTACCTACACCAGCCACAAATATATCCACCTTACCATCAGTTTGTTCCCAAATCTCAGGTCCTGTAGTATCTAAATGCGCCTTTGCATTGGCAGGATTATCAAACTGTCCAAGAATAATTGAACCTTCTATAGTGCGATTAAGCTCCTCTGCCTTTTCAATAGCACCAGTCATCCCCTTTGCACCCTCTGTAAGCACAAGCTTAGCCCCGTATGCTCCGAGCAAATTTCTTCTTTCCACACTCATAGTATCAGGAAGTGTAAGGATAGCCTTGTAACCCTTAGCTACTGCTGCCGCCGCAATACCGATACCAGTGTTACCACTTGTTGGCTCGATAATAGTTGCCCCTGGCTTAAGAAGTCCTTTTTCCTCTGCATCCTCTATCATAGCAAGACCCACTCTATCCTTTACGGAGCCTGCTGGATTAAGGTACTCAAGCTTGGCTAAAATGGTTGCACCTTCTACCCCTGCCTGTTTAGCGTATCTGCTTATATTCATCAAAGGTGTATTACCTATAAGTTCTGTAACGTCATTTACAATTTTACTCATCATAAATTCCTCCAAAATCACTTTCCTAATAATGTTATATCATATATATCCATAAAATCAATCTTTGTATTTACAATTCTGATGTATCTTGCCGAGGTGTCAATCTTTGCCACCATGCCGGTTTTTCTTATATATGCTCCATCGTGATAATACACTATGGAAGCTATGGAATTCACAGAAAGCTCCCTGAGCTTTAAATCCAGTTCATCCTTCCTATCCTCAGATATCACCACCTTACAGATAACAGGCTTTTCCTTTTCCGCAATGGCAAGCTCAAATCCCTTTAATGCAGCAAAAGGCATAAATTGTTTGGCTCGTTCTTCTCTGGACATTTTATTTCTATTCACCACTTCTATGCCCTCCTATCTGCCTGTTTCTTTCTATGGTAGTTCCTGACTCCTCAAGATTCATTCCCTTTAAGATTGCATTTTTACCAAACTTCTTCTTAATGTCAATCATAGCCTTCTGGAGATTATGCTCCCTTTCAAGCTCCACCGGGTCAGCAAATATATCATACTGCTGATACATTTCATCTACCACGTTGTTAAAGCTTAAATTGAATCTTCTCACCGGTGTATGAGGCTTAACCACCTTCTTATACAGCTTTTCGATGTAAGGAAGTATAGTCTTGGCTGAGCTTGTTGGCATAGTCATAGATATACTACCTCTGTCACCATCTATTTTTAAAGCATTTGAATAACCCACATAAAGAGTTATAGACTGGGTTATAAGCCCTTTATCTACCAAATCAAGGCATAGCAAATCCGCCATTTCCTTAACTATAAGCATACCCTCGTCGTATCCATAATCTCTTGATAAAACCTGACCGCTGGAAAGAGAATTATGCTTAGGCTTATAATTTTTGATATCTGCAATAGTGGCAATTTCCCTGCCCCAAGCATGGTCTATTAAAAGCTCTGCATCTATGCCAAAGAGCTTGTACAAAAAATCTTCATCTGTGTGGGCGATATGTCCCATATTGTAGATTCCGTACTTTTCAAGCCTTCTAACTGTACCTGCTCCCACTCGCCAAAAATCAGTAAGAGGTGTATGGTTCCAGAGAGTCTTTTGATATAACTCTTCATCCAGATAACCAATATGGTCATCCACGTGTTTTGCTGTTATATCCAGTGCTACCTTGGCAAGATACATATTGGTTCCAATTCCCGCCGTAGCAGTAATACCTGTAGTATCATACACATCCTTCATAATGCGGATAGCCAGTTCCTTGGCAGTCATACCGTACATAGTAAGATAATCTGTCACATCCATAAACACCTCATCTATGGAGTACACATGTATATCCTCCTTGGCGATATATTTTAAATATACCTCATAAATGTTGGCAGAATATTCGATGTACAACTGCATCCTAGGAGTAGCCATAATATAATCCACCCCATGAGGTATCTCAAACACTCGACATCTACTACTAAGTCCAAGGGCTTTCATAGGTGGAGTAATAGCAAGACAGATAGTCTTTTCGCTTCGCTCTGAATCCGCCACCACAAGATTGGTAGAAAGCGGGTCAAGACCTCTTTCCACACACTCCACAGAGGCATAGAAGGACTTTAAATCTATGCAGATGTAGGTTTTTGATTTTTCCATAAATAGGTGGCGCTCCTTTTTGTTTGAGAATAATTTACATATAACTTTACATTTAATATTCTTATTTTTTCTGTTTAATATTATACAGCCTGATTTAGATTTCTTCAATAAAATCAAAAAAGAGGCAGTCCTATTTGACTGCCTCACTCATCATTCTAACTAATCTTTTTTATTCAGCTCTTCCACAATCTCCCTCTTATACCTGAGAAACTCTTCCGAAAGGTTGAAATCTTTTCTTTTTTCTCGTGGCTTTTCTATGACTATCTCTTTTGTAATCTGACCTGGTTTTCCAGTGATAAGATAGATTCTGTCTGAAAGCATTATGGCCTCATCTATGTCGTGAGTAACAAAAAGTGTAGATAAATGTATCTTATCCATAACCTCCAGATACCATTCGTGCAAGGTTTGCTTGGTTAGCATATCAAGGGCGGAAAAGGGCTCATCCAAAAGGGCAACCTTCTCAGAAAAAAGATAGGTTCTAAGAAATGCAGCTCGCTGCTTCATTCCTCCTGATATCTGGGATGGATATTTACTTTCTGTACCTTCCAATCCAAAATCCGTAAAGTATTCTCTGGCCTTTTCTCTGGCGATTTTTTTCTTCTCGCCTTTGATAATAAGTGGCAAAGCCACATTGTCAAGAACGGTCTTGTAAGGAAGAAGCATATCCTTTTGGAGCATATAACTAACCTTTCCGGATATTCCTGTCACATCCTCGTCTTCAAGAATAACACTTCCACTATCTGGCTTTTCTAACCCGGAAATAAGATTGAACAGGGTGGTTTTTCCACTTCCACTCACACCTAAGATAGATACCAATTCTCCTTTATTTAGTTCAATGGATATATCCTTTAATATTTCTTCATCGTCAAAAGACTTCGATACATTTTCTACTGTTAAGATTGCCATTTTTTCCTCCTCTATGGCAGGTAATCATTTGAAAATCCTGTATTTTCAGGAATATCTGTCTCCACTAAATTATTTTCATTAAGCCAGTTATAGAAGTTATTCCAACGGCTTGGCTCAATATATCCCCACTTTGAGGCATCCGCCTGATACTGGCTGGCAAGATACTGCTGGCTTGCTAATACTAATTCCTTATCTAATTCTGGAACTGCCTCACAGAGAATATCTGCTGCTTCCTCTGGATTTTCTATAGCATACTCATAGCCCTTGGTAAGTGCCTCAAGAAATGCCTTTGCAGTGTCAGGGTTTTCCTCAAGAAACTCATTTCCCGCAATAATTACAGGGGTGTAATAATCAAATACAGGGTCAATGTCCGCAAAGGCAAAATAGTCAGTCTCAAGACCTTCTAGCTCAGTTTTAACTCCTGCCCAAGCGTAAAATATCCAGATAGAATCTGTGGAGTTAGTTTTAAGGGCAGAAACCTCATCTGTAACTGTACTTGGTATAAGCTCCACCTTGGAGAAATCTCCTCCATCAGTTTCCACTACCTGCTCCAGGGTAGCAAGCTCTATAGGACCATTCCAGGTAGAGTAGCTATGTCCTTCCATCCCTTTTGGTGTATCCATGCCCTCACCCTTACGTGAAATAATGCCTGAAGTGTTGTGCTGGATAATTGCTGCCACAGCAGTTATAGGAAGGGGATTATCTCCTGTAAGAGCTGGTGCCATAGAATCCTGAAATGACACACCAAACTGAGCTTCGCCAGATGCAACAAGTACCTCTGCTCCGTCCTCAGGTGGCTGAACTATCTCAACTTCAATTCCCACTTCCTCAAAATAACCCAGCTTATCTGCTACATAAAGACCTGTGTGATTAGTGTTCGGAGTCCAATCAAGCACAAAGGTTATCTTAGTTAAATCTCCCTTTTTGCTGTCCGAATCACCCTTACCACAAGCGGTAAGAGAAAATAACATCATCAGTGACATAATTACTGCAACTATTTTTTTATTTATAAATCCTTTATTCATTTTATCTTCCTCTATTTCTGTATATTTACAATTCTTGTTCCTTATTGTCCCATGGCATACACTTTTTATGAATTATGTCAACCAGTTTCATAAGCAAAAGGCTTATTACAGAAATGAGTAAAATCACTGCGAACATTTTGTCAAAGGCAAATGCTTTTTTCACTCGTGTCATATAGACACCTAGTCCCGAAAATCCTCCTAACCACTCAGATATAACAGCTCCAACTACAGCGTAGGAGGCTGATATCCTAAGTCCTGAGAAGAAATGTGGCATAGCCCCTGGTAGCTTTATGTGAACAAATATCTGTCCCTTTGTAGCTCCCATAGCACGCAAAAGATTGATGGAATCCTTGTCCGCAGACTTAAATCCATTTAAGAGTCCTACTGCTATTGGGAAGAATGTGGTTATCACTACAAGGATTATCTTTGGAGTCATATCATATCCAAACCAAAGTACTAAAAGCGGTGCTATAGCTACTGTAGGTATGGTCTGAGTTATTATGATAAGAGGATAAATTGCCTTGTACATATAAAGAAATCTATCCATAATAACCGCCACCAAAAAACCTGTAAGTATACCAACAAAAAGCCCTATAAATGCCTCCTGAAGGGTCACCAAACTATGCTCCATCAAAATCGGAAATTCTGTATAAAATGCCTTAGCCACCTGAACAGGTGAAGGAAGCATAAAGCTTTCCACTATCCCTGTACTTGAAACAAACTGCCACACTAATATGAGTATGACAATGGCTGACAAAGACCATAATTTACTTGTGATGCTTTGAAACTTTTTTATCAATGGTTAGTACCTCTCCTTCAGGTCTGTAAGAAATCTTCACATAAGCTGAAACTTCCTTTGCACCTGCTCTTATTGCCACATGCTGACATTCCTTAATAATCTCCATGAGTTCATCGTAATCTCCCTCAATGGAGGTTTCACAAGGTCCTACATAGTAACTAAGACCTGTGCTTTTAATATAGTCGATTACCTCATCAACTATACGAATTAATTCCTCATCGTTTTCGCTCTTTGGCAAAACTTGAATTGCGACACTTGCGTTCATAATTTTTTCGTATGGATTTCCCATACTCTCCTTTCCTAATAAGATAAAAAACTATGAACCTGACTTAAGGCTTGATTTTATCGGCATAAAATTAAAAATGCTCGGATAAAATCCGAGCATAAAAATCATACACTTATAATATAAGCCTTTTCCTACGCTGGCATTATCCAGATCAGGTTCACGGGTACTAGATGATAACATCTATCTCAGCCGGCTCAATTACCAGCGCCCCTTTAAATTGTCAAGTTGATATTACTACATTTGGGTGGGTTAGTCAAATGTAATTTTACAGCCTTTTTGATATTTGTAATCTCCTATTTCAAACTTATCTTCAGTAATCTTTTTTGCCATTACCTTTGATTCTATAAAATCCTCTGTAACAGTTACAAATATCTGTCTATCTTCTTGATTAACTAAATAATATGCATTATGTATATCAGAAATTTGGTTAAATACCTCATCGGTACCAAAAGGTGCATCTGTAATCCATCCCAAAAGTTCCCCAAATATCTTTTGTCCTTTTGTACTCTTCTTCTTTGCCAAAAGTGGGATTATATCTGCACTAGGGTATTTAGCATATACCACTGCATCTTTTTTGTTTCTAAGCTTCCCCTCTTTCTCATAATCATTCAAGTTAATCTGTTCCTTGATTACTGTTTTATCAAGGACCTCTTCATCATCCAAGAGAAAGTCTATGCTTACATTAAGTACCTTAGATAGTGTACGCAGATTATCTACATCAGGAATTCCTTTTCCAGACTCCCACTTAGTAATCGCCTGTTCTTCTGTCAAGTAAGGACTAAAAAAAATTTTAATTTTTTTGATTTCTGCACAAGTCCGTATATCAACCGCACTTGTGCATAGTTTCCAAGTCAAAGAAACCGCTATCAAAGTTCCAACATATTTCTATTCTATTAT
>JAGBBM010000094.1 GCA_017938485.1 Lachnospiraceae bacterium
CTGTCCAACCAAACCATTCTGTGTCATCTGTGATGGTATAACATCTCCTGGTTTTGCAGCACTCGGTATTACCTGGCCCATAGGTGGCATTACTGGCTTTGGTTCTACTGGAGATGGAGTCACTGGCGTATCTGCCTTTGCTGGTGCTTCAGGTGCCTTTGGCATCACTGGTGGCTTTGGTGCCTGTGGTGCCGCTGGTTGTGGTGCCATTGCTGGCTGACCCATCACTGGTGCCTGTGGCATTACTGGTGGTTTTGGCATTGCTGGTGCCTCAGGTGCCTTTGGCATCACTGGTGGCTTTGGTGCCTGTGGTGCCACTGGTTGTGGTGCCATTGCTGGCTGACCCATCATAGGCTGCTGTGGTGCCTTCGATGCCTGTGGTGCCGCTGGTTGTGGTGCCATTCCTGGCTGACCCATTGCTGGTGCCTGTGGCATTACTGGTGGCTTTGGCGCCTGTGGTGCCATTGCTGGCTGACCCATCGCTGGTGCCTGTGGCATTACTGGTGGCTTTGGCGCCTGTGGTGTCGCTGGTTGTGGTGCCATTCCTGGCTGACCCATCATAGGCTGTTGTGGCATCTGTGGTGCCTTCGGTGCCTGTGGTGCCATTCCTGGCTGACCCATGGCTGGTGCCTGTGGCATTACTGGTGCCTGTGGTGCCGCTGGTTGTGGTGCCATTCCTGGCTGACCCATCATAGGCTGCTGTGGCATCTGTGGCGCCTTCGGTGCCTGTGGTGCCATTCCTGGTTGACCCATCATAGGCTGCTGTGGCATCTGTGGTGCCATTCCTGGCTGACCCATCATTGGCTGCTGTGGCATCTGTGGTGCCTTCGGTGCCTGTGGTGCCATTCCCGGCTGCCCCATCATAGGCTGCTGTGGCATCTGTGGCATCTGTGGTGCCATTCCCGGCTGCCCCATCATAGGCTGCTGTGGCATCTGTGGTGCCATTCCCATCTGACCCATCATAGGTTGCTGAGCCATCATCTGCTGATTCATAGAATTCTGCATATTGGCCATAACACCTATTTTATTTACCTTAATATTTTTCTGTGGTGTTGCTCCACCACCTGCTGACATATCAGTAAGTCCGCCTTCCTTGCTTATGAATAAGCCCATCTTCTCAAGTTGCTCAGCAATCCAATCCTTTAACTTACCAACTGTAAAATCATCTGCATTAATCAATGTGAGCATAGCTGCTACATAATTATCTTTATCTTCTTCACTATATCTTATGTTAGATATTACTTCTCTGAAGAATACAGGCATCTCAGCCATAGGCATAACATCCTGCTTAATAGGAAGAAGAACACACTTTACTGCATAAGTAGTCTTATCAACATAAACATAGTCTGAATCTTTCACTATATAACTTACAGGTATTCCCTGAGCTCCAATTTCAAACACAGAAGCAAGACCACTCATTACACAAAGAACCTCTTTTTTTGTAAGAGTACTCTTGTAAAGTGTAGAAAGATTGGTGTCTTCATGTGCATATGAAGTTATAGTTTTCTTTCCATCAGCCTCACTATACTGTAACGGAATAATAAGATTATTTAACTGGCTAGCCTTTTCTGCCGCTCTATCATCAAATACCTCTGTCATATTCATATCGTATTTGATTGTATCTACATTATTTTGTTTTACAACTGTTAAATCAATTCTCTTCATCGTAACCTCCTGATATACATATACATTATTTATCTGATTTTGAACAAGAATTCTTCATCACCAAGTCTAATCATAGAATCGTGTGTAAGAATCTCTTCAACCCCATCTTCAATCATCCTATCATTTACATATGTATGGTTTGTAGACTTATTATCCTTGATGTAGCATACGCCATCCTTTTGAGTGATAATAGCGTGCTGTCTACTGATAGCACCATTTCCACTAACAGTATAGTCTACACCTCTAGATGCCTTACCAATCTTAAATACTACCTTACCAAGCATAATTCGCTCTTCAGTGTTTACCCTGATAAGATATGGCATTGCCTTTGGAGCATTAACAAGATTTGTCTTTCTTGGTTGCACCTCAGGAACTGACTTGCTAAGAATAGAATTGCTCTTTGGCTTATCATCATTTTCAGAGTTATTCTCCTCTGTTACCTCTGTTGCAACTGGTGTAACAGGAATTGTAGGAGCATCATTAGTTGTAAGTTCCGCAGTCTCTTCATACTCAGCTGCTGCACTTTGAATAAGTGCTGCTCTGTTAACCTTTACAACATTCTTCTTAATAACAGGTGGCTTGCTTCCAAGCATCTGATCCAACTCTTCCAAAGTATTAATGCTCTTAGCATCTGAATTAGTTGTCTTTGCTGATGGAACCTCACCTACAAGCTGTTTGATTCTGTTCTTTATAATATCAACATCTGTTTCCTTCTGTTCAGTAGTTTTAGCAACTTGCTCAGCATATATTGCTCTGTTTTCTTCTAATGTTGATGGAGCAACTATCTTAGGTATATCTTTAGTTTCCTCTTTTTGTTCCTCAACTTTTTCTTCTTTTTCTGGCTCGCTAGCAGTCTCGGACATACCCGCTGGAAGAATACTATCTAATTCTTCGTCATCAGAAGTCTCTTCCATCGCTTCTTCCTCTTCCTCATCATCACCAATCTCAGGAAGAGCCTCATCGCTATCATCCAAATTATTCATAAAGTCAGCTACATTTTGTTCTTCTGTGACCGCTTCAGAAACATCTGTATCTACTACTTCAACACCATCTGACTCTATATCTCCAGCAGCCTCAAAAGATATACCGGATTCTTCCATAAGTGCTTCCGAGAGACCTACAAGTCCTCTAAGGTTAAAATTGTCTCCATTTATATAAGTGAGTAACTTACCAACATAGTTAAGATCCTCATCTACGTTATATATCATATTAGCAAGGAGCTGTCTCATAAAGCCCTTAAACTCTGTGATAACTGACGCTTCACTCTCAATAGGAAGACATATAAATTCGATATCCATAGTTTCTTCATTCACGTACATAAATTCTTTATTAAGAAGAACATAGGATAAATGTATAGCCTGCTCCTTAAGTGATATAAGGTTGTTTGCTACATTGCGAAGAATAAGGAGAACCTGATTACTTGAAACCTCCTGCTTGATAAAATCACAAACAGATACCTTTCCTGTAATATCGTAGGTAAGATAATCATAATCATCATCCTCTTCATAGATTATCTCTACGAGTTCTTTTAAATTATTCTCTTCGCAATAATCTAAAACATCTTCATCTAACTCACACTCTTCTCCCATAGTGTAGGTAAGATACTTTTCTTGGCCGATATTACGTGCCTTGAAATTAAATGTTCTCATTATATATACCTCCTAATCTGTAGTATAGCATCAATATCTTTTATAAAATATACAAAAAATGCAACATTGCATAAAAAGCTCTCATCTATTCACTATCGTCTTCTGATTCGACAGGAACACCATTTGGCCCACCTATAATCTGAGTATCGATATGCTCCTCATATGTCTCAGTAAATACATGTGTACCCTCTTCTTCATTGTCAACATGATAATAATAGTAGCTATGCTCTTCTGGATATAAAACCGCCTCTATACAGGCAAGACCCGGATTACATATAGGACCTACCGGAAGACCTGAATATTTGTAAGTGTTATATGGTGACTCAATCTCTAAGTCCTCATATAAAACCTGACTTTGGTCATACATACCATCTGTAAGAGGATAAAGTACTGTAGGACACATCTGCAAAGCCATATCAATATCAAGACGATTCATGATAACACCGGCTATAGTAGCTCTTTCCTCAGCAACCTTTGCCTCTCTTTCAACTATAGATGCCATAGTGATAACATCATATGATGAATATCCAAGCTCTGTTGCTCTCGCTTCTATGTCTCCTGAGTAATAGTACTCGAATGTATCTAACATCCACTCTACCAACGACTCTGCTGTAGTATACTCATAGATATCGTATGTGGCAGGGAATAGATATCCCTGAAGCTTGTACTCTACATTGGCCCCCTCTGGTACATCTGCCAAATATGGGAACTCAGTTTTTGTAACTGACTGAACTGCATTTAAGAATTCCTGTTCACTACAGATTCCCTGCTCCGCACATCTTGCAGCAATCATCTCAACCGTATATCCCTCTGGCACTACCAAAGTATCTATAGGAGCATCATACTCCACAACTGGACTTAACGCCGCCATCATCTCCAAAGTATTCATACCTGTATTGAGAGTAAAAGTACCACTCTGAAGTTTTCCTCTATATTCTGAATCCTGTAATCTCTTAACAAATGCTTTTTCATACTTTATAAGACCCGCATCCTTCAAAATAGATGCAATCTCCTCAGCAGAAGAACCTTCTGGAATTGTAATCTGAATATCCTCTCCCTCGTAGCTATATGTGCCTTTGTATTCTCTCATATAATCATCATAGTAGCCCTTTACATAATCATAAACGATTGTGCATAGTGCAAAGGATGCTACAACTAGTATAATTGCCTTTATTAATCTAATAATTTGGTTTGCTTTCACGATATATACCTCGTCATCTGGTTTACATAATATTTTATAAAATTACACACTTGCCGTAATTTTACAATAATGTTATTATAATAACATCTTTTTAAGAAAATTACAAGAAAGGACTGATATTTTTGGCAAATCCAATAGTTACTATGACTATGGACAGTGGAGATGTTATGAAGTTCGAGCTTTATCCAGAAATAGCACCTAACACTGTCAACAATTTCATCTCACTTATTAAGAAAGGATATTACGATGGTTTAATCTTCCATAGAGTTATTGAAGGCTTTATGATTCAGGGTGGTTGTCCAGAGGGAACTGGTACTGGTGGCCCAGGTTATTCAATCAAGGGAGAATTCTCTGACAATGGCTTTAAAAATGATTTAAAGCATGAGCCAGGTGTTCTTTCTATGGCACGTTCTATGATGCCTAACTCAGCTGGTTCACAGTTTTTCGTTATGCACAAGACTTCATCACACCTTGATGGCTCTTACGCAGCATTTGGTAAGCTCACTGAGGGTATGGATGTAGTGGACAAGATTGCTACCTGCCCAACAGGCTGGGGAGACAGACCACTCGAAGAGCAGAAGATTAAGTCTGTTACCGTTGATACTTTAGGTGTGGATTATCCAGAACCAGAGAAGTATTAATGTTTGATGGTATAACTGTATGAATACCTTTATCACTATACTTGTGTGCTTTCTTGCTGGAGCCGGTGCCGGTATAGGAACAGGATTCGCTGGAATGAGTGCGGCCGCTGTTATAGGGCCTATATTGGTTACATTTTTAGATATACCCGCCTATGAGGCTGTGGGCATCGGTTTAATAAGTGACGTGCTTGCCAGCGCAGTAAGTGCTTATACCTACAAAAAAAGTGGTAATCTAGATATAAAAAACAGTCTTCCAATGATGGGAAGCATTCTTACGCTAACCATCATCGGAAGTTTTGTAGCCAGTTTTCTCCCAGAGCGAACTATGAGTGGAACCATGCAGGTGGCAATGATTATTATCGGTTTTCGCTTTTTACTTAAACCAGTCACTGCCACTAAAGAGCAGATGGCTGCCATTCCACCTAAAGAGAGACTTATTAAATCACTTGTAGGCGGTATATTCATCGGATTCATCTGTGGTTTTGTAGGAGCCGGCGGGGGTATGATGATGTTATTTGTTTTAACCTCTTTCCTTGGTTATCAAATGCACATGGCAGTGGGTACAAGCGTTTTCATTATGACCTTTACTGCACTTACCGGTGGCATAAGCCACTTTGCCATTGGCGGAATGCCAGATATCACTTGCCTTATACTCTGTGCCATATTCACTCTTTTGTGGGCAAGAATCGCAGCACATATCGCAAACAAATCAGACGCCAAAACTCTCAACAGAGTAGTTGGAGTTATTATGATTGTAACAAGCATTGTAATTTTGGCTGTTAATAATTTATAAAAACGAAAAAGAAACTCACATCATGATGAAATGTTGTGAGTTTCTTTTTTGTATATAAAAATATACACTTTTTTTCTTGACATCTAGGTTTTAAGCCATACAGCAGTTATTTGAACTATCAAAAATGTTCTATTATGTTTTTACTGCGTATTTTTTCATCTTTACTATTTATGACGCCAAACCTATAATATACACAGGGTGTTACCACATCAGATAGGATGGGTAGGTGGTTGGCCTTTCAACCTGTATTTACATATACAGAGCTTCCATATAAAAGGAGGTTGATTGTTATGGATAGTACAAAGGAAAGGATTTTTGATGATTCTTGAAATTGTAGGAATTGTTGTAACAG
>JAGBBM010000095.1 GCA_017938485.1 Lachnospiraceae bacterium
ATACAATAGATGAGGAATATTTATGTCAGATAATAAGTTAGATGAAAAGTATATGAAAGAGGCCATAAAGCAGGCAAGGAAAGCGGAGGCAAATAAGGATGTCCCTATAGGTTGTGTTATCGTATATCAGGACAAGATAATTGCCAGAGGATATAACAGGCGCAATATGGACAAAACAACTCTAGCTCACGCAGAGATACTTGCCATAAAAAAGGCATCTAAGGTTATAGGAGATTGGAGACTTGAGGATTGTACTATGTACGTTACCTTAGAACCTTGTCAGATGTGTGCAGGAGCCATTGTGCAAGCGCGCATACCAAGGGTGGTTATAGGATGTATGAATCCTAAGGCTGGATGTGCTGGCTCTATACTTAATCTTCTCGATATAAAAGAGTTTAATCATCAGGTTGAAGTTTGTCGTGGAGTTATGGAGGAGGAGTGCTCTTCTATGATGAAAAATTTCTTTGCTTGGCTTAGGGAGTCAAAGAAGGGAAAAAACTTGACTTAACATAATATTTCCTATATACTTACTTAATGTGGTTAATTATGTTTAACCTTTTTACTAGTTATCAATTCAAATTGATATAAAATTTCCGTGCAGCCGGGGAGTTAGCGGTGCCCTGTACCTACAATCCGCTACAGTAGGGGTGATGGCTGGTCTCGGGTTGTTCTTTGTAGAGCTGCCCTTGGTAAGTGGCGTTGATGTTTGGGTCTCGCGCGACAGGAATCTATGAACCGTGTCAGGTCGGGAACGAAGCAGCACTAAGTAGAACCTCTTGTGTGCCGTGAGGTCGCCTGAGCTGAGTTAACTGCTAAGGTAACGTCTATGATGACTTCACAAAACTAGCCGCACGGCTTAAAAATCATATCGAATTTTGGTGCAAATAATAAAAAAGATATAGTATTTTTTATAAAAAAATGTTATGATGTTATTTGATACAGTTTTACTAGAAAATGGATTAGAGGGACGTAAGTATGAATTATGCAGAGGTAATTGAATACGTTAAGAAAATGACTGCTGATAATGGGCGACCTTCCAATTATCCATTTAGAAGCAGATACGAACATACGATGCGAGTTTATAGATGGGCTATCAAGCTTCAATCAAAGCTTGGTGGAGACCTTGACGTAATTGTTTTGGCAGCTCTTTTGCATGATATAGGCTGGTCTGAAGAGAGACCTCACGGAGAAGTAGGTGCCGAGCTTGCAGTTGAATATATGGACAGCATAGGTGTTGACCCTGAGATTATCCGTAAGGTAGGCGAGATAATTATGATTCATGAGGACAAGGACACAGATGCAGACCTTTCCCTTGAGTGTAAGATAGTTATGGATGCAGACTTACTCGACGAGGTGGGTGCTATAGGAATTCTTTGGGATGCTATGGCAACAGCCTGTGAGGACGAGGCTACATACAAGAAAGCTTACTATCGTATCAAAAACTATTACCGCATCAATAAACCAAAGATTAGAAGATGCAAAACTGACGCAGGAAGAACAGAGTATCTTAAGCGTATGCAGATGATAGAAAGTTATATATTCCAGTTAGAGAAGGAATTATTTTAAAAAAGAGATATGCTATGGCATATCTCTTTTTGTATTAGATATATTACTTGCATTGCATACAAAAATATGCTACACTCTCCTAAAGCATTAAAATTCAATTCTATTATTTTCGTGGCATTCTGCCACATCTATTTTTCTTAGAATCATAGAACTTCGATGCTTTATTACCCATTTAATTAAAGCAGAGAGGATTTATGATTTTATGTAATAAAAATATGTTCTCCTGCGACAAATAGGAGGACTATATGAGAAACATTAAAGTTACATTTACCAACCCAAGTTCTACGGTTGACAAGCTACGCCCCATTGATGATACATTTATGCAGAAGTTGGGCAAGGACATGAATTTTTGTCAGGAGCTTATACGGATTGTCCTTGGCAATCCTCATATAGAGGTTGTGGAAAACATAACCCAAGACGCTCTACACAACATAGACACCCGCTCTGTTACCATTGACCTGAAATGTCAAGATGAAAAAGGAACCATATTCGGTGTGGAAGTCCAAAAAGAAAATGACGATGACCACCAAAAAAGAGTGAGATACAACTCTTCCTGTCTACAGGTTCAATCCTTACAAAAAGGGGATAAGTTCAGGGATTTGCCAGATGTGTGTATGATATTTATCTCCGAAAGAGATTTTCTAAGACGCGGAAATGTAATATATCACATCGATAGAGTTTTGCGGGAAACGGGAGAAGTCATCGACAACGGTTACCAAGAGATTTATGTCAATGCCGAGATTGACGACGGCTCAGATTTGGCAGAATATATGAAGATTTTTAAAAGTAATGTAGTCTGTAACAGTACAAAATTCCCTATAATATGCGATTTAACAGACTATTACAAAAATGGAAAGGGGAGAGATACTATGTGTCAGGCAGTTGAAGAATATGCAAGAGAATGTGGTAAAATAAATAGGATGGAAGGCAGAATTGAAGGCGAAATCAAAGGCAGAATACTTACATATGCAGAATTAGATTTCTCTATAAATGATATATCCCATAAGATGAATATTCCTGCCGAACAGATTGAAAGCATACTTAGTTCAGCAAATGAATAACCAGTATTTTTTCAAACACACCGAAGTGGGCATATGCAATATTATCATTAAAAAACAGCAAAACTGGTAACACATATACATAGTTACTGGTTTTGCTGTTTTTTTAGTTCATAACGTGTTTATCTTACTTCAACGCCAACTCATCTATCATATCTGTGATGAGTGTGATGGCATCATTTTTTGTGCTAAGCTCCATCGCCTTAATGTAATTGTCTCTGTTATCGTAGACTTCATCTATGGCTTCAAGTAAGGAAGTATCATTTACATCTTCCTCCATAAGAAGCTTTGCGTACCCACTCTTGTCAAAGGACTGGGCATTTAAAATCTGGTCGCCACGGCTTGCCGCAAGAGAAAGAGGAATAAGTACGCTAGGTTTTCTGAGTGCTAAAAGCTCACAGATAGCATTGGCACCGGCACGAGAAACTACTACATCAGCAAGGGCGAGCAAGTTGCTGAGCTCCTGCTTGATATATTCAAATTGAACGTAATTAGGAACGTTTTCGTATTCTGGGTTGGTTTTACCTTTTCCGCAAAGGTGAATTACATTATACTTTGCAGTTATTTTATCAAGGCAAGACCAGATAGATTCGTTAACCTTAACACTACCTGAACTTCCACCAATGATTAAAAGGGTTGGTCTAACCTCTTTAAAACCGCAGAAGGCCATAGCTGCGGCAGCGTCTCCTTCAAATAATTCTTTTCTAATAGGAGTACCTGTAAGAACGGCTTTGCCTTCAGGTAACTTTTCTAAAGTCTCAGGAAAGTTACAGCAAACCTTAGAGGCACTAGGAAGAGCAATCTTGTTGGCAAGGCCTGGAGTCATATCAGACTCGTGAATAATACAAGGTATCTTCTTAGATTTTGCTGCAAGACAAACAGGAACAGCAACAAAACCACCCTTGGAGAAAACCACATCAGGCTTTAGTTCCTTCATAAGAGACTTAGCTTCAGAAAGACCCTTAATAACGCGGAAAGGGTCAGTAAAATTCTCAAGGCTAAAATAACGTCTGAGTTTACCTGTAGCTATAGGGTGATAGGGAATCCCCATCTCCTCGATAAGTTTTTTCTCAATACCTTCATGTGAACCAATATAATGTATATCATAGCCCTTTTTCTTAAGAACTGGGATAAGAGCCATATTAGGTGTAACGTGTCCTGCAGTTCCACCACCTGTTAATACAATTTTCTTCATATATACCTCCCGATATAATAGAGATTAAACATACTCTTTAAGTGCCTTGGCGAATTGGTCAGGGCAGGAAGTGCTTCTAAACCCACACTTAATTCCCTCAAGTCTTTCAATAACCTCTTCTGGTGTCATACCTTCAACCAGTTTTGCGATGCCCTGAAGGTTGCCGTTGCAACCACCTAAGAATTTAACTCCTGTCACCTTGCCATCTACTATATCAAATTCGATGGATTGGGAGCAGGTTCCACTAGTTCTATATGTCATATTATACCCTTCTTTCCATATAAATGTTCCATTAGCCCAAGTATAACATAAACCTTTAAGGTGTTAAAGATAAATTTCTGTCTAAAAACCGCAGAAACTTACGATGCAAAAAGCTTGCTTTATGAAATTCACCTTTCCTATAATCACACCAAGCATAACGAGGACAAGTTGTGTAAAAAAATATAAGAAAGAGGGAATTCGTATGTGGGAGAAAATCATGGAAGCTGGCAAAGGAATATATTTCTTGTGGGGAATAGGATTGCTGGGGTTACTTCTAAAGATGATAACAAATACATATCTAAAAAGTATGATAAAAGCTTCTGAGAATATGGCTACCACCAAGAAAAAGTCACTTCGTATAATGAGACAAAAATACGAAAATGGAAGAAGCCTTGGAATAAACAAAGGAAGCGGAAGCGCCTTTGTGGAAAAAAATGTGAGAAGTCTAAAACTGGGAGCCATACCCTTGGAAGCCTGGAGGCGGTCGGGACAAGCAATGTGCCTTCTTGTGATGATGACCATTGGAGTAGCCTTTCTGTATTATGACGTAAGCTGGAGAGGAAGTCCAATGATGGTAAGCTTTCTTGTAAATGCAGGAATTGTATGTGCATTTTTAATGTTTATAGAGAATATATTTTTAGTAACAAATAAGATGGAAATATTGAAAGCTAATATAAGGGATTATCTGGAAAACCTAACCCCCATACGGGAGGAAGTAAGACGTACCAAGATTCCTTCCATAGAAAAGGTTCCACCTAAAGAAGCGGTAGAAAAAAATCAGCTTGAGGAGGTGGCTCTTACTAAGGAAGAGCTTGAGGGGCTATTGCCAGAGGAAGGAAAAAACTCGGTTAATTCCGTATACGATGAGCGGGATTCAAATGAAGAACTCCTAAATAGCTTTCTAAAGGAATTTTTCTCTTGAGTAAAAGTAGGCTGTTTATATTAATATTTTTTTTGGCACTTGTTGTTTTTGCACTGGTGAAGGGGGATTTTTTATCAGGGCTAAGTAAAAAATTAGAATTCATAAGTTATAACAAAAACGAGGAAGTACATACATCTACAGATGGCAGCTTGGATGAGGAAAATATGTCCCAGAGCAATGAAGGGGACCTATCCTGTGAGGATGCAAGATATCTGACCCTGCCTATAGAAAACCATGTTCGTGACAAGGATACATATTATGATTATTCAAACGCTAAGCTTGCCTGGTGGATAAAAAGAGATGAGAATCATCAGGGAAGTGGCTGCGACGATACCATAGATATCCAGCAATATGGCGCCTATTATCTGGATAAAGATACCGAGGAAAAGGTTGTATACCTTACCTTTGACTGCGGATATGAAAACGATTATACCAATCAGATACTAGATGTACTTAAACAGGAGGAGGTTCCTGCCTGCTTTTTCGTGACAAAGACATATATAAGAGATAATCCGGACCTTACAAAAAGAATGAAAGAGGAAGGCCACCAGGTTGGCAACCATACCATAACTCATCCCTCTATGCCGGAAAAATCCTATGAGGAAATAATAGGAGAGGTAAATGGTTGTGCTGAATATATGAAAGAGGTTACAGGATATCAGATGGATCCTTACCTGCGCCCACCAATGGGAGAATACAGCGAAAGAACCCTTGCCATCACCAATGACCTGGGATTTAAGACCATATTTTGGAGCATGGCATATATGGATTTTGATGTAAATAACCAGCCGGGGGCTGATTATGTAATAAATCATTTTGAAAAATATCATCATAGGGGAGCTATAATTCTGATGCACAATGTGTCTTCTTCAAACGCAGAGGCGTTAGAGACAGTAATAGTGAATTTAAAGGCTAATGGATATAGATTCGCCAGTTTAAATGAATTGCAATAAAATACTTGTAATAAAAAATCTAATTTGCTAAAATATACTTTGATTTGGCATATTTATTATGCATATAGGAGTAAATAAATTAACAAGGAGATAAAGAAATGGCGCAGACTATTAAATTTGATTTTAGTAACACTGAGTTTATGGCTTCTAAGGAAGAAGTTGCTGCAATGTCTGATAGAGTGGCAGCTGCAAAGAAAACTCTTCTCGACAAGACTGGCGAGGGTAACGATTTCCTCGGATGGATTGATCTTCCTGTAGATTATGATAAGGAAGAGTTTGATAGAATTAAGAAGGCAGCAGCTAAGATTCAGGCTGATTCAGATGTACTCATCGTAATCGGTATCGGTGGTTCATACCTTGGTGCCAGAGCAGCTATCGAGGCATTAAGACATTCTTTCTACAACTCAGTTAGCAAGGAAGTTCGTAAGACTCCAGAGATATATTACTGTGGTAACAACATCAGCAGCACATATCTTTCACATCTTATGGATGCAGTTGCAGACAAGGATTTCTCTGTAAATGTTATATCTAAGTCAGGTACAACTACAGAGCCAGCTATCGCATTCAGAATCTTCAAGAAGAAGCTTGAGGAAAAGTATGGCAAGGCTGAGGCAGCTAAGAGAATCTATGCTACAACAGATGCATCAAAAGGAGCATTAAAGACACTTGCTACAGAGGAAGGCTACGAGACATTTGTAGTACCTGATGATGTAGGAGGTCGTTTCTCAGTTCTTACTCCAGTTGGATTGCTTCCAATCGCAGTTAGTGGCGCTGATATAGATAAGCTTATGCAGGGTGCTGCAAATGCACGTGAGTACTGCTTAGCTAACGATTTTGATTCTAACGATGCTATGCAGTATGCAGCAGTTAGAAATGTACTTCATGAGAAGGGTCTTGGTATGGAGATTCTTGCAAACTACGAGCCATCATTACACTATGTTTCAGAGTGGTGGAAGCAGCTCTATGGTGAGAGTGAAGGAAAAGATGGTAAGGGTATCTTCCCTACAGCAGTAGACTTCACTACAGACCTTCACTCACTTGGACAGTTCATTCAGGAAGGAACTAAGAACCATTTTGAGACAGTTATCAATGTGGAGAGTCCAAAGCTTTCAGTAGTTATGGAGTCAGAGCCAGTTGACCTTGACGGTCTCAACTACTTAACTGGTCAGACAGTAGACTTTATTAACAAGTGTGCTATGAACGGAACAATTCTTGCTCACGTTGATGGTGGTGTGCCTAATATCCTTGTTAATATGGAGAAGATTGATGAGATTTCACTTGGTGAGCTCTTCTACATCTTCGAGTTTGCTTGTGGTATGAGTGGTTATGTTCTCGGCGTTAACCCATTCAACCAGCCAGGTGTAGAAAGCTACAAGAAGAACATGTTTGCACTTCTTGGTAAGCCAGGCAACGAGGAAAAGCGTGCTGAGCTTCTTGCAAGACTTGGACAGTAATTAAACATAATATAGTTCATATAAAAGGCTTTGACTTTGTCAGAGCCTTTTTATATTTGAAAAAACATTGCTAAGGGATAAAATTGGCTTTATAATCAAGATAGTTGATTTACAAACGTTTTATTTGTAGGAGATTTAATATGAAGATAAAATGTGACTTATGTGGAAAAAGATATACCTTAGATTATAACGGAGCGCCATGTCCTAAGTGTGGTCAGAAGAATTACAGTATGGATATGGGAGGCAGTTTAGATGTAAAGTCTGTGGCATCAGCTACTAGGGTTGAAGCCTTAAGTGACCATGCAAAGGCTCACCAGCAATATGATGGTGGTGGACAT
>JAGBBM010000096.1 GCA_017938485.1 Lachnospiraceae bacterium
GTAACTGTTATCTCAGGGGTAACCTTATCCGCTGGAACATAAGGCTTAAATTCTTTGTTGTCCTTCATAAAATATCTCCTTCTACATTTTTTCACATCTTTTTTATCATATACGAAAATTCGTCAAAAAGCAAGGAAATATGCACTTTTCTGATTGAATTTACGTGATTTTGCATAAAAAGTTCCAATTGTGTAACTAGGTATAATAATTTTTCCTCTTTACTTATGGATTTATTCCACTCTTAATATAAAAAACGGTCACAGCTTCCACACAATGGATTATCCGTAACCGTTTTTTCAATCATACAAATATCTACACTATCAAATTAAGCCTTCCTGGCACACATTCAAAAGTAACCACATTCACGTCCTCCACGTACTCTCCGTCAGCGTGGAGTACCACCGGTTCACTTATCTCTATCTCACATTTTTTACAATTAACTATATCAAAGCCCTTAATCTTTTCGTGCTTTGCCGCACAAAGGAAAGGCAGGCAGAAGAAGGTTCTCCACTTAGGTATAGTGTGTACCATACACATCGAAAGAAGTCCGTCCTTGGCATCCGCCCGTGGTGCCATAGGAACTCCTCCACCCTCAGCTCTAAAATTCATAGCTGCGGAGAATATAACTTTGGTTAGGTCTCTTTCTTCCCCATCAAGCCTTACCTTGAAATCTGCTGTAGTCATACTAAAAAGAGTCTGGACTGTAAGTATGATGTAAGTAAGCTTGCCCAGATGAAGCTTATTTAAGAAGGTCTTAAGCTTGGATGTAAGGGCTTTCTTGCACACAATAGCATCCAGTCCCACACCGGAGCTTATGGCAAAATATCTGCTCTTTTCTTCCTCGCCCCAGGTTACCTTGCCTATATCTATGGCATCTGTCTTCTCGCTCATTATAATCTTAACAAGCTGCTCCACATGGTCTCCCTTTATGCCCAAACCTCTGGCAAAATCATTGCCGGAGCCTGTAGGTATAACACCGAAGTTAATCTTGTCAAAATCGGTTATACCATTTAAGACCTCATTGATGGTTCCATCTCCACCTATAACAACTAAGTTAATCTTGTCATAAGGCAACTTGCAAAGTTCCTTGGCAAGCTCTGTGGCATGTCCCTCGTACTTGGTATCCATTGCCCTGTACTTAATATTATTTTCTTTTAAGTAGTTTTTTACATCTCGCCAAATGTTTAAACCTTTTCCGGTTCTGGATTTGGGATTAACGATAAAGTAAAGCATATATCTTCCTTTTCTTTTGTATAAAATGATATGTATAGTATAACAGTTTAAACATATTCTTTTCAAGATGAAATATAAGGGACTGTTGCACTTTTACAACAGCCCCTTATAAATATGTTTTTTTAATTATTTTCTCTCTTAGTTCTAAGCGCAATAACTCCAATTGCACCTACCATACAAAGGAGCATTATAGCTCCCACAGGTGTCCCGTCACCAGTATTTACATTATCATCAATAATCACTTCATCCTCAATTACAAGCTCTGGCAATCTCCAATATGTTCCCTCACCAGCCTTATATAACTTGTAAGCATTTAATGCCTGCATTACTTGAACAGTGGCATAAGCATTAGCTACTTCACCAATTTTATAAGCGTAACCATTTCCATCTACCACACGATAACCATATAATCTTGTAATTATATTATTATCAGCTGAGCCAAATCCATTTGCCTCTACAGTTGGGTCTACGCCAAGAGTAGCCATAGTCATAAGTACCTGTGCTGTAGAATTACTGTTGCCGTCAAAGTCATAGTCTGCTGACATAGTACTTTTAAAATATTCTACTGACTTATCGATAGCAGTTGCAACATTTGTATTTTCTGCCTTGTATGGTGCAAGAGCCTGCACAATTATAGCAGTCATGTCTACACTGGTTGTAGCTGCATCATACAATCCAAATCCTCCATTTTCAGAATTCTGATATGTGAGAAGCTTACTTATAATAGCCTCCCTTGTCCACTTTGCATCCTCTGGAATTTCAGTTTTTCTTGCATCCAACGCAAGAAGAGCATATGCAAGCTCATTTGAACCAGTATCCAATGCTGGATGATTATACAACATAGCAGCAAGATTAACACCTCCCACATCTGTTATATCCTTTCCCATAGCAGAAAGTGCCAAAGCTACTCTTGCTATATCTGTAGGCTTTTGAGTATTTTCCCACTTAGCCACCTCAGCCACCACTGAGTCGTAATATCCATCTAAAGTTTCCTCAGACAATTCATTTCCTGCTCTAAGCATGTTATAAACATACCACTCATAGCCAAAAGTAATTTCTGTTCCATAAGTAGCACTCATATAGGTTACACAGCTTTCCATACCAGATGAAACAATCTCATCAACAGTCTTGTCAACTGGAGGAACTACAGGTGTATCCTCTATTTCCTCTTCCGAATCATCTTCTGGTTTATTATCTGGATTTTCTTCCTGATTGTCTTCTGGATTCTCCACTGTAGTATCACTAACTACAACTGTACAATAGGCAGGTGTTATAGGTGCAGTACTACCATCAATATTGGTTGTTCCTCTCGCCACCACTGTATAGGTTCCAGCAGTGTCAAAGGTAAGCTTTACTATTCCTTCTGCATCAGTAGTCAAACCATCCTGCAAAGTACCATTTACATATATGCTGGCACCGTCACAAGCCTCAAAAATCGTATTGTAGCTTGCATCATAGTTCATATTCTTTAAAGTTAATGTCGACTCAACCCCTGTAGTTGCAGTAGTACTAACAGACTCAAAGTAGGCATATTTGTCAGACCAAGAGGTTGTATCCTGATAGATATATGCGTGAATATAATCCCCTTGGTTAACTGCTGTTCCAGGACCTGAAACATATACTGTTCCATTGTTAATCTGATAACCATAGGCGCCTGATGTATCACCCCATAAGGTACCTACACTCAACCCCCATGCACTCTCGTATTCGCTATAGCCTGACGTAGCACCACCTTCGTAATATGCGTCGTGGGTTGCAACAAATACATCTGACAAGGTATAACTATCCTTACCAGTAAGGGTAACTTCCTTGTACATAACCTTTTCTCCATCCTTCGATGTAACAAAATCTCCATCTTTGCTCACACTTACATAAACACTGATGGTCGCAGGTTCAGCCTTAGCTACATTTACAGGCAGAATAGCTAAGCAAAGAACAAGACTTAAAATCCAAGCAAAGATTCTTGTTTCTAATTTTCTTTTTTTGTTCATTATGTTTCCTCCTTTGATTGTTATAAACTGCAAGGAAAATGAAAAATAAAAAGACCACCACAGATATAAATCTGTCGTGGCCATATTTTCACGTCCAGTATCACACATGTATCATCAAAATACGATACAAACAAAGCTTATAACTGCCTTATTATAAACTTAATAATGTGTATATTCCCATGCATCATAGGTCTTCCGACTCATGCAATGTGCGACTTAAGTCACGCGTTTGCCCCTCAGCCTTCTCAGGTATTCACCCAATGACCGACTCACGTCACGAAGGACATCCTCTTGCACATACGGCAACTGGCTATGTTCCGGACTCCCACCGGATTCTCTCATCCCAAGGCCTGCACTAGCAGTCTTAACCTCAGGTCACGATGCAGTTTATTTAATTATTTATTCTAGATAATTCTAGTAACTAACTTAATAAATGTCAAGACTATGTCTAAATCTTTTCTCAGAAAATATCTCTGACAACAAAGGCATAATTAGTAATCCTGCGTATGCGACAAAAAGCCACACATCTACCCCTCCCGGCTTTGGCATAATTATTTTCGGGTCATAATAAATATTGGTATAGTCCAAAGCCCATGCCCCCCAAAGGGTAACCATAAAGAAAATCATTACTATAAGAAAAAGTCTATCCCTGTTATCAAAAGAATATAGTGAATATGCTGTTCTTCCTCTTAGGCTGTAGCCTCTTGATTTCATTGAGCTTGACGTATCTATAAAATCTTCTATAGTCCAGCCCACCACACTAGATGTAGAAGAAATTACATTCCGTATTCTGGATAATATATTACCTTGACTAAAACTTTTTCCAATGCCTTTTCTACCTATGTCAATAGCTTTACTTCTAACCCCTACCCGGGGCACTGACCTAAACAATATAGCTATAAACAGGGATAGCTTGGGAGATATTCTTCCAAAAACATACACTACCTTATCTTTAGTTATAATTTGAAATGCACATCCCAATGTCATCATCACCGTAATGGCTCTAATTCCTACTGAAAGACCATAAACGATGGACTCTAAGGTTATATTGTTGCCAATATTATTCTGCCCTAGAATAGTAACTCCAAAATGATTGTAAGAGGCATATATCACTGTATATACTATAGCAAATGCAATTAATGAAAATCCTATTTTAATGCCTTTCACCCCTCTGAGCTTGATATAGTATGCAAACATAACTACATAAGCCACGCTAATATAAATGGGATGGTCAAAGGTCAGGGTGCAGACAATAACCGAAATAAAATATATGAAATTAATTATAGGATGATACGCATCAAATCTCATATTATTCCTCTCTCATTATTCCATATTTACGCTGGATTCGATACAGTTTTTCAGTCATTGGCTTACCAATCAATAACAAAGTTGCTAAGGTTGCCACTGCATGAACTGCATTTAAAGGCAAGCCCGCCAGATAAGTTGTAGCTATACTGGATTTGTTGATTTCAATTCCCATAGTAAACAGGGAACAGGTATCTAAAAGGGGACCTACTACTGCAATAATTAACACACCGCCAAGTATAGCTGTCCTTAAAGGTTTATCCACCTTCATAATTTTAACTTTTGCCAATACACCGGCCAACAAACCACCTATTCCATAGGCAAACATCTGCCACGGAGTCCATGGTCCCTGCATAAATACAAAGTTACTGACAAAAGCACTTATAGCTCCAACAAGAAACCCTGCTTCACCCCCAAAGGCAATACCGGAAATCATAATAATAGCTGCCATTGGTTTGAAATGTGGCACCATAGAAAAAGCAACTCTTGAAATCACTGCAATGGCACAAATCACGGCTAAAGTAACCATTTCTCTAGCCTCTGGTTTTCTTTTCTCAAATCTCAAGAAAAACGGCACCACCGCAAAAATAATTAATATAAGACTAGTTAAATAATATTTGTTTCCCGCATACTTCCACGTAAAAAATATAGTTAGTGGCATAACAAAAAAGACTATCAGAAGCTTGATTGTATCTCTAATTATGTTCTTATTTTTTTCTACTGATTTTTCCTGCATAATTCTATTACATCCTCATTGGTTATTGCATTATCAAATATATGGCGACTCATTCTGTTGGCAGCAGTTGTGTAAAAACTGTTTTCCACAAAAAATCTATGTGGTGTGTTACTTGTAATTATTCCACCATCAAAAAACATACTTACGCAATCTGCATACCTTGCACAAAACTCAACATCATGAGATACCATAACAATGGTTACTCCTCTATCTTTAAGCCTGTTCAAAATATCAGCAAACTGTATCTTAAATATACTATCCATTCCCTTTGTAGGCTCATCTAAAAGAAGTATTTTAGGATTAGTAAGAAGTACCTTTGCAAGGGCAACTCTTTGTTGCTCCCCACCTGACAAATCAAAAGGATGAGCTGAAAGCAGACTCTCTATCTGACAATCTCTGACCACTTCATCTAAAATCCTAGTATCATCCCTCTTTCCAATCATCTCCAGCAAATCTTCTCTTACAGTTTTCTTTACAAAAAGACACTGAGGATTCTGTGGGAGCATAGCCAACATACCATTAAACAACTCTCCACTCTTATATTTGTCAATAGCTTTTCCCTGTATTAAAATCTTGCCTCGATAAGGCTTACATATATTGCAAATAGCCTTAAGGGTTGTGGACTTACCTGTACCATTTCCACCTACAATGGTATGGATTGTGTTAGACTTAACCTTAAGATTAGTTCCCTTAAGTATGTCTTCTCCATTTTTTTCATATCTAAACCAAAGCTCCTTTAGGTGCAGGACTGGATTTGTTACTTCCTCCAAATCAAAAGATTTCTCTTCCACCTTGGAAACCTTAATATCTTTTCCTTCAAAGCTTTCACTTAACCATTTGCGTCCATCTCGTACGGTAAGTGGACATACACCATTTTTTTCCACCTCGTAATATATCTTCACTGGAGTAGGCATAGCCTCAAACATATCACTGGAAATGGTCTTTAAATGTTCTCCTATCCCTGCTGGTGCATCATCCGCTACCACACTACCCTTATCCATTACAATAACCCTATCAGAAGCACTTAGTATATCCTCTAATCTATGCTCTGTAATTATAATTGTGGTTCCCAGCTCTCTATTTATCTTCTTAATGGTATTAAGAAAATCTGATGCCGCAATAGGATCTAACTGACTGGTAGGCTCATCCAAAATAAGGACCTTAGGCTGCATAGCCATAATGGATGCCAGATTTAAAAGCTGTTTTTGACCACCTGACAAATCTGCAACGTCTCTATGAAACCAACCCTGAATTCCAAAATAGCTAGCCATCTCAGCCACCCTAAGTCGCATTATATCCTGAGGTGTTCCAAGACTTTCAAGTCCAAAAGCAAGTTCATGCCAAACCTTATCAGTAACTATCTGATTATCAGGATTTTGCATCACATAACCAATCTCAGAGGACTGAGTTCTAAGGTCAACATCCTCTAATCTGTTTCCCTTATATAAAATCTCCCCCGTCCTTTTTCCATAAGGTGTGAGGACAGTTTTTAAATGTTTCAAAAGGGTGGTTTTTCCACTTCCACTCTTACCACAGAGGGTAATAAACTCTCCCTGATTTATATTAAAATTCACGGATTTAAGCACAGGATTATCTTCGTAATCTGGATAACTGAAGCTCAAATTCTTGATTTCAAAAAGTGCCATACAACATCCTCCGTAACATCAATTATTATTGGCAGACTCAAAAATATAAAATAGAATAAGACTCCAACAACAGTAAATTTATTAGTTGCAAAATCTATATCAGGAATAAAAGTGTAGCTCATCCCACCTTTAATTCCACAGAAACTGATAGTTACAATACATATAATCATTAGTACAAGAATCCATATATCCCTGCTTGTAAATCTGTATATCACAAAATTACTTCTCTTAGAGCTACCATATCCCCTGCTCTTCATACTGTCCGCCGTAACGATACTATTTTCCAAGGCCCAAGAGGTAAGAGTGGACACCACCGTAGTTCCGTTTTTTATCCTATCTTTGGTTCCTCCATTTTCTCCGTACTTTCCTATACATTTTCTCGCATTGCTTATAGCCGCAAGCTTCCTCTTGTAGCTGGGCAGGAGTCTGAGAACCATAGTAAACACCACAGATAGTGAAGGAGTAACATTTCCAAAAAGGTAGGTGAGTTTATCGCTGGTTATAACTATGTTATAGGTAAAAAACCATAGGATGACACAGATAAACATAGTTGCAACAGCCACACCATATATAAGCGCTTCCAAGGTGTAGGGTCTGGTACCAATTGAAAAAAGTAAGGTTTCTCCCCTAGTATTAAACAATGGATTAATTGCACTTATTATTATAAAAACAGGAGCAAGCCCCAACAAAACCTTAAGACCTCCTATCCTTTTCAGATAGATATAATAGGTAATGGATGTTACTGCTGCCGCCATTAGGCAAAGTGGGTGCATAAATATCATTCCAAAGATTATAGCTCCCAGATAAAATATTAAATTTACTATTGGGTTACATCTTGAAAATGTATCCTGCATTATTTTAACCTTCCTCAGATATTACTCACAAACATAATACCAAACTATAGAGTCATTCTCACATACAGTATAGTTTGAACATCCATAATTTGGCGAACTGCCATTAACTGAATACTTCCAGCCTGAAGTCCCCCCACAATCAAACTCATACAAATGATTAATCCCCTCTATGTAATAACTGCCATACATAGGGGTATAGGCATACTCAAGCTGCACTCCATACTGACTACAGGCTCTAGTAAGTACGTCAAACACGGTCTCTCCTTCAGTATAATCCATAGTAACAGATAGAATATAACCACTGGAAGGAACATATGCTTCCTTCCCCTCTTTCAGCTTGTCCATATTGCTAAGTATTGTGGTACACTGGATGGTAATGGTACAACTCTTACTTGGTAAAGTACTTTCGGTAGTGGTTATCTCCTCAGTGGTAACTTCGGTAGTTGTTTCAGTGGTAACCTCGGTAGTTGCCTCAGTAGTTGTTTCAGTAGTTGTTTCAGTGGTAACCTCGGTAGTTGCCTCAGTAGTTGCCTCAGTAATCTCCACAGTATCTGACTGTTCCGTAGCACCCTCTGTAGTGGCATGGTTAGGGGCTACCTGTTCTGTAGTTGTTTCTATGGTAACAAACTCCTCTGATGTTGATTCCGTAGTATCTTTTTCAGAATCATTCTCAAACCAACCCTTACGGTTTCCCACAACAGCAACCGCAATGGTAACCATAACTAATATAGTAGCTACCATAGCTATATTTAATAATATCTTCTTAGTCCTGTCTTTCATAAAAATCCCTTAATATTCTATTCCCTTTCTAGCCCTCATCCCTTTATCAAAGGGATGCTTTATCTTCTTAATCTCAGAAATATAATCTGCTCTTTTCACAAGTTTTTCTGATGGATTAGTTCCGGTAAGTATAATCTCGTTGTTTCCTGAATACTTATCCAGAAAATCATATAATATCTCTGCACTTAAAAGGTTATTGTTTACAGCGTGTAACACTTCATCTAATACCACAACCGCTCTCAAACTCTGTTTTTCGGTATGGTTATCTATGTCACCTGCTTCACAATTTTTATCTTTCAGATAATCCTGTAAATTCTTTTCAACGTCTAAAAGCAACTCATCATTAGCTTCTTTTTGCAGAAGTTTCTCTTCCTCTGTCATTTCCCAAGTAAACCCATAGTTCTTCTTAGCATGAAAAAGACTAATTTCCTTTAATTCCCTCATAACCAAAATCTCCGCCGAGGAAGTATCCTTTAGAAACTGACCAAACAGCACCGGAATTCCACTTCCTACAGCTCTAAGTGCCAGTCCCGTAGCCGCTGTAGTTTTCCCTTTTCCATCTCCACAATATATCTGAACCATATTTTCCTCCAAAAAAACACCATAGCAAAGAGGCTATGGTGCTAATAATTAAAAATACAATAAGGGTGCAAAACAGTCCACTTACTCCTATATTATAAAATCATTACACTCTAATTATTTCGCCTCAACAAAATGTATTAAAAAATATTATGGCAGGTCTCCTGGCTTCAGACTCTATATTTTAGGCCTTCTCAGATTGCTCCAATGACCTTTGTATGCACCACGATACAAAAAGAAAAATATAGATATATATCTGTTACAGTAGTAGAGGCTGCTACGGATTTCCACCGTATTCCCTTTTCACTTTTCCATTACGAAAAGCACCACGAAAACAGTTTAGCACCTTTAAATGTGTCTGTAAACATTTAAAGGTGCTATTTTGACAAAATACCAAACTATTTAAATATAAGCACAAGGAATATAGTTCCATCACTGTGAATTCTCCCATCCCCTCCTTACTTCTTTCTTCATTTATATATGCATACAATTCATCGCGACATTCTTCTAAATCTTCCGCAGTTATCTTTTCATCCTTTTCACCATCTTCATTTGTAATGAAAACTGGTGTGTCCTTGCTGTTAATTATCTTTCCAATCTGTCTCACCAATATAATCCCACAGGCAAGCACAGTTATAATAATAAGCATAATAACTGTTCTTTGCTTATTCTTCCTGCGAATATTTTCCTTTTGCATTTTTTCAATGATAACCTTGGTGGAGCTTTCATCAATTTTCTTTTTTTCTCTCCAATGCACTAGGTGGTTTAGTGCCTGTGATTATCTGATAGATGGTTGCACAAATAGCATATATGTCTGAATATGTACCAATTTCACCATCACGCTCACACTGCTCAATTGGTGAGTAGCTTTTCTTGAATACTCTGTTTGAATTCAAATCCATTTCTTTGGATTTTGCTGCACCAAAATCTATAAGCTTAACTCTTCCACTTGTGGTTAACATAATATTATCAGGACTTATGTCTCTATGGACTATGCCCTTATCATGCACTGCGGCAAGAGCTTTTATGATAGGCTCCATAAGTTCAAGGGTTTCAGTAACAGGTAACCAGCCTCCTCGCTCATTTATGTAGGATTTGAGGGAGCGTCCCTCAATGAATTCCATAATGATATAGGCTGTTCCATTTTCCTCAAAGTAGGTTAAAACCTTTACAATACCCGGATGCTCATCTATCTTAGCAAGAATTCTTGCCTCCTCAACAAATCTTGCCTTTTCTCTGCAAAAGGTCTGACCCTTAGCACCATCCTTTGGCACCACCTCATATGTTCCCGCAGTTCTGTCACAATACCCTGAAAGGAAGAACTCCTTTATCGCAACCTTTTTTTCAAGATTAACATCGAATCCCAGGTAAGTTATGCCAAAACCACCCTCTCCAAGACAGGCACCTACACTATATGTTTTGTTTAGCAACAATCCTTCTGGCAATTTATTTGTGTCCATACTTCTTTTCCTCCATAAAACCCCTCTTTTTTGTCATCCATATAGATACAAAAAAGAGGGGTTTTTATGCATATATCACAACATCTTCATCTTTTTTAATACTAGTGCCACCACTCCACATATAAGCAAAATAATGCCACATATTATGGCGAAACCATATGCTGTAGTAGAGAACGGCATCCATTCAGCCGCCACATTCATACCAAAAAGTCCTGATATGATAGTCGGTATAGCCATAATAATTGTGATTGATGCTAAATATTTCATGATATTATTAAGGCGGTTATCGATAACCGTAGACATAAGTTCTCTGGTACCCTTTAAGATATCTCTATATATCTGGGTCATCTCAATAGCCTGCAGGTTCTCGATTATAACATCATCAAGAAGCTCCTGATCCTCAGGGAATTTTCTGATTCCACTGTATCTTGTAAGTCTGTCTACTATCATACGATTAGCTCTAAGAGATGTATCGAAGTATACAAGGTTTGACTCAAGTTCATGCAGGTTGATAATATCTGCATTTTCAGTAGCCTTACCCATACGTTCTTCCATCTCAAGACGCTTTCTGTCAATAATACGAAGATATGACTGATATAGTGCGCAGGTTCTATAAAGTATCTGATAAGTAAAACGCACCTGTTTCTTAGTTGTAAAATCTTTAAGATTGCCATTAAGGAAATACTTAAGCACTGGGGTTTCAACAGAGCATATAGTTATAATTGCTTCCTCTGTCCAAATTACACCAAGAGGAATAGTTGTATAAGCCTGCTGATTGTGACGAATCTCCACTGTTGGTATATCGAAGATAACCATTACATATCCATCATTTACATCAACTCGGGAAGCCTCCTCATCGTCCAAAGCGGCACGAACATCGGTTAAATCAATGTCGTACTGTTTTGCTATCTCAAGACTTTCGTCCTGACTCGGGGCGGTCAGATTAATCCACATTCCCGGTTTGTATTCATTGATTTCCATAAGCTTGCCTTTTTCGGTTATATATCTACTAATCATGACCTGCTTCCTTTCTCATAATATTTTTATATTTGTATATATTAGACATACTGCTTCAGATGTACATAAACTCTGCCCTTTCGAGTTTCGTTACCACATCCTTCATATATGTACTTTCCATAACCACGAAGGGAAAATGTATCCCCATCTTTTATGGTTATACTGTTTTTTTCACATAATCTGCCATTTAAAGTTACTTTCTTTGCCTTAAATAAGTTTAGGGCATCATTTCTAGAAAGTTTCGTAACTCCCGCAACTATAGCATCAAATCTAGGCGAAGCTACAACCACACTAATATCTTTAAACTCTGGTCTAAGCTCCGCTAAATCTTCCGAAAGCTCCATCACGGTACACCTTACATTGGTATGCTTTATCTTAAGCAAATTCTCGCATATAAAATCTGCAATACTATCACTACAATATATATATGCTCTCTTTCCATCCTTGACAAGAATATCCCCTATTATACTTCTTTCTATGCCAAGATTCATAATGGCACCTAAAAAATCTCTGTGATTTAACTGGTCAGAAAATTTCTCTATTAGAGGTTCCACCTTTACAATACTTATAGGAAACTTACTCTCATAACCAAACAGTGCTTCTGAGCCAAAGCCAACCATCTGTCTGTCACAGGCTTCCCCTCCTCCAAAGGTGCTAAAGGGTATATGTCTAATATCCTCCTTTAGTTCTTCTAGAAAGGTAAGTTCTGCTGGTGTAAGAAAATTACTATATGTATATACATTTTGTCTGTAGGCTCTCTCTGCCAAATCCTTTAGCCTCGCCTTAACAATCTGCTCATCATCCATACTTGATTCCTTTTACATATATGTAATAATATATCTGTTTCTGCCCTCTTCCTTTGCGCGATAAACAGCTTTGTCCGCACAGTCAAGAAGCTGGTCATAACCAACACTAGGACTAGAACAATACGCTGCACCAATACTAGCTGTAAGACTAACTCTTATGCCATTGTTGGTATATATATCAGACAATTTATCAATAGCAAAATTAAGCTTATCTGCAAGAGTTTCTGATGGAATATCCTTAACAAATATGCAATACTCATCTCCACCAAATCTTGCAACCAAATCACAGTTTGCAAATATAACCTGAAGTTTAACTGCTGTATCCTTTATTACCTGGTCACCCATAACATGTCCAAGCAAATCATTTACATTCTTGAAGAAATCCATATCCACAAATATAAATGCAGAACTAACCGCAGTGTTCTCCTCTATGTAATTACGGGTTTCATCCTCAAAGGTTTTCTTGTTCAAAAGTCCTGTAAGACTATCTGTTCTGGACTTATATTCAAGACGTTTTTTCTCTCTAACAGAATTATCAACATCCACTATCTTACCCACTATAGAAACCATAGTTCCTTCATCATCGATGATAGGCAAGTATATAACCTTACACCAGATGTAAGTTCCATTCGACTTACCAAGACGAATAAGAAGCTCCTTTACCTCTTTGTTTGCCACAAGACCTTCTGTAGAACTGTAAAACTGTTCTTCGTCATCTGGATGAACATGAAGAATCTCACTTAAAGTTCTTATAGACAAGTTGCTTACGGTTCTCGGTATATCCCAGCCAAACTTCTCTTTAATCTTTTCCGAAGCTATACATGGTTCACCCAACAAGCTTATCTCATATATAAGTTCTTCGGAATTATCTATAATCATCTTGTATCTTTTTTGCTGAAGGATGATATTTTTTTCTTCAGCTCTTTTTTGTGCCTCATGTTTTTTCTTTAGATTGTGTATAGTTATAAAGGCAACAAAGATTATTATAAACAGTATAACTCCTACAATTATAGAAACCTTATACATATACAAAAAATCAAAAATAGTGTACTCATAATGATGTTCCATAGTTTCTTTTATGATAAGATTATTCATTTCTGCTTCGGAAATCATACCTATGGTTTTATTGATAATGCTTATAACCATAGCACTGTCTTCTGCAGAAAGTCCACCGTCACCATCCAAATCAACAATAGCAGAAAAACACAAATCATCATTCATACCATCTACAGGAACAATGGTAAGATCAGTATACATCGGCTTTGCCATCCAATAAGATGCTATGTAACGATTTACCAAGAGCATATCCTGCTTACCCTCATAAACAGCATCAAAAGATTCTTCTACTGTGTTATATGTAACTATGTCAAAGTTAGGATATTCTTTCTCTACCACATCCTTAAATGTTACAGAACCTGTAGCTATAGCCATACTATAATTCTCGGTGACATCAAACTCTAAGCCATCCTTACAAACTATAACTCTTTCACTTGAAAGATATGGCTGACTAAGATACAAATTCTCAATATTTAAATTAGTTTCATTGAATTCAACGCCTGTAACCAAGTCAAATTTATTTGACTGCAGGTAATCATGTTGTATAGTTCCTGTAGGAAGGGCAACAAATTCAAACTTAAGTCCACTTACTTCCGACAACTTATCAAAAATTGCCCTTGATATACCAGCTAACTCTCCTGTTTCCTCGTCCTTATATGATACTGGGTTATCATCTGCTATATATCCCACTTTTAAAGTTCCACAATTTTCAATATAATCCAACTCTTCCTGTGTAAAACCTTCGCCCTCTTCATCTGTATAGTAGGCTGGCTCTACATCACCATTTGCACTTACGTTAAATGATGGCACAAAAAGACAGACAATTATAAGAATTGTCATGGCTATACATGATATATTAAGATAAATTTTTCTCTTCAAATCATTCACTCCTTCTCACAATTTGTCTTGTCTCGTAAAAATATGTACACATATGTAAAATTTTAACACATAACGCAAGAAATTTAAAGATTTTTCTCACATAAAAGAGATATAGAGTCTTTACTCTATATCTCTTTTACATTACATAATATCAAGCACCTTGTAATCTTCTTTTTCAATAAGTTCCTTTAAGCTTTCATTGCTTATATCTGAGTTTAGTTTCAAAACTGCAGTTCCCTCAGTGTGACTTACAACAGCCTCGTCTACCTCAGGAAGTGCTTCTAGTACCTTCTTCACTCTCGCCTCACAATGACCGCACATCATGCCTTCAATCTTCATTGTTTTTTCCATAGTTAATTCTCCTTTTTCTTCCTTGTTTTCTTCTTCGTCTTGCACATCCACCGCCGAAACATTATCCCTATATATAGGTTTATATTTCATTTTAAATAAATTAAGTCTAAGAGCGTTTGTCACTACACAAAAACTTGACAAACTCATTGCTGCCGCCCCAAACATTGGATTTAATTTCCAGCCAAGAAGTGGATACCATACTCCCGCTGCAAGAGGTATACCGATTACATTATAGCAAAATGCCCAGAAAAGATTCTGATGAATGTTTTTAAGGACTGAACGACTGAGAGACACAGCTACTGCTACATCCTTGATACTATTTTTCATAAGAACCACATCTGCTGCGTCAATGGCTATATCAGTTCCTGCACCTATGGCAATTCCTATATCTGCCTTGGTTAGAGCTGGAGCGTCATTTATACCATCACCTACCATAGCAACCATACCATATTTGTCCTGAAGCTTTCGGATAATTTCTTCCTTTCCTTCCGGTTTAACTCCCGCCACAATCTCATCCACAAGTACCTGCTCTCCTATGGACTTTGCAGTAACCTCATTGTCACCAGTAAGCATAATTACCTTTATGCCCATAGCCTTAAGTAGTCCTATGCCCTCCTTACTGTCAGGCTTGAGTACATCTGCTACGGCAATAACACCCATTAGCTTTCCGTCTTTTGCAAAAAACATAGGTGTCTTTCCTTGCTTGGATAATTCCTTAACATTTTCCAAAATCTCTGTAGGTATATCAGCCTCTTTTTTCACAAAATCAATATTACCGCCTATTATATTTCTTCCATCAATGTTTGCCTTTAAGCCATTGCCAGGAAGAGCCACAAAATCCTCCACCGTATAGTCAAGGGTGGCGTTGTTTTTTTCATCCCAGTACTGTACTATTGCTTTCGCAAGAGGATGCTCGCTTAATTTTTCCAGACAATAGGCATAAACTAGAAGTTCATCATCCGTAACACCTTCCGCGGAAATAATATCTGTCACCTCCGGCTTACCCATGGTGATAGTTCCTGTTTTATCTAGAGCTACAGCTTTTACCTTCCCAGTCACCTCAAGGGAGGTTGCAGTCTTAAAGAGAATTCCCTTCTTTGCGCCTACACCATTTCCAACCATAATGGCAACAGGTGTGGCAAGTCCAAGGGCACAAGGACAGCTTATCACAAGAACTGATATAGCTCTTGCAAGAGAAAAGCCAAGACTTTCTCCAACTAATTTCCACACTAAAAATGTGATTATGGCAATTATAATTACTGTTGGAACAAATATTCCTGACACCTTGTCCGCCACCTTGGCAATAGGAGCCTTGGTTGCTGCTGCATCCTTTACCATCTGGATTATGGTAGAAAGAGTGGTGTCATTTCCAACCTTTGTAGCCCTACATTTGATAAAACCAGACTGATTAATCGTAGCAGAAAAGACCTCATCCAAAACAGTCTTATCCACAGGGATACTCTCTCCTGTCAAAGCGGATTCATCTACGGCACTGCGTCCTTCTACCACAACACCATCCACAGGAATACTTTCGCCCGGTCTCACTACAAAGATATCCTCTACCTTTACATCAGCTACAGATATTTCTATCTCCTCACCATCTCGTATTACTCTTGCCTGCTTAGGGGCTAGCTTCATAAGACCCTTTAACGCATCAGTAGTTCTTCCCTTAGAATATGCCTCAAGAGTTTTTCCCAAGGTTATGAGTGTAAGAATCATAGCCGCTGACTCAAAGTAAAAGTCATGGATGTATTCATGGGCTAAATCCAAATTGCCCTTTACCAAAGCATCTGATATGGCAAATAAAACATATACACTATACACAAAGGATGCACCTGCCCCAAGTGCCACAAGAGTATCCATATTAGGAGCTCCGTGTAAAACACCCTTTACACCATTCACGAAAAACTTCTGGTTAATAAGCATAACTATAATTGTGAAAAATAACTGTATAAGCCCTAGGGTCATAGGATTATCTGCAACAATCTGTGGAAGCGGAAATTCCCACATAGTATGTCCCATAGAAACATACATAAGAGGTATCAAAAACACTAGAGATACTATAAATCTGTTTCTAAGCTTTGGAGTTTCAGTGTCCTTAAGTTCTTCCTCCTGATTTGAAGTTGTATTGCTGTTTTTTTCTGTAGCCTTATATCCAGCCTGTTCTACGGCTTGTACTATCATATCTGAAGGTGCGTCTCCTTCTACCACCATACTGTTGGTAAGAAGACTTACGGATACACTGTCTACACCCTCTAATTTACATACAGCTTTTTCTACTCTGGCACTACAGGCGGCACAGCTCATACCTGTAACATTAAACTGTCTCATTTAATCACCTCATTTATCTCATAGTGTTAATTATATACCCCCGAGGGGGTATATTTCAACTTCTGCAAATGATACAATTTCTCAATAATTTACAGCTTTTTAGTATATTTCAAAGCTATCCAGCCAGCGCCACTCTTCAATCTTCCCCAAGTATATCCATCTGCTTCTTTCTCCTCCATAATTGTATATACGCCCCTATCAGTTATCATTCCAACCTTCTCAAAATTAATCCCTGGACCTCTTCTTATATTTAATGCGTCAGTGGTAATCTTCACAAGATATCCCTTATTTCCCGCTGGTTCGGTTTCATCTGGTGGTGTAACTATAACCGTATCCTCTATACCCAGAGTTTTTAGAACCCCTCTTGCGTAAGCCTCCCCAAAGGCTTTACATTTTTCATCCGTATCAATCATTTTATAGTCCTCTGGATGGTCCACAAATGCACCCTCACATATAACTGCCGGACATACGGTAAGCCTGATAAAGCCATAGTAATCACTTCCTGTACTGCCTTTTCTTGTCTTTAAACCACGGCTATTTTGTCCAAGTCGAATTACTTCCTCCTCGATGTTTTTTGCAAGTATCTTTCCTGTCACCCCATTTAAGCTATGGTATACTTCAAAGCCATTCCCTTTTCCAGCATTGTTGTGACATTCCAAAGCCAAGTCTGGATTATAAGCATTACATTTATTTATGGACTCTGTCAACGTGACTGAACTGTCATCCTCCCTTGCCATAAGAACTGACACTCCTCTCTTTACGAGGTAGTCTCTACAGGCAAGAGCCATTTTTAGGTTTACCTCTTTCTCCACAAGAAAACCAACTGCTCCGGGGTCAGTTCCACCGTGACCAACTCCCACATAGACCTTACTCATTTTTCATCATCTCCATTAAAATATAACTATAATATTTTTTATGAGATATAAAACAGTATGTTACTAATAATTTTAACTACACAGAAAACGGTATATTATTAATATTTTTTACTGCCAAGAAAACACTTTTTTATTTATATCTCTTGAAAAAGAGCCCCTAAAATGATAATCTAATATAGTTATTATATTATTAATTTTAATAATATAATAAACGAAAACAGACATACTATTTAGATAAATACTTTACAATATTTCCAAGAATGGGGTGTGCATATGGATAAAATCGGATTTGACAATGACCTATATATGAAAAAGCAGAAAGAGCATATTCTTGAGCGAATCGAGAATGCCAAGGGCAAACTCTACCTTGAATTCGGTGGAAAGCTTTTCGACGATTACCATGCTGCTCGTGTTCTTCCAGGATTTGATGTAAATGCAAAAATCAAGCTCTTGTATGAGCTTAGAGAACAGTCTGAGATAATATTTGTTATATCAGCAGGAGATATCGAGAAAACTAAGATGCGTGCAGACCTAGGTATCACCTACGATATGGACGTTCTCAGACTCATTGATAATATTACTAAGCTTGGCATCGAGGTTAACAGTGTGGTTATAACTAAATACACTGGTCAGCCTGCAGCAGATGCATTTATGTCCAAGCTTACTATGCGAGGAGTTAAGAATTATGCACACAAGCCTATTAAAGGCTACCCAATAGAGATTGACTATATCTGTAGTGACGAGGGATTTGGTTCTAATCCTTATATCGAGACTACTAAGCCACTGGTTGTGGTTACAGCTCCTGGTCCTGGTAGTGGCAAGCTTGCAACCTGTCTTTCACAGGTTTACCACGAGACACAGCGTGGAATCCCTGCTGGCTATGCTAAGTTCGAGACCTTCCCTATATGGAACATTCCTCTCAAGCACCCTGTGAACCTTGCTTACGAGGCGGCCACAGCGGATTTGAACGATGTAAATATGATTGACCCATTCCACCTTGAAGCTTACGGTGAGACTACCGTAAACTACAACCGTGACGTAGAGGCATTCCCTATAGTTAAGAGTACTCTGGCTCGTATCAGCAATGGAGCCTTTGACTATAAGAGCCCAACAGACATGGGTGTTAATATGGTGGGCTATGCTATATTTGATGATGAAGCAGTGAAGGAAGCCAGCTGTCAGGAGATTATAAGACGATTCTTCGCCGCAAAATGTGCTTATCGTCAGGGTAAAGGTGAACAAGATGCCGTAGATAAGATTAAGCTCATTATGCGTCACTTAAACATCACTCCAGACATAAGACCTGTAGTTCAACCAGCTCTTCAAAAATCTGCATTAGAATCACTTCCTGTGGCAGCTATTGAACTTCCAGATGGAAGAATTATCACCGGCAAGGCAAGTGCCCTACTTAGTGCCAGCTCTACCGCAGTATTAAATGCTATCAAAGCTTTAACTAATATCGATGATGACTTAAAGCTTTTAAGTCCTATCATATTGGAGCCAATTGTAGAGCTCAAAACTAAGATTTTGAACAGTCATGACACATTACTTAATCTAGATGATGTACTTACTGCTCTTTCTATCTCAGGTGCTACCAATACTCTTACTGCAAAGGCTATGAGAGCTCTCCCACAGCTTAGAGATTGTGAGTTCCACTCAACTCAGATGCTTTCAGCAGCAGACGAGGATACACTTCGCAGATTAGGACTTAGAGTAACCTGTGAGCCAATATATCCAGGTAAGGATTTGTTTTTCTAGCTTAGTCAGCATAACCATACAAAAAAGATGTAAGACAACACAAACTGTCTTACATCTTTTTTATGTCAAAAATATATATTATACATTCTCCGTATATCTGCACTTCGGGAACTCCAAGCACCCGTAAAACTCTCCGTATCTTCCATTTCTTCGCGTTAATTCACCGCCACATTTTGGGCATAGCTTAGGGGGATTTTTCACATACTCCTGCTGAAGTAACTCAAAGCATTGCTGGTTCATTATACAGTCATTAAGTGCCCTGTGGGCTCCTTCTGTACTTATATTATAATACTCTGCCAAATCAACTAATCTGTGGTGAGCAAGCTTTGGCAGACGCTTTCTTGCCATAGGCAGGGTATCTATGTAGTCATTGCTAAAAGTCTGTCCCAGATGCTCTGTAGCTGCCTTCCAGATAAATTTCATATCAAAGGAGGCAATATTATGCCCTACAAGGACAAAATCCTCTATAAAGGCGTTAAACCCTGGTAAAACCTCCTCTAAATAAGGTTCATCTTCTACCATATCATCCGTTATACCATTTACCGCAGTTGCACCATAAGGAATTGGCCTTCTTGGATTTACCAGAGTAGAAAACGTATCCACAATCTTTCCACCTATAACCTTCACTGCTGATATCTCTATAATAGAATCATTGTACGGGCTTATGCCAGTGGTCTCAAGATCAAAAACCACATAATCCGGTACGTATTCATTTAATTTGTTTCCTTGTTTACTTCCTAACATACTAGTATTTGTATACCTTTCTCTTTTAAGTAAAAATAAAGAGAGCAGGAAACGTCCTTCCTGCCCTCAAAACCTTTATCATTTATAAGCTATAAATTATACTAACTCAAGGATAACCTTCATAGCACCGTCACCACGACGCTCGCCAATCTTAACGATTCTTGTGTAACCACCGTTACGTCCAGCGTACTTAGTACCGTACTCATCAAATAACTTAGCTGTTAAGTCAACCTTCTTAGTACCTGCCTTCTTACCAGCAGCCTCAGTTGGAACCTCAACTACAGGATATAAAACCTTAAGCATCTGTCTTCTAGCATGAAGTCTTGAAGGATTGTCCTTCTTTACCTTCTTCTCAACTTCGTCGTACTGAGTAACCTTCTTACCATCTACAACTTCCTTGATTCTCTTGCCGTCTTTGTCCTTCTTTGCAACCTTAGCTGTTACAGTAACCTCTTCGAAGTTATCCTTTTCCTTAACTGCTAAAGTGATAAGGTGCTCAGCAATCTTACGAACTTCCTTAGCTCTTGCCTCAGTAGTCTCAATCTTTCCGTGGTAAAGTAACTGTGTTACCTGATTACGAAGTAATGCCTTTCTAGCGTCTGATTTCTTTCCAAGCTTTCTATACATAGCCATAATAAAATTTCCTCCTTACCCATGTGGGTCTTCACTGTGCCTACTATTATTCAGCGTGAGTGGTAATTGCTTAGTCTTCTCCAGTTTTTAAAGATAAGCCTAATTCTTTTAATTTTCCTAAAACTTCCTCAAGTGACTTACGACCAAGGTTACGAACCTTCATCATGTCCTCAGAAGTCTTGTTTGTTAATTCTTCAACTGTATTGATACCAGCTCTCTTGAGACAGTTGTATGAACGAACTGAAAGCTCTAACTCATCAATGTTCATCTCGAGAACCTTCTCCTTCTCATCATCAGTCTTCTCTATCATAACCTCTGCTGTGTTAGCAATCTCTGATAAGTCGATGAAGAGACTTAAGTGCTCACTTAAAACCTTAGCTGCAAGGCTTACTGCCTCATCTGGTGCTAATGTTCCGTTTGTAAATACATCAAGTGTGAGCTTGTCATAGTCAGTAATCTGACCAACACGTGTATTCTCTACTGTAAGATTAACACGCTCTACAGGTGTGTAGATTGAATCTACTGCTATAGCATCGATAGATGTATCACGCTCCTTGTTCTTGTCAGAACCAGCATAACCCTTACCATTTGTGATAGTAAGCTCCATCTCAAGCTTAGCATCTGCTCCACTAAGATTAGCAATAACAAGGTCTGGATTAAGAATCTCAAGATCCCCATCAATCTGAATATCACCAGCTGTTACAACACAATCGCCTGAAGCATCAATATAACCATACATAACTTCCTTAGAAGCTGCATTGTTTTTGTTCTTATTCTTGATACATATATTCTTTATGTTCATTACGATTTCAGTTACATCTTCCTTTACTCCAGGAATTGAACTGAACTCATGTAATACGCCCTTAATCTTAATTACGCTTACAGCTGTACCAGGTAATGATGACAACATAATTCTTCTAAGAGAATTACCGAGAGTTGTACCATATCCTCTAACTAAAGGCTCAACGACAAATCGACCGTACTTGTTGTCCTCAGAAATCTCTGCGATTTCTATTCTAGGCTTTTCGAATTCAAACACTATTAACCCTCCTTATGGAAAACCGGTTTCTAAGTTACTTCTTATTAGAATATCCACCACGCCACTTATGACGTGGTGAATTATTTTATCTTACTTTGAATATAACTCGACGATAAGTGTTTCGTTTACAGGTACGTCAATCTGCTCTCTAAGTGGCATCTCAACAACAGTACCGCTTAAAGTCTCTAAGCTTGACTCCATCCATGCTGGAGCTGTATGTCCTGCGTTTGCCTCAACGATATCCTTATATCTCTGAAGAGACTTACTCTTCTCTCTGATTTCAATCTTGTCACCAGGATTTACTCTGTATGATGGAATGTTTACACACTTACCATTTACAAGAACGTGCTTGTGATCTACGATCTGTCTAGCCTCTCTTCTTGTTCTAGCAAATCCCATACGGAAGATGATGTTATCAAGTCTTAACTCTAATAAAATCATAAGGTTAGGACCTGTAAGACCTGGCATTCTCTCAGCTCTCTCGTATAAGTTACGGAAAGGCTTCTCAAGCATACCATAGATAAACTTAGCCTTCTGCTTCTCTCTAAGCTGAAGTCCATACTCGCTAACCTTTCTGTTAGCTCTAACTAATTTTCTATTTGATTTCTTATTAACACCGAGATACATTGGCTCCATACCCAAAGATCTGCATCTCTTAAGAATTGGGGTTCTATCTACTGCCATTCTTCTTGTACCTCCTATTAGACTCTTCTTCTCTTTGGTGGACGACATCCGTTGTGTGGAACTGGAGTAACATCCTTGATACTTGTAACGTTAAGACCACAAGCAGCGAGTGCTCTGATTGCTGCCTCTCTACCTGAACCTGGTCCCTTTACCATAACTTCTACGTTCTTTAAACCGTATGGTAAAGCAGCCTTTGTAGCAGTCTCTGCTGCCATCTGTGCTGCGTAAGGTGTAGACTTTCTTGAACCTCTGAAGCCTAAACCACCTGCACTTGCCCAAGATAATGCATTACCCTCGGCATCTGTTAATGTAACAATTGTATTGTTAAAAGATGACTGAATATGAGCCTGTCCGTTTTCAACGTTCTTTCTGACACGCTTCTTTGTCACTTTTTTAGTAGTA
>JAGBBM010000097.1 GCA_017938485.1 Lachnospiraceae bacterium
GTAACCACATCCTCACCGGCATATATAATACCAGCCTCTGTATTCTCCACAAGCTCATTCATGGAATAATCCATAAGGTCCATAACATTATCCAATGCATCCGCATCCTCTGGGCATCGAAGAATAGCCATAGTTGGACTTAAAGGTACATCTGTTTTATTAACCTCAAACGGTGTTTCAAATCTCTCATTAATGCTGTTTATGATAATCTTTTCCAATTCCTTATCATCTTCAAGGAATATCACAAACTTTGTGTTAGATAAACGAAATACATTTCGAGAGCCATTTAGAGTACTCAAAAACTTTACAATATCTCTTATCAATCTTTTCTTATTTTCAACACCTATAGTTTCGTTGAGATATCTAAGACCACTCAAATATACTCCAACCAATCTAAAGCTCTTCTTTCTATCTAGCGCTGCCCTTACTGTAAGTATGTAGCCTTCTCTATTCAGAATACCCACACTACTGTCAATATAGTTGTCAGGGTTTTCTAGTGACAAATATATCAAGAAAAAGGCTATTGATGTAAAGAACTGAATAATAAGCAAGTTAGGTATAAACATCTGTATAACTATAGAACCTATAGTTACTGAGATAAAAAATATAACAACTATAATTTGTTGTTTCTTTACATTGTGACGATTTCGCACTATCTGATACGCACCTATAAAGAGGTACATTATTGATATTGCATATATAATATAAAATGGCCAATGGTGACCATAATTTAGATTCTCATCAACATAAAATACAGCATCTGTCCATGGTGTTGAAACTATAAAAATAAAATCTATAGCATATGGTCCCCAAACCTTTACATAATCAAGCTTTGTCCAAGTCTTGTCATCACCCTTTGTTATATATAACAAGTAACATAAGAATACCGGAGTGATTGCATTAAAGGTAAGAAGATATAATGCATTCCAAACATACATAGATGTAACTGTAGCAGGAATAGCCTTGTCAATCATAAGAGCAGTCACTATATCCAAGGTTGCTGTTGTAAGTTGAAGAATCATCATAACAACAAAAAGAGTAGCAGCCTTTGTTTTTACATTTCTTCTGATGAAGTGATGTAAAATCACAGTAACACTTATTATTAATGCGGCGATATCATAATGCAAAATGTAATTCATACTGCTCCTCCTTCCTTGCACAATCTTACAGTATATATGATACCATATTTTCACACAATATAAAAAGGTTTTTTTGTTTACATATTGACTTTAGGCAGTTTCTTTAAGGAGCTTTCTATCTCCTCATCTGTTGGTATATAATCGGACATTTCACCATCATTAAATCTCTGGTATGCCACCATATCAAAATAGCCCGTTCCAGTAAGACCGAATACAATATTCTTTTCCTCACCAGTTTCCTTACATTTCAGTGCCTCATCTATAGCAACCTTTATAGCGTGACTACTTTCTGGGGCAGGAAGAATTCCTTCTACTCTGGCAAACATTTCTGCCGCCTTAAATACCTCTGTCTGCTCCACACTTCTGGCCTCAAGGTATCCCTGAGCATAAAGCTCTGAAACCACAGAACTCATACCGTGATACCTAAGTCCTCCCGCATGGCTTGCAGATGGTATAAATGAGCTTCCCAAGGTATACATTTTTGCAAGAGGACACACCTTGCCAGTATCACAGAAATCATACTCATAGGAACCTCTTGTAAGACTTGGACAGGACGCAGGCTCCACCGCAATAATCTGATAGTTTGCCTCACCTCTTAGCATCTCTCCCACAAATGGTGATATGAGACCACCAAGATTTGAACCTCCTCCAGCACAGCCAATAATTGTATCTGCTTTAATTCCATACTTATCCAGTGCCACCTTAGTCTCAAGACCTATAACAGACTGATGTAGAAGCACCTGAGATAAAACTGAGCCCAGAACATATCTGTAACCTTCCTGAGCTACTGCTGCCTCTACCGCCTCTGATATGGCACACCCAAGACTTCCGGTAGTCCCCGGGAACTCCTCGTTAATCTTTCTTCCAACCTCAGTATTCATTGATGGGGATGGGGTGACTTTTGAACCGTAAGTTCTCATAACCTCTCGTCTGAATGGCTTTTGCTCGTAGGAACACTTAACCATATACACCTGACAATCCATATCAAAGTATGAGCATGCCATAGAAAGGGCTGTACCCCACTGTCCTGCTCCCGTTTCAGTTGTCACTCCCTTAAGTCCCTGTTTTTTAGCATAATAAGCCTGTGCTATAGCCGAGTTTAATTTATGACTTCCTGATGTGTTATTACCTTCGAACTTATAGTATATATGAGCTGGTGTACCAAGCTTTTTTTCGAGGCAGTAAGCCCTAACTAAAGGTGCGGGACGATACATCTTGTAAAAGTCTCTTATCTCTTCAGGTATGTCAAAATATGCCGTTGTATCATCAAGCTCCTGCTTAGCAAGTTCAGTACAAAAGATTGCTGAAAGCTCTTCCTCTGTCACAGGTTGCAAAGTTCCTGGATTTAAAATAGGTGCAGGTTTCTTCTTCATATCAGCTCTTACGTTATACCACTGCTTTGGCATCTCCTGTTCCTCAAGATAAATCTTGTAGGGTATCATTTTCTTTGTCTCCATAGTTACTACCTTCCTTTCTTAATTTTAATATTTATATTGAGCAGTAAAACTGCACAAACTCTCTTGGCTCATTTCAGGTACAAAATAAAAAACTCCTGTCCTATCATCTCTGATAGGACAGGAGTATAATATACTTCTGCGGTGCCACCTAACTTCATTCTACTAAAAGAATGCTCTCAACCATGTACCATCATACATGTTCTGCTGTAACGTGCAGTCACGTCTTACCTACTCCAAATGTTTCAGCTTGCCCTCACAGGTCCATTCACTATAATTCCCACTACCTCAATCACACCATCTGAGACTCTCTGAAAATGTTCCAAATAGCTACTACTCCTGTTCAAAGGTTTAGTCTATAATTTATTATACGTGGATTATATTCCCAGGTTACAAATCTGTCAAGAATATTATTTTAAATTTTTAAGTGGTGTCAGATACTGCGCCTTACGATTCTCCTGCTCAGCCAAATAAGACTGGTCTGAAGAATTATGAAGTGCCTGCATATACATATGATGGTTCTGTGAAATCTCATCATTATTCTTACCAAGCAAAAGCATAGCAATAGTTGAACACTGGTCAGCAGTACGCTCCAAATATGTGAGTACATCCATAAAGATAAGTCCACCATTGATAGAACACACACCCTCGCACAAACGATCTGTATGACGATTCTTAAGAAGAAGTACCATATCGTCAATAACCTCTTCCAGCGGCTCTATACGTCTTGCCACATAATCATTTTCATCAGTCATAGCCTCTATAGTGAGTCGCAAAATTTCATTTATCGCATCACTAATAACCGCAAACTCCTTCTTCGCAACCTTAGAGAATTTGACTTCTGTATCAGCCTTTTTCTTAGCAAGCTCATCAAAGTTAGAAGCATAATCACCTATACGTTCAATATCACGTATACACTGCATAAGCATAGTGTGCTGACGTTTGTCTGCTGCATTCTTTATATGACTTGAAAGCTCTATGAGATAGTTATCTGCCTTATCTGTAAAGCAATCTAACTTATCCTCTGCCTCATTAATCTGAGCAGAGACCTCCGCATCAAAATCCTTAAACTGCTGCAAACTCAAAGCCACATTATCCTTTGCAATCTCTGCCATATTAACGGCAATCTTAGTAACCTCTGCAAGAGCAACCGGAGGTGTAATCATAAGCTTTGAATCAAGGGCTGCAAGCTCAGGATACTTAACCTCTGCACCTTCCTCATCATCCTTTACTATAGCACATGCAATCTTCACAAGAACTCCTGTGAACGGAAGAAGAACTATAGCTGTAACAAGGTTAAATATAGTCTGGAAGTTGGCTATAATACCACTATCTACCACACCTTCCCACATATCTGGCATAAAGCCAACATTTCTAAGTATAGTCATAGCAATCATGAATAATATAGTTCCAATTGTATTGAATACGATGTGAACTATACCTGTTCTCTTTGCATCCTTAGATGAACCTATAGAACATACCAAAGCTGTGGTAACACAAGTACCTAAGTTAATACCCATGATAATAGGATATACAAGTTCAAAGGTCATAGCTCCAGTTGATGAAAGTGCTTGAAGAATACCAACCATTGCAGATGAACTCTGTACAATGACTGTAAGTACAAGGCCTGTAATAATACCAAGAAATGGCATATCTGAAAAACGTCCAAGTATATCTGCAAATGCCTTCGAACTGGAAAGCGGCTCAACTGCATCGGTCATACCTAAAAGACCCATAAACAATATACCGAAACCAAGAGCAATCATACCAATATTCTTGCTGCTCTCCTTCTTGATAAACATAACACATATAATACCAATTATAAGAGCAATAGGAGCAAGTGTATCCGGCTTAAAAAATGTCAATATAGTACTTCCTGATGAATCAATATCCATCAAACGAATAATCTGTGCTGTTACTGTAGTACCGATATTGGCACCAAGAACGATACTAACCGCCTGACGTAAGTTAAGTATACCTGCACCAATAAGACCAACTGTAAGAACAATAGTCGCTGTAGAGCTCTGAATAACTGCTGTTACAAGAGCACCTGTCAAAACTCCAAGCAAAGCATTCTGGGTTAATTTGCCCAATACATTCTTCAGAGTATTACCAGACCCCTGCTTAAGTCCGTCTCCCATAATCTCCATACCATATAAAAACATGGCAAGACCACCAAGGAGCTTGATAATCATCAAAATCGTGTCCATAATAAATTCCTCTTCAAAATAAAATGTAGTGGATGGTTATAATAACCTCCACTACATAATAATACTTTATTTGACAAAAAGTAACAATATACTTTTTATATAAATTTTAAATTAATCCATAACAACTGTGCCAAATTCCAAATTTACATATGTAAATCCAAAAGGACTCTCCGGATTACGTCTTACAATAAATGTAAAATCTGCATCCATAAACATAGGGTCAAATATATCCATGTAATTAAGTTTTGCAACACCCTCTATCACATAGTTATCTCCGTCCATATAGGTTTCATTAACAGTTATAGTAGTGTCACAGTATCCCTGATGTGCCCAGATTTCGTAACCGTTATCTCCCAGTCTTACATCTCCCAGTTCATAGTACACTATATCTGAATAATCAAACAAATCTAAGATATACTTATCTATGGCTTCCTTGGTCACAAGCATTCCACCACCACCAGGTGTATTAGGCACAACGTATGGTGAAAGGTCTACGTCTCCAGCAGACTCCATATAATCATTTGCCAAAGTTCCCATGGTCTTCATTACAACCTCATCAGACATCTGAAGGGTCATACCTTCTATGGACTCTGCTGCTGCCGCCTGTGTAGATGTTACGTATTTTGCAAATAATGCAATATTGTCTATCTCCTCCTGCGTAAGGTCAGATTCAACATTTTCTCCTGGAGCATTTCCAGCATCGCCAGCATCTTCACCATCTGGATTTACATTTCCTGTTTCAGCTAATGGATTATCTATATCAACCATCTTCTCTGGAAGTGTAGAATAATCAATATCCTGTACCTCTCCCTGATAATCTGTAGTGGTATCATCCTTATAAATAATAACCTCTTTTCCAGACTCTATGACAAGTTCTTCATCAGAAGCTGTTCCATCAGCAAAAATAAGTTTAGTTGTTACCTTTCCTTCAAATACAGTAACCCTCGAATACTCTACACCGTTTTCATCCTCATAAATTCCAACACGGTAATTAGTACCTCTAACTGAAATTGTTGAATTAGGGGTATTAATTTCGTAGTAGGATTCATCACTCAGCTTACTTTGAATGTCATTTGTAATAGCACCACTTTTAAGATTAATAATTGTTTTACTATCCTTAGCTGAGCCTGTTGCCTCGATAGAAAATTCTGTACCTTCCTCAACATACACGTACTTATCATCATCCAACTTAAGGGACATAAGACCCGTATTAAGCTTCACATTATCCCCTGACTCTAAAACCATGTCACTATATGGTACAATGTCGCCAGCAGATTTTCTTGTAACAATGCCATCTCCATCATACTCATAGACCTTAATGTTTCGGTATGAATCCTTCTTATTAAGAAAAAGAATTCCCGCAATAGAAATACCTGCCACAAGTAATATGGTGACTAAAACAAGTATAATATTCTTAGCCTTCATATAATACCTCCTCTCAATCTGTACACATAGCCCCCACAGGAGCTAATCAACAAACTTTACTCATGTACAAATTGTAACACAAACACCCCTGCTTTACCATCTATTTTCTATGATAACTAGCTTTCCTTAAACCTAAGCATCCTCATTGCATTTAAAATAGCAATCACTGCCACACCTACATCCGCAAAGACTGCAAGCCACATGTTGGCTATACCCATAACACCGAGAATCATAACAAGGAACTTGACTCCAAGAGCAAAGCCTATATTCTGTCTTACTATAGTTATAGTTTTTCTTCCTATGGTTTGAACTGTAGCAATCTTAGCAGGATTATCATCCATAAGGACTATATCTGCCGCCTCAATGGCCGCATCCTGGCCAAGGGCACCCATAGCAATACCAATATCCGCTCTTGTAAGAGCAGGTGCATCATTAATACCATCACCTACAAATACGGTGTTACCCTCTTTGTTATCCTTAATAATCTCTTCCAACACACTAAGCTTATCTCCAGGTAGAAGTTCACTCAAAACCTTCTTGATTCCAAGCTCTGCAGCAACCTTATCTGCCGCTTCCTTTCTATCACCAGTAAGCATAACCGAATTCTTCACTCCTTGCTTGTGAAGTCTTTCGATAGCCTGCTTTGAATCCTTCTTTATAACATCTGAAATAGTTATATAACCCAAGCATTCCTTTTCATCTGCAACATAACAAACTGTTCCAAGATGCTTGGATACTTCTTCTAAAAGCTCTTTGTCAAGGGAAATGTTATAGGTCTCCATAAGAGCCTGATTACCCACATAGTAATTCCCCTCTCCCAGCTTAAGCAGCATGCCCTTTCCAGAAATCTCCTCCACCCCAAGGATGGCATCCTTATCTGGTGACTTACCCTCTGCTTCATATGCTAAAACAATAGACTTAGCAATAGGATGATTAGAATAGCTCTCCGCCAAAGCCGCAAGCTCTATTATCTTACTCTTATCTATATCAGAAACACTTACAATCTCATTTACCTTAAATACACCCTCTGTAAGAGTTCCTGTCTTATCAAGAACAATAGTGTTCGCTTCTGCCATAGCTTCAAGATAATTGCTACCTTTTACTAATATACCGTGGTTGGACGCTGCACCAATACCACCGAAGAAGCTAAGGGGTACAGATATAACCAATGCACAAGGGCAGGAAATAACCAAAAATATAAGCGCTCTACCAAGCCACATAGAAAAGCTCTGAGACAAAATGACTGGTGGCAACACAGCAACCACAACTGCTGTAATCACAACTATAGGTGTGTAGTACTTAGCAAATCTAGTTATAAAGCTTTCAGAACGAGACTTTCTTGTGCTGGCATTCTCCACCATATCAAGAATCTTTGCCACTGTGGACTCACCAAAGGTTTTGGAGACTCTTATCCTTAGTACTCCCTGAGTATTGACGCAACCACTCATTACACTTTCCCCAGTTACTACTCTTCTTGGTACAGACTCACCTGTTAATGCAGAGGTATCTACATAACTTTCACCCTCCACAATAACTCCGTCTAGAGGAATCTTTTCTCCTGGCAAAACAACTATTACATCATCAATATTTATATCTTCAGGGTCAACCTTAGTAAGCTCACCATTTCTCTCAATATTGGCATAATCTGGCCTTAATTTTAAAAGGGAAGTTATAGCTGTTCTTGATTTATTTACAGCTATATTTTCAAAGAGCTCTCCCACCTGATAGAAAATCATAACCGCTGCTGCCTCCGTGTATTCGCCCAAAACAAAGGCACCGATAGTAGCAATAGTCATGAGAAAATTCTCATCAAAGACCTGACCATTTAAAATATTTCTTCCCGCTTTTAGAAGGACCTTTCCACCTACAATCAAGTAAGGGATAAGGTACATAGCTATAGCTATAATCCTTTTAGCATAGGATGGCATATCTATGTCCTTCAAAAATAGCTTATATATAATTGTGATAACAATCAGTAGTACAATACTGATTATTATATTCTTTAATGTTCTTTTCTGTTTCTTATTCATAGACACACCCTACTAAAGAACTATACTACAATCTGAATCAACCTTCTTAACCGCCTTAACTGCTTCTTTCATAATTCTGTCAAAATCCTCTTCCTCAGCCTCGATAGTAAGCTTCTGAGCCATAAAACTAACTGTGGCATCCTTTACACCATCAATCTTCTTAATAGCTGCCTCCATCTTTGCAGCGCAGTTTGCACAATCTAAATCTTCCATATCAAATCTCTTCTTCATAATAAATTCCTCCCTATTCCTTAACATGTTCAAGTCCCATACTTATAATCTTACTAATATGGGCATCATCTAATGAGTAAATAATCTGTTTACCATCCCTCTTGTTTCTAACCAACTTAGCCTGCTTCAAAACTCTAAGCTGATGGGAAATAGCTGACTGCGACATACCGAGAACCTCCGCTATATCGCAGACACACATCTCCGACTTAAACAAGGTGTATAAAATCTTAATTCTTGTGGTATCTCCAAACACCTTAAAGAGCTCTGCCAAATCATATAACTCTTCTTCCTCTGGCATATCCTCTGCCACAAGGTGAATCAAATCATCATGAATTATGCTCTCATCGCAGCAATCTGCATGTTTGTCATCTATATGCATATGAATTCCTCCTTATCATTTAATTTCATATGAATAATTGTTCATATGTTTATAATAGCATCAAGAAAGTCGTATGTCAATACTAAATATAAAAAGTTCCTACATAGCCACAAGACAATGTAGGAACTGATGTAGCTTTACTCCTCATCCAGAGCCAGCCATTTTTCCCAGTAATCATATTTTTTATTTTGCTAATTATATGTATCGCTCCATCCCATCTCACCCTTTGCAGATAATCGAGCCATCTCTTCCATAAGTTTTGCATTGTCAATTAATGCATACACTTCATCTATTTTTATCCAAACAGTACTTTTGCAGTTTGTTCTAAGGCTTTACGTTCCTCTACATCATCATAAGAAGTCTGCTTATCATCTATCCCTTTAACTGGCGCTATAGAAAACAACCCATCTCTATTGCAATAAAAAAGAATTTTCCTAACTCCATTTATCTTTAGTCTTGCTTCTGCATTGCCCTCAGGGTATAACTTTACCATCTGAATTTTATCCGCTGATACTCCCGCAATAAAAGAAATATAATGCTGTTTTGTCATATCATGTTCAACACGAATGTAATACTCATCTTCAATTCGTTCTATAAAAACCATATGGTTTTCATCCGTTTCTTCTGCCTGACAGGGCTTAAGGATTATTCCGTGACACTGAATAACTGCTTCTCCCATGGTATGAATGATGTTCCCACAAACCGGACACACATAAAGCTTTGAACGCATCACATTGGCTGAAACATTCACATTACTGACTTCATCCCCAGAAATCAATTCGGTAATTGAAATACCGAAAACCTTTGCGATTGATTCAAGTAAAGTAATATCCGGGTACCCCTTTGCTGTCTCCCATTTTGAAACAGCTTTATCTGAAACATTCAATTTCTCCGCAAGTTCAGCCTGTGTAAAATGATATTTTTCTCGCAGTTTTTTAATTACTGCTCCTGTTACATATTGATTCATCCTTATGTACCTCCTATGAAAATATCATAAACACTGACACTATATTTTACTACCTACGAAAAGTAGAGAATAGAAATTGAACTTTTCTGTTCTCCATAAATTGGGATTTATCGCTTCATTTTGATAATATATTCTGTTGTGCCTTCCTCATATTGTTTTTCTTCTGTAATCACAAAACCGTGCCTTTGATAAAATCGTATTGCCTTTATATTCTTTTCAAGAACCCATAAAAAATCACAATCTAACTGCTCAATAGCATATTTTATAAGCTTACTCCCAATCCCTTGATTTTCAAAAAATGAATCAACGTACAATTCTACAATCTGTTTTCCATCATGATGTATTACTCCTTTAACAAATTCATCATCATAAACCCATATTCCCTCCAATTCATCCGAATTATCAATATAACTTTTTGCCAATGGGTATACTTGCATTTCTCCAAATGACACCTTATCATTCTGAAAAATCTTTCTATAATTCATTCTTTTTGTAAAAATCAATATTTCTGCTATTCTTGATGCATCTGCTATCGTTGCATGTCGTATCATATTATCGTTCCCTTCTATAAATTCAAAGTTGCTCTATCAATGCTTTTTTAGTTTCCGCCATATCTCGTTCAATCAGCGGACGCATACTGTCCTTATACTTTGATAAGTCGGCTTCTTGAAAACATGATAATATTCTCGGAATATATTGTGGCTTTGCCACTCCCACCTGTGCAAGAGCCTTTATACATTGTCTCGCAGTAATCGGCTTATCGTCCGTAACATGGGAAAGATAATCTGATATTATTGCATCAAAACGATTCTCATCGTCCCACTGTGCATTAGCCGAAAGAATATACAACACGCGATTTCTTACTAATGACTTTGGATGGTTAAGTAGAGACGCAAACGCATCAAAAAATTCATACCATTCATCAGTATCTCTACTTTCGGATATGATTTTATCAGCAATGGCACAAGCATATTTATCATCTTTTGCTGTTAGTTTTGCAATTATGTCCTGCATTAAAACTCACCTCCAAATTCAAATTCTTGCATGATTTCAGCTCTTCACAAAATTGGGATTTATGTTATTGAAACCAAATAGGACCAACAATAAATATTCCCCAAAAGAAAAAAGTAATAACAACAAATGCTTCAGAAATCAACCAGTAAATTATTCTGGATTTTCTTA
>JAGBBM010000098.1 GCA_017938485.1 Lachnospiraceae bacterium
ATGAAAACATATATGAGCTGTAAATATACCCTCTAGACACAATACGTTGTTATCTGAGTGCTCCACCTGTCTTGAATAAAGATACGCATAGTTTACCAAGTCATCCATACTAAAATTTTTATTATTCTTAAGCCAATGGGCATAGCACATTTCTTTTATAATCAGAGTGCTTATCACAGAGAATTTAATCATCCCCTGTATATTGTAATCATACACTCCTCCCAAAACATATGCATATACGAAGTACACCAACAAATGTTCATATGCATAGTCCATACTCTTAATATATGAATCAAACTCTTTTTTATAACAATGGTATTCTTCACAAGACAAATCCTTATATAAAATATCAATAACTTCTTCAACCATCTTTGGCCACTTATCGTTGATATTTTCAAGGCTTACATACATCTCCATATAAGAATTCATAAGTTTTTTTTGCTCATTTGCAGAAAAACTTATTTCCTTATGTTGAGCATATATATCAAACCATTCTTCATCTGCTAGAATCTTATTTACCTTTTTCAATATATTACTCTTATAAAATGGAACAATTTTCTTTATTCCTAACTTTTCGTATTGGTATATGAGAGGCTGTACCTTCTCACCCACAGCGAGAATCTTTTTTATACGTACATTTATATCATCTTTTCTATCTGTCATCAGTGAGAAAAGAGTATATCTTATATCACATATACATGATAATAATTTCTTATCAACATCCTTGGATAAAGGAGGCTTGTCATCCGAATATGATGAAAAAGAATCTTTCTCTTCTCTAGCTACAATCATTTTGGCAGCAACAGGACAAGAGATGGATATCAGATATTCTAACAGATTACCATACTCCTCAAAATGTCTCGGATATTTATCGCAGGTTCTGCAAAGCTTATCCTCACCAGCCCTAATTATCAAATCGCATAGATTATCCTCATTTAAAAATGCACATCTGTTGCCACATCTTTTATATACCCCTTCCTCCTTATTAACATTAGACAAAATATACTCTCCAAGTTCTCCCCCCATAGACTGGTATCTTGACATAGTATCCTTGTCGATAACAATCTCCCAACCTGCGCAACAGGTATCTGGACAATCCTTGGCAATACATTTAAATTCTTCGTAGTAGGAAGGTTTTCTATAATTCATTATAAATCTCCAATTTTAGTCTTAGGCTATTATTTAAATATACTAATCTATGGCAGATACTCATACAAATCAAAGCATCTTACATTGAGCCACATCTGGTTGATTCGCTCGTTTCCTTCCTTATCAAAGTATGCCATAACCACACTTCGCTTCATTACATCCTCTGGTGGATACTGGGCAAAAAGCTGACGATTAGTCTGGTCTGGTGTGGTAGTTATAGTATACATAGCTATCTCTTCTTCTGTAAGTTCTGCCTCATCAGAACCTGTGAAAAAGTATGCTATCGGATACTCTACAGTTTCCTCTTCCTCATCTTCTGCTGAGTATAAAAACTCTGCGTATTGAAGGATTGATTCATCCTCACCGCCAGATATAACCGAAGTATAACCTATATACCACATATTACGAATTGCATTTTCAGGTTTAGACACAAAATTTACAAATGCCTCTGCCGCAAGCTGCTTATCCGGGTCTCCATCTATACCATCCTTCAACATACACCAGCCGTCAAACCAAAGGTTTGTAGCCTCTTCCGGCGCAGAATAGCAAAGCATAACCCCTTCTTCTTCAGCCTGGTCTAAAGTATATACTGCATCTCCTGACCACTGCTGGTTTGCAACTACCTTTCCAGAAACCATATCTGCCTTACCACTATCAGTTTCAAAAGAATACACATTTTTCTTAATATCGGAAAGTATATCCTCAACCGCATCTATTGTTTCCTTGTCTGTTGCATTAAGTATAATTTCCATCTGTGCATAATAATCTTCAGCATTCATAAACTCTTCTGAAAGCAACAATTCCTTGTTATATATGCTATTGCCAGCAAAATATGCATCTCTTACACTATCTTTTATAGTTACCCTTTTGTCAAACTTATCCATAAGAAGCATATCCCAGTGTGCCGCTTCTTCCTCAGTTACATACTCAGGATTATACACTATACCAAGTGTTCCCCACATATATCCGGCAGCATACTTAGATATAGGCTCGTCATTTATGGAAAGATTATCAAAGACTCCCTTTATGTAAGGAGAAACACCCTTTGCATAATAATTATTTTCAATGGTAGGGTCGTAAAAATCCTCCGAAAAAGGAACAAGCATATCCTCAGCCATCATCTTCATTATCATGTATTCAGATGGGCACACCAAGTCATAGGTATCTCCCATAGAAAGCTGATTGTAAAGTTCTTCATTGGTACCGAAAGTAGAATATTCAACTCTTACTTTCTTACCATAGGTCTCATAGAACCAATTCTCAAAATCCTCTATTATGCCTGTTTCTGAGCAAATGACTGTGCCATTTTCTAATTCTATAGTCTCCTCTTCGTCCCAATCGCCTTCGTCAATATACTCTTCCCAATTACTTATACGAAGAACGATTTCATCATCGCTATCACTGCTCCCACAGCCTGTTGTAAGAATCATATTTGTAAAGAGGAGCACAAAACACAACATATATGAAATTTTCTTTTTTGACTTTATCTTCATGTCTTCTCCTCTTTCTTTTTCGCGAAATTTTGTGCAACAACATAGAGAGCTGCAAGTACAAATATAAGGGTAGACAATGCCCAAAGAGCTGTCTTTATCTCAGTTTGCGAACCCTTCGTCGCATTTACAACATAGGTACTTATTGTATCAAATGTTGCCGGTTTAGTATAAGTAGTGATGAAATAATCATCAAGAGAAAGGGTAATTGCTGTCATAAATCCAGAAACAATTCCTGGAACAATCTGTGGAATAACAACCTTTCTAAGAGCCATGGATGTGGTGCATCCAAGGTCAAGTGCAGCCTCGTAAAGATGGTGATCCATCTGTTTAAGTCTAGGAAGTACAGACAAATATACAAACGGTGTACAAAGAGCTGTCTGTCCGATTATAAGAGGAATAAAGGTTTCCTTTCTAATCTTAAAAAATACAATCATAAGTATACATACAGAAAAACCTGTTACAACATCTGCATTAACAACAGGTATCTGATTTGCAAGTTCTATAGCGCCTCTAGTTCTCTTCTTTGAATAAAATGCGCCTATGGCACCTGTTGTTCCAAGGAAAGTAGAAAGAAGTGCCACTCCAATAGCCAATGTAAAGGTTCCAACTATCATAGAAACTAATTCTGGTGTTGTAAAAAGCGTAACATAGTTCTGCAATGAAAAGTTCTTAATTGTACCAATCATTGTGGAATCTGTAAAGCTGTACACCATAAGAATCATAATAGGTGCATATAAAAACAGCAACACTAGCCATATAACAATATGCTGAAAAAATTTAATCATTTTTTTCTCCTCAAAAGTCCCGCCATATGCGGTGGATTAACGAGCCATCTGTGTTTTACTATCTGACTCAGTGAACTTGTTCGATATAACAGTTACTCCCAATATAATCATAAGAAGAATAATAGAAATAACTGAACCATTATGCCAATCGTAAGCACTAAAGTAGCTTCCGATAAGACTACCCATAATATATGTGCTGTTATAAATCATATCAAGTACTACATAGTTTGTCATGGATGGTAAAAATACCATCGTAATACCGCTTACTATACCCGGTATAGAAAGTGGCAAGATAACCTTAAAAAATACCTGAATCTTATTTGCACCCAAATCTGATGCCGCCTCAATTAATCCATTATCCAGCTTGGTCAATGAATTATATATAGGCATTATCATAAACGGTAAAAAGTCATACACCATACAAAGTATAGTGTTAAAAAACTGATGATAGGCTAGATTGCCCTCTATGAAGGTAAGTATTTCCTTCAAAGCCGTAACTCTAAGTGTAAAATTAATCCACATAGGAAGAACAAAAATCATCAAGAATTTTGTGTGTTTGTCATAGGCACCCTTTGCAATAATAAGAGCAACAGGATATGCAAGTAACAAACAGAAAAATGTTGTAAGAACTGCTATAGCAATACTGTATACCAAAGTTCCTATAGTTTTACCGTTCTTGAAAAATCTTATAAAATTGTCAAAGGATGGTTCCCCATCTCCGTTGGTAAATCCATAATATATAACAACTAGCAAAGGCAATACTACGAAGAATATCAAAAATATCGCGTAGGGTATCGCCAGTTGTTTTCTTAAATTATTACTCTTCATCCGCATTTTCCTCTAATAACTTATATGAAATCTTGTCAGCAGGAATAATTACACCAACATAGTCCTCCTGATTCCACAAATCCTCATCGTTAACAACATAGTCCTCTTCAGATTTACTTCTAACTGTATATCTATAATGGTCATCAACATAAATAAATGAGAAAATATTACCCTGAATAAGACCTTCCTCAGCCTGGTCAGTAAGGTCTGCATCTGAAGGTATAAAGGAAGCTTCCACAACTCTATCTGTTAAATCAAGTACATTGCCCTCTGCATCCTTAAGCTCATAATCCGACATAACTGCCCCTGAAAGAATTAAACTTGGCTCAATATCAACTTCAAAGTCCTCAAATTCAACATGAAGCTTATCTTCAAGCTGTGGTGCAACAATCTTACCTTCATAATGGTTGATACTGCTATCGTAAGGAATAATGTGTATATTATCAGGCTCGATACACATACCCACCTTGGTTCCAATCTCATAATTGTTAAGACTATGAATCTCTATCTCATTCTTACCTGCCTGAACTACAACGATATAGAAGGTTCCTTTGAAGTCACAAGATAAAACTTCACCCTTTATCTGACCCTTGCTCTCCTCAGTAATCACAATGTCCTCAGGACGAATAACTGCATCGATAACCATATCTTTTTCATAATCATCTACACAGTCAAACTCAGTTCCACAAAATCTTGCCTTGTGATAACCAGTCATAGTTCCCTTAAATATATTACTCTCACCAATAAAATCCGCTACAAAAAGATTCTTTGGCTCATTATATATCTCCTCTGGAGTTCCAATCTGCTGAATCTCACCATCCGCCATAACAACAATTTTATCCGACATGGTAAGAGCTTCTTCTTGGTCATGTGTTACAAATATAAATGTGATACCAAGCTTCTTGTGCATGTTCTTAAGTTCAACCTGCATCTCCTTACGCATCTTGTAATCAAGAGCGCTAAGAGACTCATCTAAAAGAAGAACATCCGGCTCATTTACAATAGCTCTTGCAATGGCTATACGCTGCTGCTGACCACCTGACAATGTATCTATAGCTCTTTTCTCAAAGCCTTCCAAATCAACAAGTTCAAGAGCCTTTTTAACCTTTTCATCCTGCTCTTTTTTTGATATCTTTTTAAGTTTAAGTCCAAATGCTACATTGTCATACACATTTAGATGTGGAAAAAGAGCATACTTCTGAAATACCGTATTAACCGGACGCTTATTTGGAGGCAACATACTTATGTCCTCTCCATTCATCATAATACTTCCTGATGTAGGTAGTTCAAAACCACCCAATATACGAAGCATAGTTGTCTTACCGCAACCTGATGGTCCAAGCAAGGTAACAAACTCGCCTTTTTTAACCTCTAAATTAAAATCCTCAACAACCACAGTGTCGTCAAAGACCTTTTTGACATTCTTAAATTCGATTAGTGTATCGCTCATTTGGTATACCAACCTTTCCACATTTATAAGCCGCTATATAATATTATGTGCACTTTAACACACTACTTCATTACATAAAATTCGACAAGATATACTATATAATAAAATGCTCTATATTCCAACTATTTTTTATAATTTTTCAATATTTTTTTTGCAAAAAAATAAAGGTGTAAAGTCTTCGTTAAATTATCAAGACTTCACACCTTCTATTGTCTATAAATTCTTATAGTACTCAGTTAAAGCAACTGATTGGATAGATGAGAGTTTTTCAATCATCTGGTCTCTTTGTCTAGCATTATCCATAGCAGCCCATCTTGCTCTGTCGTTTGCCTCTTCCTGAAGCGCAAGCAGCTTCTTTCTATCGCTTGCTTCTCTCTCCATCTGAGCTTTCTGCATATCAAGACGTTTTTGTTCAAGCTCAACCATCTGCTTGTTAGCAAGGGCCTTGTCATACTCATGAAGTGCTTCCTTTATAGAATCTGCACGACGAGACTCTATGAAATAGATAAGCATCTGTATTATCTGAATACTCTTTTCATCCTCACCAAGACAATCATTTCCATCTATCTCAGCAACCTTTTCATCAAGCTGTCTCTGTATATCTGCCAACTCGGCCTGTAGGCTAGGAAGCATCGCATCTATCTCCTTAGCTCTTCTCTCTGTATTACTCTGCCACTCAGCGTCAATCTTTGACTTGTTAGTCTGATTCTTAAGTGCATTAGATTCATCAAGCTGTCTAGCCTCCTCAAGCTTTGCAGCTTTCTTTCCTGTAAATACAGGATTCTTTCTAATAAGCTTCATAATAAGCTTTGATATCATAATAAGTACTATAGCAATGGCAGTACTGCCTAACACAAGAGCACAATACTTCCATCCACCATGCATAACGCAAAACACCACGTACATCCCACAAAGTCCTATGCCTATAAGCCCCCAAAAGGCTTTTCCGATACATCCCATACTTAACTCTCCTCTCCTGTCATAGCAAATGTCACAACAATAAGTACAAGAGAAAATAAAACATGTGCTATAGCTATACATATTATCTCATTCATATCACCAAATTCCTTTACTTTCTCAGGTGTAAGTATGTATCCTGTGTCACCAAATAGATCCGCAATAAACATAATTGCAATAGCTATAATAGCAAAGGCATTAAGCATAAGAAACAGTATTCTAAAAAACTTAATACTGCTATGGTTCTTTACCCACTCATCAGTATACTGTTTCTTTAAGGTCTCATAATTATTAACCGGCGCCATATTATATGCCGGTGCCTTAGGGTGTTCCTTTTCATTAACCAATGTTGTTATCTTCCCCGAAACAGTATGGAATCTATCCCCCATCTGATACAAATCGTATATATCCTGCTGCAATTCTTTTAATTGAGCTAAATCTGATTCTCTACTCATACAATACCCCCTCTTTTGTTGGCAAGTAATTTTGACGTAAAGTCATACTCCCCGTATAGCTTATATTTTACCATAATTGCTGGCTTATAACAAGCAGTTTGAACTATTGTGAAACTATCGAATACTATATTTAATCTTCAGCTAAAACAATAAGCTTGTCCTTTTCACCAAAGTATCTGTCCTTTCCACCTTTGAAAGTCATACACCTAGGCTCACATTTTGGATTCATCCTAACATCTACATCCTCGCCATTTTCATCATAGTGAATCCATCCAAGAGCAATCTCATGTTTTTCCAACGCAACATCTGACACATAATCGAAGGTGAAATCTTCAGTTATATCAACATAATCTTTTATATCACGAAGATAAAACTCCGAGCCTTCATCATTGAGCAAATCTTGGAATACCTGATAAAGATCTGTGTTGTTAGCTACCTGAACCATAATGCGATTAGCAATCTCATCACCTACAACAAAGTCGTTAATCTCCGCACTTTGAAGAAGCATCTGATCCTCAATCTGGTTGATTTCACTGGTAACATTTATAGTATTTTCCTTGTCATACTTATTTAGATATGTTCTAAGATTAAGCAACAATACTGCGGTTCTTCTGTCTGCTTCATCACGTTCCACATCTTCCTGACATAGAATAAGAATGTTAGTAATCTTTTTGTCATCTTTACTTGACTTTTCCCGTTCCTTATCTAAGAAGTCTGAAACATATTCCCAATGATATGGAGACTTATCAATATATTCTATCTTAACATTAGAAAGTGTATCAAAAATATCTTTATTTACTTCCTCACAATTCTCATAATCTGATACAATCTTTATTGTAGAACCAGGCATAGCAAAATCATTTATGTCTATAACTATATCCTTTATTGCACTACTCCACCCAAGAATTATAATGTGATATGGTTCTTCCTCAAAGAAGGAGGGACTAACAGCCACACCTGACTTTTCTTCCTTAATATCAGCTTGTTTAAGTTTAATTTCATTGTCATCCAGAGCAAGATGTACCAGTCTGTCACCTCTTTCAAATATAGTTTCGTCATAATCAGGATTAAGAAGAATTCTTCCATCTGCCTTTTGTATTCCAAGCGCAATGGAACTTTCAAGTTCACCAGATATCTGGCGGAAGGTTTTTCCCTCAAATCCCATATCAATAAGAGATACCCCATCACACTCATCCTCAATGTAAAGCTCCGAATTATCATAGCTAAATATCTCAGACAAAACCCAAGACAGTCCTGGCTGTCTACATATCTGCGCAAAAATGTGAGCAAGAATCTTCTCCATATACATTATCTGAATCTTATTGGATGCTGGATTATGTATGGCATTTCCGCTCTCATCAAAAAGTCCTATTGCCACCTTCGCAGCCTGGATGTTTTCTTCATTATGCATAAGTGTGGCAATGTTAGGCATCTTGTCGGTCATATGCACACCAATATCTTTTTTCTTGAAATACTTTGATATGGCAAGGAGTATTCTTATTACCTCAAAGTCATCATCCTTGTTGATAATAATTGCCTTAGCTGATTCCAAGGAAACCATCTGAAGAGTCTTTTCATTTACCACGTTTCCGGTTCTATATATGAGTTTAGAACGTTTTGCCCCTTTTTTAGTTCTAAGCTTCCTTCCTAGATTTAATTTGCCCAGCAGGTCAGTCTTCATCTCCAAGGAAGGGATATCATCAACAATAACTATACTTCGATTTCCAGTCCAATTTTCATTGGATTCCATCTGCTGTCTAACTATACATGAGCAGTTATCATCATATCCTATAATAACCATATGGCCTTTTTCCATAACCTGTGTAAGACCCTCATCCAATATAGCAAGTCTTGAGGAAATAGCATTGTTCAAAATACCTACGATAGTACCCATGAGCAAGAGACCAAATCCAGTGACAATAAGCATAAATACTAAATACAATTTGTTATTAGTTTCGTCTCCTGTAATAGTTCCCTGGTCAAGAAGATGCATAAGACTTTCCCATACACCAACAGTTAAGGTCTTATCATCAATAAAAAGACCTACCAAAAGGCCAGCTAACAATATAATAACTCCTGCTGCGATAAGTAACATCACAAACTGAACTCCCATACCTTTGGATAGAAATTCGTCGAATATGTAAATTATTTTTTTCAAATAGTTATTACTTTTTTTCTTTTGTTTATTAGAACTCATTTTTACCCTCCCATATAGTTAAATTACCCTCTTGAGTAATCATATATCGTAGTAAAAAATAATTCAAGTACATAAAAAAACAACTTACTAAAGGCTTTACGCAAAAGATAAAGGTGTAAAGTCTTTGTTAAGTTATCAAGACTTTACACCTTTTAGTTTTAGTCGTATTTTTTACCGAAATCACAGTATATCTCTACTTCGCCATATGAATCTGTTGTGTCATCATAACCAGAAAACATTATGTGGGCATAACCTAAATCTGTACTTACAACAGTATCCTTTTCTTTTATACCGAACTCATCTCTTATTTTCTCAGCATCAACTTCAAATATCTTAACTCCATTTACCATGAAATTCTCATATGCCATAAATGGTTCTGCATATACATATACCTCACCTATTTTACACTCAGACAATGCTTTTTCTGATGAACTGTCATTGTACAATGTAACATATGCATATGTGACTCCGTTTTTCTCTACATCAAACATCATCTCCCATGTCTTTGCAGGAAGTATAGACACTTTACCACTTATCTCAAACCCTGCATCTGTAAGCACACTAGCCTTTTGTTTAAGTTTAAATTCTACTCCATCAATAGACATTACCGGGGCATCTGCCTGCTGTTTATACAAATATATTCCTGCCACTGCCACAAGTGCTATTATAATTATCACTGGTAAAATACTTTTTTTCTTTTTAGTCTTATCAGCTTTTTCTTCTGTTCCTACTTGTTCCTCAACCATCTTTTCGTTTTCCATATTATTGGACCTCCATTGTGATGTATTATTGTTGTCTTTTATACCTTAACTATGAAGGTCAACAAATAATTTGTCAATTACTATTTTTCATATTCTGTCATATTTCGACCAAATGTTACATATATATGTATTAAGAGGGGTCCCTTCTACCTACCTTGACAACTTAACAAAGACTTTACACAAATATAAAAACCCCCTATAATGTATTTATAATACACGAAAGGGGTATGAAAGGATGAATGATGATATGAATAGTAACGAAATGATAAATTTCGAAATCAACTACTTGGTTAATCTTTTACGCATCAAAAAAGCTGAACAAGGCACCAATGATGAATTAGAATATCAGATAAAAGTACAGAAGAATAAACTCGCAGCCTTGGGAGTAAATACAGCCAGCTATGAATTTGACTAACTATCATTAATTCTACTTATTATACAAAAGATAAAGGTGTAAAGTCTTTGTTAAATTATCAAGACTTTACACCTTCTCATTTTCACATCATATTTTCAAACAAAAAAGTTGAACACATCACAAGGCATTTGCTCAATATGATGTGTTCAACTCTTTATTTATTACATTCGCAATGTGACTTCCTCGATAATTACTACTTTTTCTTGAACTCACAATCAGCATCTACCTTAATAATGTTTATCATAAGGGTATCTCCCCCATCCTCTATTTCAGCTCTCAAACTAGACCAACCATCTTCAAAGGTAATTATGTACTCATCATCCTTATACTCAAGTTTACCCTTATGCGAATTCCCATTAAACCAAAAAACAACATCTGTTCCATTAAATTCTATCTTTGGATCCACACTCTCAGTCAAAGGAGATGCTTCAAAAGATTGCGTTCCATAAGTTATTTTCACAAATTCCCACTCATGATCAAAATCATCATATTTATTTTTGCCACATCCCACTAAAGTACATAACATCGCAACAATAAGAAGCCCCATACTCACAATCTTCTTTGTACCTTTTTTGTAATTTACTATTCTTTTCATCTTTCATTCTCCTTAATTATAATTTACGCCTAGTTTATTCACCAAGACCTTACATCCTTTATCACCTAAAGTTTTTCTTGATTCATAAACCACGTCTCTACATTTATATATACATATATGTTGAAGTTTATCTTTTTTACTATAATCTAATTTTAGAATTTCTGCAATACATATAAAAGGCAAAGACGTATCTACCTATTTTTTGAAATCGCATAATTCCAATAAAAAAGTTGAACACATCACAAGACATTTGCTCAATATGATGTGTTCAACTCTTTATATATATATTCGCAATGTGACTTCGTTTTCGCTTCGCTTCAACTCAGTCTCGTGCATTCGCACTATAAATTCATAAGCATTATCGCTTGTTCGCAAGTAAACTTGCACAAGCAATATGCTATGAATTTGCATTGCTCACTATCTAGAACTTTCCAGCTGTAGCAGCTTCCTCAATCGAAACTGCAACTGCAACAGTCATACCAACCATAGGGTTGTTACCAGCACCGATAAGACCCATCATCTCAATGCAGTTTGCGGCTACGCCTGCAAACTCCAAAGAAATACGTTATTTAAACCTGTATTCCATCTAAATGTTAAACACATCTTCCGATGTGCACATTTAGACTAGCATATTATTCTATTATCGACAAGACTTTTTTACACTTATGATAATTGACTATTTATACTCATAATTGATATAGTAAAGATACTTACTACAAAAACACAAAAGAGGTTTGAAATGAAAATCGGATATAGAAAACCCAGTATTAAGAAATCAATAAGCGCAAGAACTACTGCCAAATGGAAACGCGCTGCAAAAAGAAAAATAAATCCATACTACGGGAAAAAGGGTATGGGGGTCTTTACCAACCCAAATAAAGCAGCATACAACAAATTCTACAATAAATTTACTATAGGATTACAACCAACAACGCGAAAAACACGCACCAAAAGAAGGACAAAAAACAATAATGTTACTGGCTTTTCATATATCATTTGTCTGTTAGCTATAATACTTTTATTTATTCCCTCTTCTGACGATAAATCAGATAACAGCACAACTGTAACTACTACTGAAATACACGAATTTACAAAAGAAGATTTTTTAATAAATGATACCTTAATCAATTACTGTAATGTTGCTGAATATCCACTCGAAGAAAGCGAATTATTAAGGATTCAAGAATTAGAAAACCCTCTTTCATTGTATAGCAATATTTTAAACCACTCTATTCAAATGCACATCAGCGGACAATCTAAATCTGCACACGATTTAGTAATCCAACTTTCATTAGATGATACTAACAACGAAATTCTTTACTGTGTATTTAGAGATTTTATTATTTCATTAAATAGCAATGTTACAATAGATGAAATAGAAACATTATGGAACAACCTAGAAACTTTAGATTACAGATATAGCAACTATGTTTTTTATGATTTAAACATAAAATATGATGAAAGTAAAAGAATAAACAGCACATACTATAGTATAAGTATAACTTACAATTAAAGGAAGCGGCATTGCCGCTTCCCTATTTTAACCCTTTATTCACAGCGATTATTACCTCTTTTGATACATCATCAACAATCTTTTCTACATCTTCCTCTTTTACCAATATCCATTTACTAGAATTTAAGTTATCTAATATTCTATTCCTTTGCTCTATGTATGCGTCAATGCTCGTTTCATTTTGTGTTCGAGTTTCGGCAGCAGCTCGCCCATTTCCGCCATAGACCTTGTCTAATACAGAACGTGAACCACCTTGCCTTCTCTCAATTGCTTCTTTATATCTTCTCATTTCTGATGTCATTTTATTTCTTCCTCCTCAATTATAATTTCCAATAGCTCGGTAAGTATATCTAGCCTAAAAGCATTATAGCCTACTTGCCCTTTTTTATATGGCACTCCATTTGCGTCTGCTTGCACCAAGCGGAATGCTGCTTCCGCGCCATATTCATCTTTATTTTTCCAGTAACTTTTCCATGCGGCTGCATACTCTTCTCTAGGAATTTCTTTAGCCTTATTAACTCCATCTTTTTTCTCTATCAAGAAATAGTTGTATATATTTTTGCTTATACTTATTAACCCTTGTTTATCAAGATGATTTAACCACTTGGAAATAGTCTGTCTTGATACTCCTATCTCTTTACTCAACTGTCTTTCCATCTCCGAAAATGGCAACTGTATAAACCTATCATCAAACAGAGCCACGCTAAAAAAGGCTTTTAGCTTGTTAAAATCTGTCTGTGGCTCAAAGTTTAACTTGTCTATACAAAAGCTCTTAAATCGCTGCGGAAGCTCGGTTATAGTCAGCATTAAGCCTTGCCCTCTTCCGCTTGTTTCAAACTTATATCCTTGTCTAGTCAGCTTATTCTTTATCACATCTATTCTAGTAGTTTTAAATATAGCTTCTAGCTCTTGTCGGTTGTAATCTTTATTCAATGTCATCATACGTACTGGCAGATTTACACAAACTATTAACACATAATATATTATAAAAGGATTGTTAAGAGTTTGTGTGAATTCTCTTTAAAGCTCTTCCCATAAATCACAGATAAGCTCCTCCGCCTTTCTCCTTTTCTCCTCAGATAATCTGTAATCATTGTGCAAAAAGTTTGCAACACTCCTTTTGTTAGTCATACCTAGATAATCTGCTATGTATTGATTATCTATATCACTTGTTACTTTCAAGATTTTTAGTCTTTTTATTATTTCTTCTTGTTTCATTTTCTTACTCCTTTATTCATTCACGTGATTTTGTCATCTGTATAACCAAAAATAAAAGCCACCACATAAAGTGATGGCAAGAATAAAGATTATACTATCGACATTATATATTAAAATCTATCAAGATAGATTTAATTATTTTGATATAAGGCGCTAGGGGGGTATGTTTTGGGAGTATCATTCCGCAAACCGCTTTTTTCATTATGCGTGCCCTGCTCTCTCTTCAAGTGTGATTTTGAATTTGAGAAGCGGTCGTTTTCGTTATGGTTCATATACTCCAAAAAAGCTATATTATCTATGCTCATCTCTGTATTAAATTTCATACCTTTTTCCCTTTCCTTATAATAATATTATATCATAATTTTTTTAAAAAATAAAATCGTGGAGATATTGAGCACAGCTGTGCTCAATATCCTCCAGTTTAATTTTCTAGGAGTGCAATGTATTTATAGATAGTTGTTCTTGACATATTGCATAATCTTGAAATCTCTGTAACATTCATTTCCTTACTCTTGTATTTAGGATAATATTTCATAAATATATTAGGTATTTCCGCAACTGTTACAACTGGTCTGCCTATTGTCTTTCCCTTGGCTGCCGCATTCTTCATTCCACTTTTAACTCTCTGTGAAATAATATCTCTCTCCATCTCTGCAAACACACCCCACATCATCAACATTCCTTTTGTCATAGGGTCTATATCATCATTGCGGCAATCAACAACAAAGTTACCTATTATCAATCTAATATGCTTCTCTTGTACTATCTGCAATATTTCACACAAATGCTTTGTGCTTCTTGTTAATCGACTTACCTCGGTACATACTATTGTATCTGTTTCTTCTACCAAATCTAGCAGCTTGTTAAATTCAACTCTATCTACCTTTGTTCCGCTCTCATACTCCCAGTAGATAAACTTATCTTCCGTTACACCTAATTCAAATAGCTCTCTCTTTTGTCTGTTGATATCCTGCTTTGTTTCATTTGTTGAACATCTTGCATATCCGTATGTAGTATTCATCTTTATTCACTCCTTATCAATATTATAGTTATATTATAACTGTTCACGAAAGGGTTGTCAACATAAAATGAACACTTTTCCATTGAAATCCTAAAAAATATCATCAAAAATTCGTCAAAATATTTGTTCACGATAAGAGATGTTTAATTGAACACGTTAAAATCTATTATGTTTTGCTTGGGATTTGTATGGATTTCGACAGATTTTGTCAAATTCCTATCGGTTCTGATAGGTTCTAGCAGATTTCACTATTACTTTTATGCAACCTTTACAAACTTTCCTTAAATTCTATCAGATTATTGCCAATTTTGCACAATTTTCCTATAATTACATTATAAACAAAACTTGAAAGGAGCAAACCAATGAGAATTATTATCGACACAGAGAAAGAGCTTATCATTGTACCAGACACTTATTACAAGCAGATTGACAAAAAGAATGAGGTTCTTGTAAAAGCAGGCGCAGAAGATAAGAAGCTCGACTATGTGCAGTATGTAAAAGACTCTTTTGATAATGCCATCAAAAATCCTATGTTACGTAAGTCCGACTTAAGAACAATGTAATATGGCAAAGAGAGTTACAGAAGCAGAAATAATACTTTTTCACAAGCTCTTTGACGAATACCACAACTACGCGGAGGTGGCTCGTAGAACTGGTAGAAGCGCAAGCACCATATCAAGATACATAGGACTAAAGAATAAGCCTAGTATTATGCGACATACAACGCACAGAGCTATTGTGAAATAGCAAAACAGCAGAATTGATATTCTGCTGTTTTGTTGTTTTATTATTGTCTTGTTAATACTAAATCGCGTTGGTCTTGTTTTATAAGTATCTTGTTTTCTTTATCATATTCAAAACTTTCTTTTTTTGTTTGAATTAAATCTTCTCCCTCTATGTTCAGAACCTCATTATCTGCTGTCAATTGCCATTCTGCATCCATTGTGTAATGTGCATCTTTATCCCCAGAAGGATGATATTCAACGGGATAATGTACTTTTGCTGTCCCACCTTTATATATTTCTATCTTAAGAGTAAGAGTGTTTCCTGACTCTGAAACATAACTCCCCTCCCAAGTTCCTATAAAATCTTCTTCTGTTACTTCGTCTTTACCGCAAGCAACAAGACAAAACATCATAGTACATATCAATAATATGCTTATTAGCTTTTTCATTATGTGTATCACTCCTTTTCTATTCTCTATACTTGTGGTAATTTTATCCTCTCTATCTTTCTTTTTTCCACACTTCATTTAAACCTTTAGATGTTAAATAATAACCTTCATCGTCTTTGTTATATCTAATTAACCCTTCATTTATACATTGAGCAAGCTCTTCATCACTCAACCCTTTTTTCTTAATATAATTAAAAGACATCTTTTCATTTTCTTTAACACCCAGCATTGCTCTATGGAAATTATTCCATTCCATATTCATTCCTCCTTTTGTTGTAGTATTTAGGTTATATTTTAGAGTTTATAACTCTAAAAGTCAACATATAATTTATCTACTTTTATACTCAAACAAAGGAGTTTTGATTATGAGATACAACGAACGCATAAGAGCTTTAAGAGAAGATAACGACCTCACACAACAAAAGATAGCAGACCTATTAAGTATAGGGCAAAGAACCTATGCTGATTATGAAAGTGGTAAAACTAGAATTCCAATTGATAGCCTGCTAATTCTTGCAAAGTTCTACAACGTATCACTTGATTATATTACTGGAGCTAGTAACATTAAATCTGAATATCCAAAAAAATAAGGCAGCAGGACTTTTATTTCCCTGCCGCCTTATCTTATTTATAATCTAGTATCAACTTATCCAAACTAGACCCTATATCTTTTACTCCGCTATATACCAATTCCAAGTTCTTACCTAGCATAAATAATAATACGCCTAATTCTATCTCTTCACTCCCACAACTTATGTCTTTCTCCAGTCTATCTGTTACAATTGCAAGAGCTTTTATCATATCACTTAATTCATTTGCATTGCCCATTATTCTGTATAATTCATCTTTCATATTCATTACCTATCCTTTATCCCATTTTTATACTTTCTCTTTTAAACTCACGCAATATATTAAATTCATCAACATCTCTTTTGATGTCGCTCACTAGGATATTCAAATAGTTCTGTGTTATCTCTAGGCTACTATGCCCCAGTATCTTCTGCAATGTTACCACATTTCCGCCCATAGTAACCCACTTTTTTGCAAATGTATGTCTGTATCTATGCATACCAGTTTTCTCTATTCCTCTGCTCTTGTTGTATTCATATATTTGATGATACACAGAAGAGCTGCTTACCTTGCCGCCAAACACATTACAAAACAAAAAATCATCCTCTCCGCCTTTTCTATATATCAAATACTCCTGCAATATCTTTTTTATATCCGCATTAAGCGGAACAATAATAGGCTTGCGGCTCTTGGTTACATTTATATGAACAACCTCTCCATCTAAATCTACATCTTTTATTTTAATGTTAATTATACTATTTCTTCTTGCACCAGTAGATAAAAGAAAGTTAGTCATTACCCAAGTCTTATATTCTGTAAATGTGCAATGCTTTAGATTAGGCTTCTTTAATAGCTTAAGCAACTCTCTATCTGTATATGTTTCTATTGGTTGCTTATCCACCTTTGGAATAGCTATGTCAAAATATGGTATGTATTCTCTCTTCATAAAGTAACGCATTATGGTTTTTAAATCTCTTGCATAGGTGTTTAAGCTCTGCTCATTTATTACTGGGTTATCACGCAACTCAATAATAAAATCATCAAATGTGTTCTTTGTCATATCCTTTACAAGAGTATCACAACCCACATACTTTTTTAACTGAACCATTGTATCAGTATAATGCTTTATTGTACCTTGTCGCAAATTCCTTGCCTTACAATCAAGAATATACTCCTCACAGCCTTGCTCAAAAGTAAGTCCATTTTCAATTACCATCTTAATTTTTGCCATCATATTTTCTCCTTTCAAACACAAAAAAGTTGAACACATCATCGGCATTTTGCTCAATATGATGTGTTCAACTCTTTATCTAGAAAATATGATTTAAAATTCCTTAGAACTTACCAGCTGTAGCAGCTTCCTCGATAGAAACTGCAACTGCAACAGTCATACCAACCATAGGGTTGTTACCAGCACCGATAAGACCCATCATCTCAACGTGTGCAGGAACTGATGAAGAACCAGCGAACTGTGCATCTGAGTGCATACGTCCTAAAGTATCTGTCATACCGTATGAAGCAGGACCTGCTGCCATGTTATCTGGGTGAAGTGTTCTACCAGTACCACCACCTGATGCAACTGAGAAATACTTCTTACCCTGCTCAAGGCACTCCTTCTTGTAAGTACCAGCTACTGGATGCTGGAATCTAGTTGGGTTAGTTGAGTTACCAGTGATAGAAACGTCAACACCCTCCTTGTGCATGATAGCAACACCTTCGCAAACGTCGTTAGCACCGTAGCAGTTAACCTTTGCACGAAGTCCCTCTGAGTAAGACTTTCTGTAAACTTCCTTTACAGTGTTAGTGTATGGATCATACTCAGTCTCTACGAATGTAAATCCGTTGATACGAGCGATGATCTGAGCTGCGTCCTTACCGAGACCGTTAAGGATAACTCTAAGTGGCTCCTTACGAACCTTGTTAGCCTTCTCTGCGATACCGATAGCACCCTCAGCTGCTGCGAATGACTCGTGACCAGCTAAGAAAGCGAAACACTTAGTCTCTTCCTCAAGTAACATCTTACCGAGGTTACCATGTCCAAGACCAACCTTACGTGTATCAGCAACAGAACCAGGGATACAGAATGACTGAAGTCCCTCACCGATAGCTGCAGCTGCGTCAGCAGCCTTTCTACAGCCCTTCTTAATTGCAATAGCAGCACCTACAACATAAGCCCACTTTGCGTTCTCGAAACAGATTGGCTGAATGCCTTCTACCTGCTTATATACATCAAGACCTGCGTCCTTAGTAATCTTCTCAGCTTCCTCGATAGAAGCGATACCATACTCAGCAAGCTTAGCCTCGATCTGCTTAATTCTTCTCTCATATGATTCAAATAATGCCATCTTCACTTACCTCCTACTGTTCTCTAGGATCGATGATCTTAACTGCATCTGCAACACGACCATACTGTCCCTTAGCCTTTTCCCAAGCAGTGTTAGGATCGTCACCCTTCTTGATGAAGTCAGTCATCTTACCAAGACTTACGAACTGGTAACCGATAATCTGATCATCAGCATCAAGAGCGATACCTGTAACATATCCTTCTGCCATCTCAAGGTAACGTGGTCCCTTCTTAAGAGTACCATACATAGTACCAACCTGTGAACGAAGACCCTTACCAAGATCCTCAAGACCAGCACCGATTGGAAGACCGTCCTCAGAGAATGCAGACTGAGTACGTCCATAAACGATCTGTAAGAATAACTCTCTCATAGCTGTGTTGATAGCGTCACAAACAAGGTCTGTGTTAAGAGCTTCCATAACTGTTCTACCTGGAAGAATCTCAGATGCCATAGCAGCTGAGTGAGTCATACCTGAACAACCGATAGTCTCTACTAATGCTTCCTGTATAATACCTTCCTTAACATTAAGAGTAAGCTTACAAGCACCCTGCTGTGGTGCACACCAGCCTACACCGTGTGTTAAACCAGAAATGTCTTTTACTTCTTTTGCCTTTACCCACTTTGCTTCTTCAGGGATTGGTGCACAACCATG
>JAGBBM010000099.1 GCA_017938485.1 Lachnospiraceae bacterium
ACAGCCTCAAACATTGAAGAAAGTGATGTCTTATGACCCTTAACATGACCTGCAAGCATTGGACCACCTGATACAAATACAGTTGGAACATTTACTCTTGCAGCTGCCATAAGAAGTCCAGGAACGTTCTTATCACAGTTAGGAATCATAACAAGTGCATCAAACTGATGGGCAAGTGCCATAGCCTCAGTTGAATCTGCAATCAAATCTCTTGTAACAAGAGAATATTTCATACCGATATGTCCCATTGCAATACCATCACATACTGCGATAGCTGGGAACATAATTGGTGTACCGCCAGCAGCGGCAACTCCAAGCTTTACAGCCTGAGCAATTTTATCAAGGTTCATATGTCCTGGAACAATCTCATTGTAAGAACATACAATACCAACTAAAGGTTTTGAAAGCTCTTCGTCAGTCATACCAAGAGCGTTGAACAAGCTTCTGTGTGGAGCCTGTTGCATACCTGTTTTTACGTTATCACTCTTCATCTTCATCGTCTCCTTTATAATTTAATCCGCATATTCTACTGTATTTATATACTCATACGCTTCAACACTTCGTTTTGGACTTCCGCGTATGAGTATATAAATACAGTAGAATATGCTCACTTAATATAGCTTAAACTCTTGCTGCGATAAGGTCACCCATCTGGGAACAGCTTACAAGTTCTGTACCCTCTGATACTATATCGCAAGTTCTATAATTTTCTACAAGTACCTGTTGTACAGCCGCCTCAATAGCATCTGCTTCCTTATCCATATCAAATGTGTATCTAAGCATCATTGCTGCTGAAAGAATAGTTGCTATAGGATTTGCCTTGTTCTGACCAGCTATATCTGGTGCTGAACCACCACTTGGCTCATACATACCAAACTTAGTCTCGTTTAATGAGGCTGATGCAAGCATTCCGATAGAGCCTGTAATCATTGATGCCTCATCTGAAAGAATGTCACCAAACATATTCTCTGTGAGAACCACATCAAACTGTGCAGGATCCTTTACAAGCTGCATAGCACAGTTATCAACTAACATATGCTCGTAAGTTACTTCCGGATAATCCTTTGCAACCTCTTCTACTATCTTTCTCCAAAGTCTTGAAGAATCAAGTACGTTTGCCTTATCTACGCTAGTAACCTTCTTGCGACGCTTCATAGCTATGTCAAAGCCTTTGATAGCGATTCTTCTGATTTCATTTTCGTTATATGTAAGAGTGTCAACAGCAGTAAGCACACCATCAAGTTCTTTAGTCTCTCTAGCTCCGAAGTAAAGACCACCAGTAAGCTCTCTCATAATCATCATATCAAAGCCCTTATCAGCAATCTCTTCCTTGAGAGGACAAGCACCCTTTAACTCATTGTATAGAAAAGCGGGTCTAAGATTTGCAAAAAGTCCAAGCTCCTTACGAATCTTAAGAAGTCCTGCCTCAGGTCTTTTCTCTGGTGGGAGCTTGTACCAAGGTGATGTGGAAGTATTTCCACCGATAGAACCAAGAAGTACTGCATCTGCAGCCTTTGCTCTTGCTACCGCCTCATCAGTAAGAGGTACACCGTGTACATCTATAGAACAACCACCCATAAGAAGCTGCTCATAATTAAATGTATGACCATATTTTACACCGACAGCATCAAGTACCTTCATTGCCTCAGAAACAACCTCAGGACCGATACCATCACCTTTTATAACTGCTATATTGCAATTCATAATATTTCCTCCTGATTATATACTAGTTAACAAACAAATGCTTTCTGTTATCAAAATATATCTTGTTTATAACTATCCAGAATATATTAATAACTACATCTTTTATATCTATAATCGTCATAACATCACCAATTGAAAGAGATGTTACGCACGCTACTAAAATAGCGTATATAAGCATTGTCACAATATCTATTGCGTACATAGCAATAAATAACTTTGGACCAATCTGTTTATATTCTGCTAACATAGCTCTTACAAACAATGCATAAATAGCAAGTGCAATACAGATTACACCCATGATAATGTCAATTGCTTTCAACCCACTAAAGACATCATATATCCAATCAGCATAATTCTCTCCTGTGCTGTCTGTATAATGGGCACCTGTCATAATTGCTATACCACCAAATAAATTTAATATGGCACTAAGGAATAACAAAAAGTATATTACAAACTTATACCATTTCATACCAAGCTGTGGCTGATATGAATTTTGCTGGTAATTAGCCTGATTCATTAAATTCTGATATGTATTATTCTGCTGACTGTACATATTTTGCTGATTATACATATTTTGCTGTCCGTACTGCATCTGTGGTTGTTGACCATACTGCATCTGTGGCTGTTGTCCGTACTGCATCTGTGGCTGACTACTTCCTACATATGAACCACATACTGGACATGTATACTGACCATCTGGCACCTGATATCCACAATTATTACAAACCATTTTTATCCTCCAATATTACTTATTATTAATATAATTTATAAGTCCCTCGTTCTTAATAATCTCCTGCATAAATGGTGGGAATGCCTGACCCTTAAACTCAGTTTGCTTAGTCTTGTTGTAAATCATACCACTGTCAAAGTCGATTTCAACCATATCTCCTGCATCAATTCCCTTAGCTGCTTCAGGACACTCAATAATAGGAAGTCCAATATTTATAGCATTTCTATAGAAAATTCTTGCAAATGTCTCTGCTATAACACAAGAAATACCTGATGCTTTAATTGCTATTGGTGCATGCTCTCTTGATGAACCACAACCAAAGTTTTTATTAGCTACCATAATATCTCCTGGCTTAACTCTGTTTACAAAATCCTTATCGATATCTTCCATACAGTTTTTTGCAAGTTCTGCTGGGTCTGATGAGTTAAGATATCTTGCTGGGATTATAACGTCTGTATCTACATTATCACCATATTTATGTACTGTTCCAAATGCTTTCATCCTAATATACCTCCTTACATAATCTCACATGGGCAGCTAATCTTACCTGTTATAGCTGATGCCGCAGCAACAGCTGGACTTGCAAGATAAACCTCTGAATCAACATGACCCATACGACCTACAAAGTTACGGTTAGTAGTTGAAACACACTTCTCACCGGCAGCCATAACACCCATATGTCCACCAAGACATGGTCCACAAGTTGGAGTTGAAACAACTGCTCCTGCATTGATAAATATCTCTGCTAAACCTTCCTTTATCATCTGAAGATATATCTTCTGAGTGCCAGGGATAACAATTACTCTAAGTCCCTTAGCAACCTTCTTGTCCTTCATAATCTCAGCTGCAATTCTCATATCTGAGATACGTCCATTTGTACATGAACCAATAACAACCTGGTCAATCTTAATCTCGCCTACCTCATCGATAGTTCTTGTATTCTCAGGAAGATGTGGGAATGCTACTGTTGGCTTAAGAGTTGATAAGTCAATAGTATACTCCTCATCATACTCTGCATCTGCATCTGCCTCATACTTAGTCCAAGTCTTAGTAGAAGCCTCCTTCATATATTCCTCAGTAAGCTCATCTACAGGGAAGATACCATTCTTAGCACCAGCCTCAATAGCCATATTGGCAATTGTAAATCTATCATCCATAGTAAGGTTCTTAATACCCTCACCTACAAACTCCATTGATTTATAAAGAGCTCCATCTACACCAATCATACCGATGATGTGAAGAATTACATCCTTACCACTAATCCAAGGTGCTTTCTCTCCAACAATATTAAACTTAATAGCTGATGGAACCTTAAACCATGCCTTTCCTGTTGCCATACCAGCAGCCATATCTGTACTACCAACACCAGTTGAAAATGCACCTAAGGCACCATATGTACATGTATGTGAATCTGCACCGATACAAGTCTCTCCTGCTACGATAAGTCCTTTTTCTGGAAGAAGTGCATGCTCAATGCCCATCTCTCCTACATCGAAATAATTCTTAATCTGATTAGCACATGAGAACTCTCTTACACATTTACAATGCTCAGCACTCTTAATGTCCTTATTAGGTGTGAAGTGGTCCATAACAAGAGCAATCTTTTCCTTGTCGAAAACATCCTTCTTGTTAAATTTCTCCATCTCATGAATAGCTACAGGTGTAGTTACATCATTACCTAATACTAAATCCAATTCTGCCTCAATTAACTGTCCAGCAACAACGCTTTCAAGTCCGGCATGCTTAGCAAGTATTTTCTGTGTCATAGTCATACCCATATCGGTTACCTCCAATTATAATTTAATTTCTTATATATGTATTCTTTCATAGACTGCATTGTAACACAAGAAAAAATATAAATATAATATATAATAAGAATATAAGATATAACTTGAAGTTATATCTATTTAGTGTTAATATAACTATAATTCTTTTGCATTTTCAAAACACATTTTATATGGAAGAAACAACTTCAAATATCAACTCTTAGGAGGTATATATGTACGATAATCTTAACAACTATAGAATTTTCTACACCGTTGCATCTCTTGGCAATATAAGCCGTGCTGCAGACGCATTATATATAAGTCAACCCGCTATAAGCAAATCTATAACCAAGCTTGAAGAAGGTCTTGGCGTAACACTTTTTTCAAGAACATCAAGAGGTGTTTCCTTAACCGAGGAAGGTGAAATACTCTACCAGCACATAGGCAATGCCTTTGACAGCATCAATCAAGGTGAGGATGAAATCAAAAAAATACATGATTTAGGCATAGGTCAATTAAAAATCGGTGTTAGTACCTCTCTTTGCAAATATATTCTCCTTGATTATCTAAAAGATTTTATCAACGAACATCCACATATTAAGGTTACTATCCGCTGTCACTCTACAAAGAACACTCTCAATTTGTTAGCTGAGGGAAAAATTGATTTAGGCCTTATCTGTGAGACTGACATTCCTAAAGGGTTTACATATAAAGAGCTCACAACTATACACGATATATTTGTAACTTCTGATTCCTACTTAGACAATCTCCATCTTAGAGAATATGAAGATGCAAACGCTACCCATCCATCCTACCCTTGGATGTTTGCCGGTAACATTACTTCTTTAATCAACGAGGATGAAGAAGAAATTATGGATAGTACCATAGAAAACATTTCAACTAAGGATAAGAATAAGCTTTCCATTAAAGACATCTTGGAAAAGTCAAACCTTATGCTCTTAGAAAAAAATAATGTTACAAGAACCCATATAGATAACTATCTCGCTTCCGAAGGAATATATCCTAACCAAATCTTAGAGGTAAACAATATGGATCTTCTTATTGATTTTGCATCTATCGGTATGGGAGTTGCCAGCGTAGTAAGAGAATTTGCTACAGACTACCTTGAAAGTGGAAAAATTATAGAGCTTCCACTAGAAAGGGATATTGAAAAAAGAACTGTGGGATTTATTTATTCAAACACAAAAAATAGAACCACCGTATTAAATAAATTTCTTGAATTCTGCAAAAAAAATAAGAGCAGGGATTAAATTACTTTTAATCCCTGCTTAATTTACTTTATCAAACCTAACTCGTATTTCCAAAGAAGAATTCTTCTGACTGACTCATCAATTCTTTCTTCACTAATTGTACCATCCAATACTGCATCAAGCACTGACTGATACTGCAATTGATAATTTGTAGAAAGAATCATATCATTACCAGCAATTATGGCTCTAACTGCACTTTCCTCTTCGCTGACATAGTTAGATACACCACCCATCATAAGGTCATCAGTTATAACAACTCCTTCAAACCCTAATTCCTCTCTAAGAGTATCAATAACCTTGCTAGACAAGGATGCTGGCCATTCACTATCCATACACTCTACTATATTATGACTTACCAACACACAATCTGCACCCTGCTCAATACCAGCTTTAAATGGAAGAAAATCATTTTGAACAAACTCTTCATAGCTTCTTGTATCTCTTATTACATCCGTATGGGTATCACCATTACTTCCGTATCCTGGGAAATGCTTTAAAACACTACCCATATTTTCCTCTTCCATAGCACCAACAACAATATCTATATAGTCTGCCGTTGCCTCAGCACTAACACCAAAGCTTCTGCTGTACATATAATCAGTTGGTTCTAAAGAAACATCACAAACTGGAGCAAAATTAACATTTATTCCATATGATAAAAGAAGCTCGGACTTATGAATTGTATCATTTAATACTGCATCGTAACCACCTTGGTTATAAAGGTCTCTAGGAGATAAGAATCTATCACTAGCCAATGCAGAATAGTTGCTGACACGAACCACATCCCCACCTTCTTCATCCACGCCTAAAAGAAGCGGTATATCGCTATTTGTCTGAAAAGAATCAAGTTTTTCCTTAAGTGAATCCTGAGTTTCTCCAGCAAAATCAGAAGAAAAAAGAATAATACCACCTACTGGATACTCTTCTAATACACTGGCATCAAATCTACTATCATTCTTGATAAAAAAGAGCTGAGCCACTTTTTCTTCCACTGTCATAGAATCTATTATATCTGAAATTTTATTATCTACACTTGTATCTTCATTTACAAAATTAGAAGTATTACCTACTTTATAATTTTCAGGCATAACAACAGTTACATCTTCAACTGAGGGCTCAGCTGTAGATGAAGCCGCAACATGCTTGTATGGGTCCGAGCCGTCGCCACTGTTAAGATTTGGCATAAGACAAGCTATAACAACCATAAAAAACATCATTATAAATAAAAGCTTTTTTGTTTTACTCATAGATATTCCTCATATATATACATACAATTACTAGTAACCACAATATATTGTACCATACAATTTATATAATTGCTATACCTAGTCTGCCCAAATATTAAGTTTTTTATTTATTTTTTTCGATTTTTACTGATAAAATACTAAACAATGATGATATCCCCATAGCTATAAGAGGCAAGTACTCTCCCCCTATATTAAAATATGTATTAAGCACCCCTAATATTCCACCTAATACAACTGCAGTAAACCACATTTTTTTATTAATTTCTTTTTTATCATAAAACATAATTGCCACAAAAAGCGGTGGAACAATTGCAGGCGAATATATGGAATAGGCTCCTGTAAGCAAGCCTATGATATTTGTTTTAAATATAGCTATCATCATAGAAATAATACCAATAAGTATAACAATGATTCTTACTTCTTTTAAACTCTTTTTCCCAATTAAATCATTTTCCACAATAGTCGCTGCATTGATAAGACAAGTATCCGCCGATGACACCAATGTTGCAATAAGAGCAATACAAAGTAAAATCTCAATAGGCAAAGGAATATAATTATGCATAACGTATATTAGCGGATTATAACCATTTAAATCAACTATATTTTCCCTTACCCAAAGCCCAACAAATGTAATAACTATAGAAAATATAAAAAGACCTATACCTGCACATAATGATGCTTTTTTTGCAGTTTTTCCATCCTTTGAGATAAGATTCCTTGAAATAATATCCGGGCCAAGAAAATAAGTTCCACCAACAATAAAAAATAGGTTAATTATATCAAAAATCCCTACATCTTCATTTATTAGTTCTATATGCTGAACAAGATTTTCTCCACTACCTCGTTTTGAAACTATTACATATAAAAATGTAACTATGATTCCCACTGCAATAATCAAAGATTGTACCCTGTCTGTTTTTACAACAGATGTCTGACCACCAAACAAGGTGTATATAATTACAATTGTTGATATTATAATTGTTACAATCTTTGTTGAGGTATTATCAAAAACAACTGTTAAAAGCTTAGCAATTGATGCAAACTGCGCAGCAATAATGCCCACCCATGATATAGAAATTATAAGAGCAAATAAACTTTTTGCTTCTTTTCCAACAGTCTTCATGGCTATATCAGGGAGAGTATTTGCATCTAACCCTCTAATCTTCTCCGATAAAAACACAGATTGCAAAATCAAGCCTATAGAACCAACGCCAAGCCACCAAAAAGCAGGAAAACCAACCTCCACTGCTCTATCTGTCATTCCAATTGTGGCTGATGCCCCAATCATAGACGCCATAAGTGAAAGAAAAACTGTTGAAAATTTCTGATTTTTTCCCGCAACAGTATAACCCTCAAAGTTTTTCACTTTGAAGAAATCATATATGGATATGCTTGTCAAAAATATTATGTATATTATTATTCCGTAAAGCATAAATGAACCTTTCTAGTGTATTTTTTGCGTTTGTATTATACAGTATTACCCTTTGTATATGCAAGATGTAATTCACCCGAGATAGTGCGAGGCTAGCTCGCCTTCACTACGCTTCTATGTAACTACCCTGAGACATATTACTTCGCTTCCGCTACGCTACAGCTCAGTAAATGGCTTCGCCATATAGAAAGTAAAAGAAAGCACGCCTACGAGTAAACTCGTGCGTGCTTTCTTTTACTTTCTGCATGTCTCAGGGTAATTACATCATTCCGCCCATGCCGCCACCCATTCCGGCTGGCATTGCTGGGACATCTTCCTTGATGTCTGCTACTACTGACTCAGTTGTAAGCATTGTTGATGCAACTGATGTTGCGTTCTGAAGTGCTGTTCTTGTAACCTTAACAGGATCAATGATACCTGCTTCAATCATATTTACATACTCTTCCTTGTAAGCATCAAATCCAACGCCTACCTCAGATTCCTTAATCTTGTTGATGATTACCGCGCCCTCAAGGCCTGCATTTGCAGCAATATGAGTAAGTGGAGCTTCCATAGCCTTACAGATAATCATAGCACCTGTCTTCTCATCACCCTCAAGTGTATCAGCAAACTCAGCAACCTTCTTTGTTGCGTGAACATATGCAGAACCACCACCTGCGATAATTCCTTCTTCAACAGCTGCTCTTGTAGCATTAAGAGCATCCTCCATACGAAGCTTAGACTCCTTCATCTCTGTTTCTGTAGCAGCACCAACTCTGATTACTGCAACTCCACCTGCAAGCTTAGCAAGTCTTTCCTGAAGCTTCTCTTTATCAAACTCTGATGTAGTATCTGCAAGCTGATTCTTGATAAGATTAACTCTTGCATCAATATCAGCCTTAAGACCAAATCCATCAACGATAACTGTCTCTTCCTTACCAACCTTAACACTCTTAGCTCTACCAAGGTTATCAAGTGTTGCATCCTTAAGGTCAAATCCAAGCTCCTCAGAAATAACCTCACCACCAGTAAGAATAGCGATATCTTTAAGCATCTCTTTTCTTCTGTCGCCATAGCCAGGAGCCTTAACAGCTACAACTGAGAATGTGCCACGAAGCTTGTTTACGATAAGAGTTGTTAATGCCTCACCCTCAACATCCTCTGCAATAATAAGGAGCTTCTGTCCTGCCTGAACAATCTGCTCAAGAAGTGGAAGGATATCCTGAATATTTGAAATCTTCTTATCTGTAATTAAAATATATGGATTATCAAGCTCTGCAACCATCTTCTCCATATCAGTTGCCATATAAGCTGATACATATCCTCTATCAAACTGCATACCTTCTACAAGGTCAAGCTCAGTCTTCATTGTCTTAGATTCCTCAATAGTGATAACACCATCCTTAGAAACCTTTTCCATAGCCTCAGCTACCATCTCACCTACTGTATCATCTCCAGCTGAAATAGATGCAACTCTTGCAATCTGCTCCTTGCCGTTGATGCTCTGGCTCATACCTGAAATAGCCTCAACAGCTACATCACAAGCCTTCTTCATACCCTTTCTAAGTACGATTGGATTAGCGCCTGCTGCAAGGTTCTTCATACCCTCATTAATCATGGCCTGAGCAAGAACTGTTGCTGTAGTTGTACCATCACCTGCCACATCATTAGTCTTTGTAGCAACTTCCTTTACAATCTGAGCACCCATATCCTCAAATGCATCCTCAAGAGTAATCTCCTTTGCAATAGTAACACCATCATTAGTTATAAGTGGTGTTCCGAAAGACTTAGCTAAAACTACGTTTCTTCCCTTTGGTCCAATAGTTACTCTAACTGTATCCGCTAATTTATTTACACCTGCTTCAAGAGCCTTTCTAGCCTCAGCTCCGTATTTAATTTCCTTTGCCATTATTATGCCTCCTAGTTAATTGAATTTAATTTTAATAGAACAATTGATTATATTACTCGAATAATATAACTACTCAACGATTGCAAGAATATCTGACTGCTTAACGATAATATACTCATCATCTCCAAGCTTAACTTCCATACCTGCATACTTAGAATAAATAACCTTATCTCCTACCTTAACTTCCATAGGAACAAGCTTTCCATCTACCATAGCGCCAGGGCCTACCTCTATAACTTCTGCATACTGTGGTTTCTCCTTTGCCTGACCAGCTAAGATAATACCTGACTTAGTAGTCTCTTCTGCAACAGCTTCCTTTAATACAACTCTCTCTCCTAATGGTGATAATTTCATTTTATATACCTCCTAAACTTTATAATCTAGTTTTTAGCACTCACTTAACAAGAGTGCTAACATAGTTATTATTGTACCCTAATTTTGGAAAAAATCAACCCTTATTTTAAGATTTAACAAAATATACATACTTTTACTTTCCAAGTCCATTTTCTCTTCCATAGAAGAATAAATATTGCTGAGCAAAACCCGCATATTCACCGAACTTTTCCATAGCAAACTTCTCTATAATTTCCTTCTTTGTATCCTCTTCAAAATACATATATTCCATAATACGCTTCATCCACACATCCACAGGAAATACATCACTAAAGCCCAGACCAAAAAGTAACACACAATTAGCAACCTTTTCTCCTACGCCCTTTATGGTCATAAGCTTTTCTCTTGCTTCTTGAACAGTCATACTTTTTAACGAATCCTCAGTAATCTCGCCATTATAAACCTTCTCCACCGCATCTTTTATATAAGGAGCCCTAAATCCAACCTTACATTCTCTAAGTTCATCTTCACTTACCTGATACAGCTTATCCACCTTTGGAAATGTATACACACATCTTCCACAAGAAAGCTCTATACATTCTCCGTACCTTTCAGAGATAGTATGCACTATCTGCTTAATATGCGGAATCTGCTTGTTCTGAGAAATGATAAAGGATATCAATGTCTCAAAAAATTCCTGCTTTAATATTCTTATTCCAGGCTTTGCGCTTACTGCACTGGTAAGTCTCCCATCAATAGAAACTATCTTATCTTTAACCTTCTTGTAATCTCGCTCTATATCAAAATAGTTCTTCCATATATTCTCATAGTCTTTTGGGCTTGTATCATATAATATTACTCTATTTTCGATATTTTCTTGCAAGGCATCATTTTCCTGCTTAACACGGAGATATTTTCCACAAGCCAATATCTCATATTCCTTTTCCTCTAGCTTAGTAAAATGAAAGCATTGACCACATTCTAAGACATCTTCTATATCAAAATCCGGTATATTTTCAATTATTAAATCATTATCCCTACTGTATATATTCATATTCAAATCTCCTCATCTGTATGACTAAGAAAATAATCATTTATATTTGTAATTCGCCAAAACTTATTATATACTAAAAGGGTGACATATCACAACAAAAAACAACTTTAAAACAATATACACAAGGAGATTTATATGGCGGAACAATTATACACCATACCAGTAAATGATGCTTTTGAAGCGGACTGTGAATGTCCTATATGCTTTATGCATAGAAAACTAGAACAAAATGCAATAGAATATACTATGGGACCTAGCTATATGGAGGATGACAACCGTGCTATGACTGACAAACTAGGTTTTTGTAGCCATCATGTTAAGATTTTATATGCAGATAAGAACAAATTAGGTCTTGCCCTAATGCTTAAAACCCACACAGATAAAACCATAAAGGAGCTTAAAACTCTTAGCGAGAACAAGCCTTTACCATCGGGAGGATTATTTAAAAAAGCCTCCGCATCAACTGTAGGTGAATATATCAAGAATTTGGAATCAAGCTGTTTCATATGTGAGAGAATTGACAACACCTTCAATCGTTACATAGACACTATCTTCCACCTTTGGAAGAAGGACTCTTCATTCATAGATAAGTTTAAAAATTCCAAGGGATTTTGCACATACCACTATGGTATTCTTTACGACTATGCTGGCAATAAACTATCTAAAGAAGCACACAGCCAGTTCCTTGATATCTTAAACAAGGTTTATTTCGACAATATGGAACGTGTAAATGGTGATATTGGATGGTTTATCGATAAATTCGATTACCGCTATAAAGATGAACCTTGGAAAAACTCTAAAGATGCTATTCCAAGAGGCATAATAAAAACTAATCATACATTTATAGAATAAAAAAAGACACCTACGGTGTCTTTTTTTATTGAGATACTGCCACTTCTTCATTTGCATTAGAATATGCAAAAGTAAGTCCGTACTCCTCGATATATTTGCCTGTAGTTGGATTTTTAGGATGATTATCCTCCAAATACTTTCTATAGCGATTTAGCTTTCCTTCATAGATTAGCTCTAGTTCATCCCAAACTCTAAAATCCTCCGGTCTTGCAAGACCAGGTTTTTTTCCAAACATCTCAACACCAGACTTATCCAGTACATAATATACAAATTGCGAACAAAAATAGTTATATTTTCGCTCAACAGCCTTGTTGAAGACAACACCAAAAATACCGAGATAGTTGTATCTGAAGAAATCCTTCTCTTTTTTAAACTTATCGAGATTCTTTATAATCTTCTTATACTGATTAGGTGTAACCCATAATCTTCCTACTCTACAAGTAGTATTTACATCTCGTCCAAATACTCCTTTTGTTATATCCTCTGAAATAAAACCACAATCAAAAGGATTACGAAGTCTCTTTCTGGCAAAGCTATACATCTCATTAAGTTCTATATCAAGTGCCAGCGAAGTGTGAGCATAGGGTTCCCTAGTCCACATCTTAATTACCTGAGATGGCAAAGTCTGAGTCTTTGATATGAGAATATAGACACATTTTGTTTTTTCAGTTTTGTTTTTCTGATTTTTCTTTTTTATGTTCTTCTTATTGGAAGAATTCATATTACTCATACTTCAAACACTCCAAAAAATATATTACTTATTTTCTTCAACTTCCTGTTTCAATACGTCTTTCATGTCTAATGCCATCTTTTTAAGTCTGTCATTAGTAGTTTTTGATATAATAACCTGACCTAAAAGTTTTATAGATTCTTCATATTTCTTAAGCCTTCTAGCCAAATCAGCCAATACGTACTTAAGTGTATTTTCATCCATACCAGCAATTGGCAATGGCTCATTGGAAAGGGCTAAAAGAAAACCCTCATAAGCATTAGAAATGCATTCTAACTCTTCTTTATATATCTCATCACGTTGAGGGTCATTTTTATCTAAACCCTCCAGCTTTCCTCGATAAATCCATGCAAGCTTAAGACAAATATATGCCTTTTCGCTTTGCTTAGCATTTTTTACCATAGCTGTAAGCAATGCTAATTTATAACGTGAAATTGCATCATCATAGGTAAACACCCTATTCTTGTTACTAATTCCACTGAAGCTGTTTCCCACCGCTTCTTTAATTGCTCTGGACTGTTTTACAGTAAGCTTACCAAAATATCTAATCAATGCGGAATAACCACACTTTTCACAAGAAATCACATCATACTTTAACACGTCCATCTTACCATATATAGGTCTAAGATCTGTGTCGTGATTAAGAAGTCTCACCTTGCCAGCTCGAACACTTCTTGTAGTAAAAGTATAATCACAAACCGGACAAGTATAATGCTTGTCAAACAGAACATCCTCTTCATTAAAAGGAGGTTCTTTCTTCTCTTCTACCTGTATATTGGCTGGCTTTACTTCTTCGGAAACCTCTTCCATTACATTAGCATTTTTAAATTTACTAAGACCAAACTTTTCCATTCCGGAAAGGAGTCCCATCCCAAGCACCTCCTAGCTAGGCTTGTATGAACTCTTAAGTGATACTATTCTGTTAAATACTAATTTGTCATCTGTTGTATCCTTAACATCCACACAGAAAAATCCATGTCTTAAAAACTGGAAAGAATCACCTTTCTTTGCATCTGCAAAGGCAGCTTCAATCTTACAATCCTTAAGAACAGTAAGAGAATTAGGGTTATAATTTAAAGTTCCATCCTCATTCAACTTACCCTTTTCCTCATCCACAATATTCTCATATAATCTAACTTCTGCATCAACTGCACTTTCAGCTGAAACCCAGTGAATTGTACCTTTAACCTTACGTCCCTCAAAGCCTGAACCACTTCTGGTTTCAGGATCGTAAGTACAGTGAATCTCAACCACCTTACCAGTTTCATCCTTCTTGTAGTCAACACATTTTACAAAATATGCATTTTTAAGTCTTACTTCGTTACCAGGGAACAATCTAAAGTACTTCTTAGGTGGCTCCTCCATAAAGTCCTCTCTATCGATATAAATCTCACGACTAAAAGCAACCTTTCTGGTTCCAGCCTCAGGATTTTCCTGATTGTTCTCTACATCAAAGTACTCTATTATGCCTTCTGGATAATTATCAATAATAACCTTAATAGGGTCGAGAACTGCCATCATACGATTAGCCTTCATCTTAAGGTCTTCTCTGATACAGTACTCAAGCATAGCATAATCAGACTCACTCTGTGCCTTTGCCACACCTGAAAGCTCCATAAACATCTTGATAGACTCTGGAGTAAATCCTCTTCTTCTAAGTGCTGCTATAGACACAAGTCTAGGATCATCCCATCCGTCAACTATACCATCTTCCACAAGCTTTTTAATATATCTCTTACCTGTTACTACATTTTTAAGATAAAGCTTTGCAAACTCAATCTGACGTGGTGGATTCTCATACTCAAGCTCATTTACCACCCACTCATAAAGAGGTCTATGATCCTCAAACTCAAGGGTACAGATAGAGTGGCTTATACCCTCTATAGCATCCTCAATAGGATGAGCGAAATCATACATAGGATAGATACACCACTTATCACCTGTATTGTGATGAGTCATACGCGCAATACGATAAATAACTGGATCTCTCATGTTAATATTAGGACTAGCCATATCAATTTTAGCACGAAGAACCTTTGAACCATCTGGATATTCGCCATTCTTCATAGCCTCAAAAAGCTCTAAATTCTCCTCGATGCTTCTGTCTCTATATGGGCTATTCTTACCTGGAGTTGTAAAATCTCCTCTGTACTCTCTAATCTCATCAGCTGTAAGGTCACAAACAAAGGCCTTACCCTTCTTGATAAGCTTTACTGCAGCCTCATACATAGCATCAAAATAGTCAGATGCAAAGAAAACCTTATCTCCAAAATCTGCACCAAGCCATTTAATATCATCTATAATTGACTGAACATACTCTGTCTTTTCCTTTGTAGGATTAGTATCATCAAATCTAAAATTAAATGTACCACCATACTGTTTTGCAAGTCCATAATTTAAAAGTATTGACTTTGCATGTCCAATATGCAAGTAACCATTTGGTTCAGGTGGAAATCTAGTTACAACCTTAGAATATTTCCCCTCTTTAAGGTCGTTATCTATCTCCTGCTCTATAAAATTTCTTGAAATAACTTCGCCTTCCATATATAAAAAGCCTCCTTAAAAATGTACATCTAGGTAACTATAACATTTTTTTAATATAACGTCAATTTAAGGCATTCATTAAAATGCACTATCCTCATTAGGATCGTAGTTTTCAAAACTTACCATTGGAATTTCTGAAACTGATTCTACCTTTTCTTTTTCTACATCATCTTGTTCTTCATCTGTAGTTTGAGCATCTGTCTCATTATCAACAACTTCCTCTACCGCCTCTGGAGTTTCTTCAGAAGTAGATTCCTCTGTTGTTGTATCTTCTGTTGCTGTTTCCTCAGTTACAGTTTCTTCGGTTGCTGCATCTTCCACATCTGTTTTATTATCTTCAGATTCCTCAGCCAACTCAACTTCTTCTATCTTTTTTGAAGCATGTTCTGGTTTTGCCACCTTAGTTTCTTTTTTCTTGGTCTTTTCCCATGTTGTTAATTTTTCATTTTCCTCTTCAAGAACATCTAATTCTCTATTGAGCTTACCTATCTTACAACCAAAGGCAAAAAGACATACAATCAGGATAAGTAGCAATGCAGCCGCACCACAAATTATATAAAACATAATATCTGTAGTTAAGAAATCTGGTAAAAAACCATTTTCATCTTCTGGCTCGGCATCAACAACTGTGGCAACTGCATCACTTTCTGTTGCCACCTCAGGCATTGCATATCTCATAAAGGTACGCTCACCCATATCAAATATATAAAAGCCTTCCTCACCATCAAGATTCATACCATAAAAGATATACTTATCCCCGTCAAATACCTCTGGATACTGATATACCGGAATCTCATCTCCGAACATAATTGTCTGTGTTAAAACAAATCCCTCTGGGTATACCATATCCTCTGGGAATGGAAGTATAATATATCTGTTATATTTTGATGAATATTCTTTGTACTCTAAAAATGAACCATCTGTTTCATTGTAAATAAACCATTTTTCAATACCTTGTTCATTTGAAAGACACATCAAAGTAATCTTTTTATTAGGTGATACATATCCAAAAATATCCCACTTATCATACTTGATAGTCGTTTTAGTGAAATTTTCTGGAGGTGTTACATCTTCTGGAGAATTAACTATGGTATAGTCCATACCATCAAGGTTGATAACTACATCCTCTAATATTTCACCTACTATTACATTTATAATATATTTCTTTACTGCGCCATTTTCTGCAGTAACTATAATCTCAACTGTATTTTCACCAGCTTCAAGTCCATCGTTACCAGACACACTGGTAGATGCCTCATCGTCATCAGGAGTTGCATTAATAGCAATTTCCTTTACGCCCTCATCAACTCTAAGAGTATACTCGTATGTGTCAGGATCAAACTCTGGCTCCAAAGTTCCCTGAGAAACCTCTAAACTAGAAAGATAGCAGTTAGATGATCTATCATCTTCTTCCTGGCTTGAGCTTCCGCCACCACCAGAGTTTCCACCTCCGCCAGAGTTTCCGCCACCACCGGAGTTACCGCCACCACCTGAGGTGTCTGGAGTTGAAACTGTTACCGACGCACTTCCGTAAGAAGTATTGATAAGTTCACCCTCAATACTAAGCACTTCACCGCTGGCATATATTCCACTTGTACCATTTGCAATAGCAGTAAATGATAAACTAGCTGTACCTGTTGATGTACCACTTATAATTACTGTACCACCGCCACCATTTATAGTAGCACCTGAACCTGAATTATATTGAAGTACACTTGAATCATAAGTTATCCATAATGTATATGCACTTACATTGTCACCACTTATTGAAACACTTACTGTTACACCACCGCCTATACTTGCAGAGGAAGTGGCAGAAACAGAAACATATGCATCTGCTTTTGGATTATAAACATTTATACTTAAGCACAAAACAAAGGCAAGAAGTATCGCTGTTAGTTTTTTATATATTCTCTTCATAACATATCTCCTTTTATCTTTGGGTTATTGAATAATCTCTAATCCAACAATGTGTCTTTGTACCTTAACAATATCTATAGTTGATACCTTACCATCCCCATTTATGTCAGCGATGAGTATATTGGCATCTGTTAGAGCATCTAATCCAACTATAATTCGTTGAACCTTAACAATGTCTATAGTTGATATCTTTCCGTCCCCGTTTAAATCTCCCTTGGCACTACCACCTACTACAGTACTTCCTGCCGATGCAGTTCCTCTAACTACAGTGAGCTTATAAGTTCTCACATTTCCATTTTGGGCCGTAACATTAATATTGATATAGTTGGTTCCTTCCGCCAAGGATATTGTTCCAACGCCTCCAGATATTCTAGCTGTGGAATTAACAGTTGTTGCCTGAATATTGATTGAAGCAACACTTTGAGGAACAATAAGGGAATAATTATTATTTGCATTTACTCCAAATGTAGGGGTAAGTGTGTAGCCATCTATAGTAAGAGTCTTCAACCAGTTATTAGGGTGTCCATAAAAGGTCGGTTTAGCTGACCTAATCTCAGGCATATTAAGATATACTGGAATCTCAAACACCATAGATGAACCAAGCATATTATTTTTAGCATACGCATTATATACACCCTGGCACTCTGAAGCAGGTGCCTGAACGTTAGTCATATACTGATGTGAAAACAAGTTGCCTGTGTTGGTTACGTTAAACTTCTGTGTATAAAGAGTATCCTGCCCAACACTTATATAAGAACGACCAAGGAAACTTGCTCCACCCTTTATAGCTTTTTCAACAGTATCCCAAGGTCTTCCATAGGTACCATTAGGCTGAGGCACACCACTTTCATTTACATTAGCAGCATATTTCATACCATTCATCAACGCATTAGCTCCGTCGTATGCACCTATATTAAAATAGTTGTAATAGCTAACTCCATTGATTTTGTAGCTACCATCTGCCGCTGAACCAATGTTTGCACCCATCTCTTGCTTAATTCTTGATGCAATGTGGTATGGACTTACTCCACTTTCCACTGCAGCAGCCATAATAACTTCAGAGAAAAGTCTAGTATCCGCTTTATCTGCAGTTACATCACACACTCTTGTGTTGTACATAAATGTACCATTTAAAATAGCTTCAACACCCTGTGCATTATGAATTCCCGGCTGATAAGAAAGACTTTCAAAAACAAATACAAAGGTCTCATCAAGGTATGATCTTGGATCAAGATAATATGTAACCAATGCATCAGATGCTGCAAACCAGTTTGAACCATCAAATGGATACCACTTATCGTTGGCAAAATCATATCCTACATTCGTAGAACGCCAGTTATAATTTGGTGAAGATGATGATGTCCACACAAGATTTTTTACCTGTCCTTGTTTGTTGCACTCATTTGCAAGAAGCACGCTCCATTCAATGTTAGTATGAATAGCTTTAAACTCCCAAGTTGGATATTTGAGATGTAATGCACGAAGAGCATTCTTATAACTTTCAGGGAATCCCTCGGCTGTAAGTTTAGCTTCAAATTCTGCATCATCTAAAGGAATAGATTCCTCCACCCCTGGTGTAGTTTGCGTTGTTGCAAGCACATACTGTGATGCAACATAACCGGTATATGTAGCACCATTATAAGATGTAGAAATCTTAGTCCATGATGAATTACTTGTATCTAAAATGGTAACTGGATGTTCTGTGCAAAGCTGAATAGCATTGCCGTTTGCATCTTTTACCAAATTATCACCTGTTCCAGGACTACTTCTAAAATTAACCCAATCAGCTACAATCTTACCCGGTTGATTAGCCGAAACATGATTATCTGACTCCCATGGGGTAATTGTAACAACCATCATAAGAATGGCTAAAAGTATTGCAATTATCCTTCTTCTGTATCTCATAAAACACTCCTATATAAACTATTAATGTAAACTTTTCTTTGTAAACACTTTATGTAAACTGGCACCAGACCACATACACTTTGCATTATACCACAATATATTGTAGTTGTAAAAACATTTCACATAAAAGTAACACATTTTTAATAATTTTCCTTATATGGATATATATTTCTATAGTTTTTTAGTAAAAATAAATAAAAATAGCTCGTCTTAACTATAAAGACGAGCTCAAAATGTCAAGCTGCTAACGGGAATCGAACCCGTGACCTCCGCACTACCAATGCGACGCTCTACCGACTGAGCCATAGCAGCAACTTTAGTATTAATTTTTATACCAACAAGATAATACTTTATTTGTTAGGGTCTGTCAAGTAAATTCAGAATTAACAAACGTAACTATTTGCTAAGTTTTCCCCTTATTCTAAAAAGGGCATTGTCGATAGATTTCTCAGTCTTCCCTAGTCTTTCTGCAATATCAGCATAGGATAAACCCTCTAGATACAGCTCTATAACCTTTTTTTCATACTTGCTCAATTCCTGCTCTATCTTATTCATCAAATCCGACTTTTGCTCTCTGGCAATTATAAGTTCCTCTGGGTTGCAATCCGTTTTACTAGCCTCAAGCTCCACAAGGGATAAACCATCCTCGGTGCTTTCCGCATATATAGATATATATGTATTGAGTGGTGTATGTTTCTTACGATTAGAGGCGGATATAGCCGTCTTTATCTGATTTCTCACACATAAGGTAGCGAAAGTAAAGAAACTTGCACCCTTGTTTGGCTCATAGTCTCTTATTGCTTTAAATAGACCAATCATCCCCTCCTGAGTTAAATCCTCAGCCTCTGCACCAATCAAAAATACGGTTCTAACTTCCTTTTTTACCAGACCACCGTACTTTTGCATCATATATTCTACTGCTCCATCCTCTTTTGCAGCAATCTTTTCGATTATTTCATTGTCAGTTAGCTGACTATAATCTAAACTCATTTTCTCCCCCAAAGGCATTATTTGCCCATTCTTTGTCTAACCACCTCATAAGCCAATACTCCTGCTGCCACAGAAGCATTGAGAGAATCTATATCTCCCTTCATAGGAATAGACACTATATAATCACATTTTTCTTTAACAAGGCGACTTACACCGTTACCTTCATTACCTATTACAAGTCCAATAGAGCCTGTTAAATTACAATCGTACATAGTAGTTCCACCCATATCAGCACAGGCAAACCACATACCACGCTCTTTAAGCTCCTCTATAGTCTTAGATATATTGGTAACCTTTGCAACAGGTGTGTAGTTAATAGCTCCTGCAGATGCCTTAACAACTGTTGAGGTAAGTCCTGCTGCCCTTCTTTTAGGTATTATAACTCCATGAGCGCCACAAAGATTTGCGGTTCTAATTATGGCTCCCAAATTATGAGGGTCTTCAATTTCATCAAGAATAAATACAAATGGAGCCTCCCCTTTTTCCTCCGCCTTAGCAAATATATCCTCAATATCTGCATACTCATAGGCTGAACAAAGGGCTATAACTCCCTGATGTTTCTTATCCTGTGACATCATATCAAGCTTATCCTTAGATACAAAGCTAACTATAACATCTCTTTTCTTAGCATCTCTGAGTATAGAGCTTATAACTCCATCTCTAAGACCTTCTTGAATATAAAGCTTATCTACAGTTTTACCTGAACGAAATGCCTCAAGTACCGCATTTCTACCTTCTATCTTATGTTCATCTTCTTTTTTAATATTATCCTGCATAGTAATCCGGGATATTCTCCCGTCCCCTTTCTATTTTGCATCCTTAAGAAGCTTTGTAACTGCCTTCTTAAGCTCTTCATTCTCTTCCTTAAGTAATTTAATATCATTTAATACTGGGTCTGGTAAATGTATCTGATCAAGGTCAAGTCTAGGAAGTCTAACATCTTCACGTTTAACCACACGTCCCGGTACACCTACAACGGTAGAATTAGGTGGAACCTCTGATAAAACAACAGAACCGGCACCTATCTTGGAGTTTTCTCCCACAGTAAAGGAACCTATTACCTTTGCTCCGGCACTAATCATAACATTGTCACCTATAGTAGGATGACGTTTACCACTTTCCTTACCTGTACCACCAAGAGTAACCCCCTGATATATAGTAACATTGTCACCTATTATGGTAGTTTCACCAATAATAACACCATGGCCGTGGTCAATAAAAAATCCCTCACCAATTGTTGCTCCTGGGTGAATTTCTATACCAGTCTTCCTTGCCGCACGCTGAGAAATAAGTCTGGCAAGAAAATATCTCTTCTTCAAATAGTGCTTATGAGCCCTACGATAACTGTACAATGCTCTAAAGCTTGGATAAAGAAGAACTTCCAGATTATTCTTTATAGCCGGGTCACGTTCCTTGATAACTTTTACTTGCTCTTTGTAATATTTAAACCATGACATATAAATCACCACTTAAATAGTTATATACAACTATACTAAAGTCATATAACCAATAATATCTTATACTGTGTAGTTTTCTATCATCTTATCCACAAGAAAATGCATTCTTGTGCTATCTCCTTTAAGATATAGATAACCAAACAATGCCTCAAGACCTGTAGCCTTTCTATACTCACTCATAGTAGCATTTTTTGCCTTTGAATGAGTTGTGGCATTACGTCCTCTTTTATAGATATCAACTTCCTCTTCCGTAAGCTCATCCATAATCATATCTACAAACTTAGCCTGGTTGACCGCTTTAACAATAGCTGTCACATCCTTGTGATACTTATAGGTCTGTTTGTTAGAATTCTTAACATAGTAAGTTTTCACCAACAAATCCAATGCACTATCACCGATATATGCAAGTGCTAGAGGGGAATATTGATAAGCATCCTTATCGGACATAGCAGCTGTATTAATAAGGTTTTCTTCTAACTTTGTACTATTTTCCATGTCTTAAGCTCTCTTCCATCTTACGCCTTCTCTTGTATCCTCAAGAATAATTCCCTTCTCAGTGAGAAGGTTTCTAATCTCATCTGCTCTAGCAAAATTCTTTGCCTTTCTCGCATCCTGTCTTTCCTGAATAAGATTTTCAATTTCCTCGTCAAGAAGCATAGCCTCTTCCTTTACATTTATACCAAGAATGTCTGCAAGGAGCTTTAATGTATCATATGCCTTAGCAGCATATTCCTTAGTGGAATCTGCAGTAACTGTTGTATTAACAAACTTAACGAGCTCAAATATAACAGAAATTGCATCTGCTGTGTTAAGGTCATCCTCCATAGCATCCTCAAATCTCTTTACATAGGCATAAAGTTCAGCTACATTTGCGGTTTCTGCAACATTTATATCACCATCAACCCCTGATGCCATAACCTCTTCAAGCTTAGAAGCTGCAGTTTTAATTCTATCTAAACCATTCTTAGAAGACTCTACAAGGTCTGCTGAGAAATTAAGTGGACTTCTATAATGAGCAGAAAGCATAAAGAATCTGATTACCTGTAAATCATACTTTTCACTGATTTCTCTTACTGTAAAGAAGTTCCCAAGAGACTTAGACATCTTCTCATTGTTAATCTTAAGGAAACCATTATGCATCCAGTATCTTGCAAACTCTGCATTGTTTGCAGCCTCACTCTGTGCTATTTCATTCTCATGGTGTGGGAATATAAGGTCCTCTCCACCAGCATGAATATCTATTACATCACCAATATACTTTTTGGACATAACTGAACACTCAAGATGCCAGCCAGGTCTACCCTCGCCCCAAGGTGATGGCCAAGATGGCTCACCCTCCTTCTTTGGCTTCCAAAGTACGAAGTCAAGAGCATCCTCCTTCTCGTCCTGTCCTGAAACCTTAAGCTCTCTATTACCAGCTCTAAGGTCATCAAGGTTCTTCTTAGAAAGCTTACCATAATCAGAGAACTTTCTTGTTCTAAAGTAAACGGTACCATTTACCTCGTAAGCATATTCCTTAGCTATAAGGGTCTCCACCATAGCAATCATATCATCTATTTCCTCAGTTGCCTTTGGATGAGTTGTAGCTTCCTTAACGTTAAGGCCAGCCATATCCTTCTTGCACTCCTCAATAAATCTCTCAGATATAACTGTAGACTCAACTCCCTCATCTATAGCCTTTTTGATAATCTTGTCATCTACATCAGTAAAGTTTGATACATAGTTTACTTCATAACCCTTGTACTCAAAATATCTTCTAAGAGTATCAAAAACTATCATAGGTCTTGCATTGCCGATATGAATATAATCATAAACTGTAGGGCCACATACATAGATACCTACCTTACCTTCATTTATAGGAACGAAATCATCCTTTTTTTTTGTTAATGTGTTAAATATCTTCATCTTATTCTACCTGTACGCTAAAAAACGTAATCCTTTCGAAATATAACAGTTACATATAATTATCCCACTATAAAATAACCTTATTATAAGATATTCTAAAGTGGTTTCTTTGTCAACAAGAAAAACAAAAGGAACTGTTGTAAATATTTATTATTTTCCAACAGTTCCAAATTATTTTTTTATTTACTATGAATCACTTTTTCCTAATATATAGAATTTATCTGGTACAAAATATAACTTACCCTTCTTCTGCCACCTAACATACTTTGCATGATTGTTTAGAATAGGTACATCTATATTTTGAGGTGTTCCATTTACATATACTGTTACCACACCATAATTTTTATATGCCACATTCTGCTTTTCTTTTATATCAATGACATTAACCTCTATTACCTTAGACTTCTTTATCTGTGGTAAGGCTTCAAAAGCAGTTTTAAGAGTACTCACCATGTAAAGAGCAATACCAGCCGCAAGAGCTGCTAAGAATATCATTATTTTTCTTATAGATTTACCACGTAAGTGAAGGTGATAGTCTGACTCACTAATAGAATCTACCATTTCAGGTATAACAAAAGCCAATATACTAAGCACAACTGCCACAACCAAAACTACAATTAAACCAGTAAGTGACTTTCCTAAAGCGTCCTTTTTAAGCTCTTTTTGTTCTTCTTCAGTAATTTCCCTACCCATAGTTTGTAACTCTATTCTTTCATCCATTGACATATACTATTATCCTCCATTCTACATTATCCAAAAGTTTTAGATAAGAAGTCCAAGTATCTCATTGCTTCTTGCCACAAATGCAGTCATCGCCTCTGGGCTAAGTGGCTTGTTAGCAATTACAGCTAAATCATAGAGCTGACAACATATCTTATCTGCATGCTCTCCCTCTGGATTCTCAAGGATATACTTAACAAGCTTGTTTGACGCATTAAGGACTAAGGTTTCACCCTCACCACCAAACATAGACATATCCATAGGACCGCCCATGCTATAGGCCTTCATCATCTCTATCATACGTCTTTGCTCCTCTGAGAGAGTAAGCATAGATGATATAGCTTCATTCTTTAGATTCTCCACCTTGAGAACTAACTTATCATTACCAGTTGCCTTCTTAAACTTCTCAGAAAGCTTATCTGTATACTCCTTAATAACCTCCTCAGAAAGTGCCTCCCCTACAAAGTTATCTGAAAGGTCAGCATCTATACGAAGAAACTTAACATTCTCATTCTTTCCCTCAAGGTGAGTGATGTATGGATTATCAATGTTGTGTACAAGGTACACTGCATCCATGCCCTCTTCCTTGAACATATTTATATACTGTGACTGAGCCTGCTCGTCTGATACATAGAACACCTTGTTCTCATACTTTTCCTTACCTGCCTCAAGGTACTCTGGAAGAGTAAGATACTTGCCCTCAAGGTTCTTAAAGAGCATATAGTCTGTCATCTTCTCACAGAACTTATCATCTCTTAAGCAACCAAACTTGATAAATGGACTGATATCGTCCCAGTATTTCTCATAATTTTCCTTGTCAGTCTTGCACATTCCTGAAAGCTTATCAGCCACCTTCTTTGTAATGTAGTCTGATATCTTCTTAACAAATCCATCATTCTGAAGAGCACTTCTTGATACATTAAGCGGAAGGTCCGGACAGTCAATTACACCCTTAAGGAGTAAAAGGAACTCAGGAATAACTTCCTTGATATTGTCAGCAATAAACACCTGACTGTTATATAACTTAATAGTTCCCTCAAGCTGGTCATACTGAGTATTAATCTTAGGGAAGTAAAGAATACCCTTTAAATTAAATGGATAGTCCATATTAAGGTGAATCCAGAAAAGTGGCTTCTTGAAATCAAGGAACACCTTCTGATAGAAGTCAATATACTCTTCTTCCGTACAATCCTTAGGGTTCTTCATCCAAAGAGGGTTGGTGTCGTTAAGTGGCTTTGGAGCATCCTTCTTTTCTTCAGAAGTGTCTTTAGCCCCATCCTTATCCTCTGATTTAACGTCACCCACTAATTCATCATCTGGGTCAACCTCAATAACATTGTCTTCCTTTTTAGCCTGTGCTTCTTCCTCCATCTTATCCTCATTGATAAAATAGATATTGTAAGGCATAAATGCACAGTACTTCTGGATTACTTCTTTAACTCTGTACTCATTAGCAAATTCAAAGCAATCTTCGTTAAGATACAATGTAATAGCAGTTCCCCTAACATCGTCATCACTATCAGACATAGTAAACTCTGTTCCACCATCACATTCCCAAAATACTGGCTTTGCACCCTTCTGGTAAGAGCAGGTTTCAATAGTAACCTTATCAGCTACCATGAATGCAGAATAAAATCCTAATCCGAAATGTCCAATAATCTGGTCATCATTGGTCTTATCCTTATATTTGTTAATAAAATCTGTAGCACCGGAAAAGGCAATCTGATTAATATACTTGTCCACTTCTTCAGCCGTCATACCTATACCGTTATCTACAAATGTAAGAGTCTTATCCTTTGCTGAGGCATATACCTCTATCTTATATTCTTCTCCCTCGTTCTCCTCAAAATCTCCCATAAGAGCAAGCTTCTTTAACTTTGTGATAGCATCACAGCCGTTAGAAATTAGCTCTCTAATAAAAATGTCGTGGTCTGAATATAACCACTTCTTGATTATAGGAAATATGTTTTCACTATTAATTGATAAGCTTCCCTGTTTTTCCATCTTAAAATCTACCTCCTAAAGCTAACATAAAAGAATATCAATTGTTCTATGTTAAGTATAATAATACTAGCCATTATCATTGTCAAGCAAAAATTAGCACTCTCGGTTCGAGAGTGCTAATTAATCATATATAATATTTTCCTACTGTATCATCCCACAGATGTTCCAGAGTCTTATCTAATGTAAATATCTTCAGAGAACTTCCAGTTGTCACAAGAAGCTTTTCATCTTCGTAATATATGTTCATAGATAAATTACTTACATCCTCTGGTCTAATAGGAAGATTGTTCATTTCAATAATACGTTCTATATTTTCTCGGTTGAACATCAAAATAACCTTGAAGCTAATAGGAAGTCTATTTCCTTTGATAAGTTCGAACACTGTATGCTTTATTTCACCCCAGCTTACATAGTCATATAATTCTTCTATTTCTTCCTCTGTGTCATAGAACTCCTTATTGATTTTTCCACTAATATAATAATCAAGAGAGGTCTTGAGTCTTATCTCATAAAGATAAAAACTATCATACTTTTCATTTACGAGAAGCTCATTCATAAAACTCTTTATATCTTCAATTTCGTAATTTTTCATCCTGTCCACCTAATGTGATTGATTTAAATATATGGTAACCATATGGTCGTTTCCGTAGGAATCCACTGTGTATTCAAAGGAATTAATACCTGGAATACCAAAGACAAACTGCCAGTCAAAATCTTTTTCATTATAATCGGTAACCACCGCTTCCACTGTACCAGCTATATTTCTTGATGCGACTTGGGAAACTACAGACAAAAGTCCTGCTTCATTGGTTATGAGGTCATTATATTCATAATAATTGTAAGACATATTGTTGCAGTCATCATATACTTCTTCATCCCACTTATGAGTATCATCCATTATGTCGTCTGTCACATTAAAATATGTATGTCCTGCATAAAATCCTCTATCCGGCAATGGGTCATTCCAGGTTGCATCCACCTGATACCACTCACCATCAAGGCAAACTGCGTTCCATGCATGAAGCTCCCATCCATTTTCAGAATATGCCTCTCCTACCATAATATAATTTTCAACATCTACACAACTAAGGAGCAGAGACATCGCCTCCGCATATCCATTACAAACAGCTTTACCCTGAACAAGAACACCATAAGCTCGGTATGCATACTCCTGGGAGTAATCCACATAACCATACTGACAATTTTTCACTATGTAATCGTGGATAGCAAGCTCCTTTTCATAGTCTGTCATACCTGGAGTTATAATGGTATTAATTATTTCTACAGTTTTATCGTATAATTTATAGGCCTCAGGTCTGTCATTGGGAATTTCAGTTCCATTTTTATACTTTTGTATAACATAGTAATTGTCAGATATATCATATCTGAAAGACACCTTCATGCCACCATAACTTTTTTCATAAATAGAATACTGCTCCACCACTCCATTGGTGCTACACACATAATCATTTATAGAAACCAGCTCCTTGGTTGTTATGCCCGTAACATAAAATGTTCCACTGTCCTTACCATTATCAATATCCTCTCCAATAAGTATGGCAAGTTCTGTTATGTTGTAAGCTGTTCTGTCCTTATTTAGATGTGCACCAATCTTCCAACCAAAAAAGTAGGCAATCAAAATTGCTGCCACCACCAATATGGGCACAATCACATATACTTTTCCTTTATTATTCATTTAATTACTCCTCTTGGTCATCCTTATCAGTTTCATCATCCTTTGAATTTGCTGATTTTCCGGTCATAAATAGCACAACCATAAGTACTATTGACACAATAAGACATACTGCAACAAGTAATGGTTTGCTACTATCCCCTGTCATTGCTGTAAGAAATGTCATATATTCTAACATAGTATTCCTCCCTATATCATTATATTCTCTAATAAACTATCTTTTATTTTAATAGATGAATCTTTTATTATCAACCATTTTATTATTTTTCCTTGAAGCTACAACAAATCTGTTGTAAAATGTTTGTTTAGAATAATTACTACTAAAATAAAGAAATGTGAGGTACATAATATGGCACAGCTCTGGGGCGGTCGTTTTACCAAAGAAACAGATAAATTAGTTTACAATTTCAATGCTTCTATCTCCTTCGATCAGAAGTTTTATAAGCAGGATATTCGTGGAAGTATAGCTCACGTTACTATGCTTGCAGCATCAGGCATACTTACAGATGAAGAAAGAGACCAAATTATTGATGGTTTAAATGGTATCCTTTCAGATGTTGAGTCAGGAGCTTTAGAAATAACCGATACATACGAGGATATCCACAGTTTTGTTGAGGCTAACCTCATAGATAGAATTGGTGATGTAGGTAAAAAGCTTCACACAGGTCGTTCAAGAAATGACCAGGTTGCCCTTGATATGAAACTTTATACAAGAGATGAACTTCTTGAAGTAAGAACCCTTGTTGTAAATCTCATCAAGGTTTTACACCAGCTTATGAAGGACAATGTAGATACCTATATGCCAGGTTTTACACATCTTCAGAAAGCTCAGCCTGTTACATTTGCTCATCATGTAGGAGCTTATGTAGAAATGTTTAAACGTGACTATAGCAGACTCTCAGATATATATGACAGAATGAATTACTGTCCTTTAGGTGCTGGTGCCCTAGCTGGTACCACTTACCCACTTGACCGTAATCTTACTGCTTCTCTTCTTGATTTTAATGGTCCTACACTTAATAGTATGGATTCTGTATCAGATAGAGATTATGTTATCGAAATGCTTTCTGCATTTTCAACTATTATGATGCATTTATCAAGATTTTCCGAGGAGATAATCATCTGGAACTCAAATGAGTATCAGTTTATCGAGCTTGATGATGCATATAGTACCGGAAGCTCCATTATGCCACAGAAGAAAAATCCTGATATAGCTGAGTTAGTACGTGGTAAGACTGGTCGTGTTTATGCCGCTCTTACTTCTATCCTCACAACTATGAAGGGTATTCCTCTCGCATATAATAAAGATATGCAGGAAGATAAGGAGCTTACCTTTGACGCGATTGATACTGTAAAGGGATGTCTTGCCTTATTTACGGGTATGATATCTACTATGAAGCTCAATAAGCCTGTCATGGAAAAGAGTGCTATGAATGGCTTTACCAATGCCACTGACGCAGCAGATTACCTTGTTAATCATGGTGTTCCATTTAGAGATGCTCATGGTATTGTAGGACAGCTTGTGCTTTACTGTTTGGATAAGAATATATCTCTTCTTGATATGTCTCTCGAAGAATATAAGGCAATAAGCCCTGTATTTGAGGAAGATATCTACCAGGCAATAAGCCTTGAGGAATGTGTAAGCAAACGTAATACCATCGGAGCTCCAGGAAAAGAAGCTATTATGGAAGTTATCTCTATAAACGAAAAATTCATAAACTTAATTGAAGAATAAGAGGTGTACTTATGAATAATACTAAAAAGGCTCAATATGAGCTTGCAACCAAGATGTTAAAAGGTAAGATTGACGTTGAGGAGGTAGTTCTCATGTCAGGTCTTACCACCGAAGAAGTAGAAAAATTAAAGGAAGAAGTACTTCCTCACAATTCAGAAGTAGAATTATTAAAAAATCTTGACAACGTTGATTTAAACATTGGGCAAATTCTCTTCGATAATCTTCCTGCAGAAGATGAATTCGAGGGATTCCCAAAACAGTAAGTAAATTATGATGACAGCAGATGAGCATTACAACAAAATGACCAAAACTCCTGTATCAAAACTTATTATAAGTCTTGGTATTCCTACAACTATATCTATGCTTATAACCAACATATATAATATGGCAGATACTTATTTTGTAGGAACCTTAGGAGAAAGTCAACAGGCAGCCACTGGTATACTATTTACCCTTCAGGCAATTATACAGGCAATAGCCTTTATGCTTGGCCAGGGTTCAGGTACGCTGGTTTCTAAGTCACTGGCCAATAAAGATACTGAAGAAGCATCCAGATATGTTTCTTCAGCTTTTTTTAGTGGAATTTTTCTTGGTTCCACTCTTATGGTTGGAGGACTTATATTTATGACACCTTTAATGCACTTACTAGGTAGCACTAATACCATTTTACCTTATGCTAAAGATTATGGTCTATGGGTTCTTCTTGCCTGCCCATTTATGGTATCCTCCTTCGTATTGAACAATAATCTTCGTTACGAGGGAAAATCATTTTACGCTATGATTGGACTTGTTACTGGTGGTCTATTAAATGTTTTCTTAGATTATATATTTATAGTTCATATTAATCTTGGAGTTTTTGGAGCCGGTATGGCAACAGCTATATCACAGGTTATAAGCTTTACTATACTTCTTTTCTTTCACTTTAAAATGGCTCAGGCTACTATAAGCGTAAAATTTATCAGCAAGAAAATATCTGAATATTTTTTGATTATGAAAGTGGGATTCCCTGCACTAGTAAGACAAGGTCTTGCCTCACTTTCAACAGGTATACTGAATAACTTAACCAAACCATATGGTGATGCAGCCATTGCAGCTATGAGTGTGGTTAATCGTTTTTCTTCTTTTGTTATGTGTGTAGGCCTAGGAATCGGACAAGGCTTCCAGCCAGTTGCATCCTTCAATTACCAGGCAGGTAAAATAAGAAGAGTAAAATCCGGACTCCTTTTCACTATGGCTATAGGATTTTTATTTATATCCACCCTAGCCATTCCTGGTTTCATCTTTGCAAAAGACATTATATATATTTTTCAGAAAAGTGATGCTGTTGTAGATATTGGTACATTTGCTTTAAGGTGTGCCTGCGGTGGGGTTATATTTTTATCCCTCTCCGTCCCTGTCAATATGCTATATCAGAGTATAAGAAACGTTAAAATATCAACTTTTTTATCATTGCTTAGAAACGGACTTTTACTTATACCAACATTATTTATATCAACACATTTTTTAGGGCTCACAGGAATCCAGATATCTCAGCCTATCGCAGATATTTTAACTGGATTAATCAGTGTTCCCTTTATAATTAATTTTGTAAAAAACACACCAAATGAGGATGATTAATCCATAATCTCCCACCTATTTAATTGAATAGAATAACCCTCAATTGTAAATCCTTAACAGTATAGTGATATACTTAAGGAGGAACTTTTTATGGCACCTACTAAGGTTATGATTTGTGGGGTTAACACATCTAAGCTTCCTTTACTAAGTGACAAAGAAAAGGAAGCTTTATTTGAACGTATAGATAAAGGGGACTTAGGGGCAAGAGATGAATTTATCCAAGGTAACTTAAGACTTGTGTTAAGTGTAATTCAAAGGTTTTCCGGCACTAATCCTGAATCTGCTGATGATTTATTTCAAGTTGGCTGTATTGGTCTTATTAAAGCCCTTGATAACTTTGACCGCAGCTTAAATGTAAAGTTTTCTACTTATGCTGTTCCTATGATCATCGGTGAGTGCAGGCGTTATATGCGTGATAACAATGCAATCCGTGTCTCCCGCTCCTTAAGAGACATTGCTTACAAAGCTATTTATACAAGAGATATATTAACAAAAAAATTAGATAGGGAACCAACTGTAGAAGAAATCTCAAAAGAAATTGATATTCCAAAGGAAGATATTGTAAATGCAATGGATGCTATTGCAACACCTATGTCTCTTTACGAGCCCGTTTATCAGGAAGGTCAGGATGTTCTCTACCTTATGGACCAAGTAAGTGACAAGAAAAACAAAGAAGAAAACTGGGTAGAAAACATTTCCCTTAAAGAAGCTATGAAAAAGCTAGACGAACGTGAATTTAATATAATAAAACTACGTTTTTTCGAAGGCAAAACCCAAACTGAAGTGGCCGAGGAAATCTCCATTTCTCAAGCTCAAGTAAGCCGCCTAGAAAAAAACGCACTAAAAACTATGCGAAACTACCTAAAATAAAATCCTAATGTAAGGACTGAAATATATATTTCAGTCCTTACTTATCTTACCCAGTATTTGAATTCTTCGTTGGCCATTCGGATGTAGTCATCATTTTTTAGCATAACATCAAAGCCTGGTTGGATAACTTTACCATTTACGTAAGTACGATTGGTAGAGTCATTATCTTTTATGTAACACTCTCCATTTCTGATTTTTAATGTACAGTGCTTACGACTAATCTTCTTGTTATCAGCTATCTGATAGTTGTTATCCGGGGATTTACCAACTTCAAAAGGTGTTTTATCAATTGGAATAAGCTCATTTGTACGAACACGAACCAGATATGGAACAATGTTATTGTATTGAACCATATTAAGTACTGTTGTTTCACCATCGCTATCAGCTGTATCATCTTCTAGCATATGTTCATGCTCCATAGCAAGAATAAAATTATAAAAATCCTTCAAAGAAAACATAAGTCTGCTATCCAAGTATGACAACAGTTGCTCCACGCAAGTCACACACTGCATATCAGCAAATCTAAGTTTCTTTATAAAGTTTTGTATAAACTCACAGATATTGCAATCAGCAAAATTCTTTTCAAGAGGCATATATATAAGCTGAACATCAAGATTGTAAAGCTCTATGTACATATATTTAGGGTTAAGCAATACCTTCTTAAGAGGCATATCATTATCCTCAAAATATATGAGTTGCTTTAAAATATTAGCCAGTATAGTAAGAAACTCTCCCTTGTATAATTGTTTCATTATAAACTGGCCTATAGGTAAGGTGGCTGGTATGGTATAAGTCAGAACTCTATTCCCATCAACAGTTCCTACATCACATATAGCCTTATTACCCAGAAATTCATAGTTAAACATTTCTAGCTCTTGATTATTTACATATACATAATCTTCTATCTTAAAATTAAGTTTAAACTGCTCGTAGGTTATACCCTCTGGACTACTCATAAAACCCCTCCAATCTACTTAATTATGCACCTTCTATTGCCTTTTCTATAGTGTCAATTGTTGACTTCTTACCGTAATTTTCTACATCCATACGACTCTTAGCCATATGGGTAAGGTTACCATTACCACTTATACATCCACCCTGGCAGGCCATTCCTTCCATAAAGTTACCTTCCAGCATATTCTTTCTAAGTTTAAGAAGTGCTATCTTGCAAGCTTCTATGCCATCGCATACAACTGGCTTAAGCTCAAATCCCTCATTAGCTCCCTGCTCTGCGACACCCTGCTTAACAGCTTCTGCAAGACCTCCCGAGCGTGCAAATATCCTACCAAAATAAGATGAACTATCCAAATTTGTCTCTGGAAGGGATGTTATATCTATATCCTTACTATCATATAGTGCTTGTAATTCCTCAAAGGTGAGAACACAATCAACATAAGGTGCAACTGTATCCTTCTTAAGCTCCATCTTTTTAGCTGTACATGGTCCAATAAATATAACCTTAGCTGTTGGATCCTTTTCTTTGATGTACTTACCTATCATTGCCATAGGTGAAAGTGTAGATGAAACATAAGGCAACATGTCTGGGAAATTCTTTGTAACATAATCTACAAAGGCAGGGCAACAAGAGCTTGTAAGTATGCCCTTTTCCTTCAACTCCTCTGTTTCCTTCCAAGTAACCATATCTGCACCAAGTGCTACTTCAACCACCTCATCAAAACCAAGTTCTTTGAGTCCTGTAATCACCTGGCCTAACTTAGCATAATTAAACTGACTGGCAATGGCTGGCGCAATTGCAGCATAGGTCTTGTATGCTGTACCACCATTGCTATCCTTTATCATATCTATGGCATCAAGTATAAATGACTTATCATTTATAGCACCAAATGGGCACTGATATACGCAAGCTCCGCAAGATATACACTTATCATTGTCAATCTTTGCTGAATAGTCCTCATTCATAGTAATGGCGCCAATTTTGCAGGCCTGTTGACATGGTCTTTTATAATCCATAATTGCACTGTATGGACATACCTTTGCGCAAGCTCCACATTCTTTACATTTGCTCTTATCAATATGAGCCTTTTGATGTTCATCAATAGTTATAGCACCAAATTTGCAGGCATCTGCACATCTATGAGCCAAGCATCCTCTACATGTACGAGTTACCTCATATCCTCCAACAGGACACTCATCACAAGCTATCTCTATAACCTCTATAACATTGTCATTGGACTTGTCACCACCCATAGCAAGCTTTACTCGTTCTGATACAATAGCTTTCTCCTTATATATGCAACATCTCATAGTTGGCTTTTTACCTGGAACAATAATATCAGGAATCTCCAAAATCCCTTCAAGCAAGGTTCCATTCCAAGCCATTCTGGCTGTTTCTCTTAACACTCTGTATTTTAAATCCTGTATTCTAGTGTCAAATTTTCTCATTAGACTTAATACTCCTTCTCAAGCATTCCTGCTTTGACTTTGTATAATTCCTTTGATAAATCCACATAGTGAGTATGTGGGTTTTCGTATCTTTGTTCTTCCTCCCATACCTGATTTTTAAGCTGGTGGGAAACATAAGCCTTTATCTCATCCAAAGTTGGTTTTTCATATACCAACTCACCATCCTTAAAAATAGGAATCTGCATTTCCTTTACCTCTACATCAGAAAAATACATCTTTTTCCATGGTTTTACAGGATCTACATATGGGTATGGCTTGGACATATCAACTTCCTCATCGTAAAAGGTGAGCAAGTCAGCCAATCCATAGCCTGTCTCCTTACTAAATACTCTCCATAGCTTCTTTTTGCCCGGATTAGTAATCTTTTCTATATTCTCAGATATCTTAATCTTTGGTACAAATTTGCCATCTTCATCCAAAACAGCAACAAGTTTATATACTCCACCAAATACTGGATCAGACTTGGAAGTAATCATACGCTCACCAACACCATATGAATCAATCTTCGCCCCCTGCTTTTGAAGAGACTTAATAAGAAACTCATCTATACTATTGGATACAACTATCTTACAATCCTCCATACCTTCTGCATCAAACATCTTGCGAAGCTTCTTTGAAAAATATGCAAGGTCTCCACTATCGATTCTAACACCCTTAAGACGTTTTCCCATAGGTTCAAGGACCTCTTTAGCCACTTTTATTGCATTTACAGCTCCACTCTTTAATATGTCATAGGTATCGATAAGAAGTGTACAACTATCCGGATATACCTCTGCATACGCCTTAAATGCTTCATATTCTGAATCAAAAAACTGTATCCAGCTATGAGCCATAGTTCCAACTGCTGGTATACCATACTCCTCATCAGCTATAACTGTAGCTGTAGAACTTGCACCACCAATATAAGCCGCTCTTGCACCATAAATAGCTGCGTCTGGTCCATGGGCACGTCTAGCTCCAAACTCCATAACTACAGAGCCAGCATCCCCTGCAGCTCTACAAATACGTGATGCTTTTGTTGCAATAAGAGACTGGAAATTAATTGTAAGAAGCAACATAGTTTCTATAAGCTGAGCCTCTATAACTGGAGCAGTAACAGTAACCATAGGTGTATTTGGATAACATATAGTTCCCTCTGGCACAGCCTCTATAGTTCCAGTAAACTTAAAATTGGCAAGGTATTCTAAAAACTCCTCTGAGAACTGACCTTTACTTCTTAGATATGCTATATCATCCTCATTAAAATGCATATCCTTTATATAATCTATAAGTTGCTCTAACCCGGCAGCAACAACAAAACCACCATTATCTGGATTTCTTCTGTAAAACATATCAAAGACAACCACCTTGTCCTTATATCCTTTTACAAAATATCCATTTGACATAGTAAGCTCATAATAGTCCATAAGCATAGTCAAATTATGCATTATAAAAGCACCTGCCTTTCAATATCTTCTGGTGTCTCTGCAAAAACAGTAGCACCCTTTTCAACAAGAAAATCTTTATCTCTAAATCCCCACAAAACTGATATACAATCCAAGCCCGCATTTCTTGCAGTATCTAAATCCACATCCGAATCTCCCACATAAACAGATTCTTCTACTGTACTTCCTAATCTCTCCAAGGCTAAAAAGCAGGAATCCGGTGCAGGCTTTCTTTTAAGTTCAGGCATATCGCCTATAGCAACGTCAACATCCTTAAAAAACTCATCCCTAAGAGCAATAACCCCACTGTGAATTTTATTGGAAACTATAGCTATCTTAATCCCCTTTGACTTAAGTCTTGCCATAAGTTCTATAACACCATCATAGGGTTTTGTTTTATCTTGATTATGCTTAGCATAATACTCTTTAAAATATTCGAGGGCTCTTTCAATATCACTAGATAATGTACCTTGTGGCACAGCTCTCTCCATAAGTTTTTGAATACCATTGCCAACAAAGATTCTTATTTCATCTATACTTCTAACTGGATATCCCATATTGCTTAAAGCATAATTAACACTATCTGTCAAATCCTCAAGAGTATCAAGGAGTGTTCCATCTAAATCAAATATTACAGTACTATATCCCATATATGCCTCCATATCACGCTAAAATCCATTTAATTATATCACTTATTGATGCTATTTCCAACTGATTAAATTTGTTATTGTAGAAATATAAGTTAATTTATATTATAATATTACAAGGTTACACTAAAAAAAGTAAGTATTTTGCATACCAAGTGAGGATAGCTATGAAATTTCGAAATCAGACCTTTAAATTATGGGAATTAATTTTAATTATAACTATGTATCTATTATGTGCTCTGTGTCTAATAACAGGTATATTAAGCCTTATTTTTCCAGAGTCAACCTACTTAAAATATATGTTCCCAATATTCACAATTATTTGTATTATCGAG
>JAGBBM010000100.1 GCA_017938485.1 Lachnospiraceae bacterium
CATATATCACATCAAACAAGTCAAGTATCTCTAAATCCGACAGCACAGCACCACCTATATCAAATGTAATTATCTTGAATTTCAAACTATCTCTAAGGTAATTAAGCAACCACTCAATCTGTGTTTTCCCAATGCACTCTGCATCTTTGAAATATTCAACTAACTGCACATACCTACAACCCCTTTGATCAACTTCCATATTTGTTATGTCTTCTACAAGCCTCGAATTCATCTGAGAAAGATAATAGGAAAACTCCTGTTTATATACTTCCATACCCATAGGAGGATACTCCTCTAATCCAAAATATATACCATCACCATAATGATAGGTTAATCCCTTCGCAAATCGTGTTTTTCCACTTCTGCCTAAAGGAGAAAAAACTGCGTAAACATCACATGCCTTGTAGTCCTTTTTTATCTTTCCCTTTACATATTCCTCAATCTGCTTGGTTATACATTGAAGATTCTGATATTTGTATATGTAGCACTCTTTTTTACACATATCTTTATCATCGCATATATAAGCCATCGGCACTCTTACATCATCTATGTCCATCTTTTCATCTACTAGTAATACATCTATTTGTTCTTTAATTAAGGATGAGTTAAGATGTTCCCAACTAGTATAAGCTTTCGCTCTTATATGAACATTTTTTTGCTTATTAATGTAGTCTACCAAACCTACAACATAGGCTCTGTCTTTGTCATAGACACCCAGATTAAATCCCATATAATACACCACCAATATATATAGCTGTTCCCGCTAGTATAAACACCGAAAAATGTGTTGTTGTAAATCCATTCCTCAATTTTCCTGAGACTAACTTTCTTACAATCAGAAAAAGAGCATATATTCCACATAAACTCATGGATATAATAATAACTTTTATAACACCTGAAAAAATAATTGATCCAATAAATGAATATAACTTGATATCTCCTGCCCCTAAATAACCAAAGCAGAATAATAGAAATAAGATAGCTATAGGTATAAAAATCCATACCAAGCTAAAAAATAAACCTTTTAAACCTGCCGCAACAAAGCTGTATATAACACCTATTCCCCAGCTAGTATAGCTAAGCCAATTAGGTATCTTAAAGCTTCTACTGTCGTAATATACTGCCACCGACAATACAACTAATATTAAAATATATCCTATGCACTCTCGCCTCCTTTTTTCTTTCTGCACTGACTATAGCACACTCTTTTTTTACTTGTAAAGCTCCAAATTGGAAACCAAATGTCGCAAATTTGAAATTTATTAATAACCTTTTTTCTTGCTTAAACCGCATAAAATAAGGGTTATTGCTATCTTTTAACCAGAACCTCAAAGTTCATAATCTCAAAAAATGCAAAAACCCTTATTAAAAAAATATATGTAATTATGCCTGATAGTTTACTATCTCATCGATAAGCTTTGGAAGCATCTCGTCCATATTGTCGTCACTAAACTGACAAGTACCAACCTTCTTGTGACCACCACCACCATACTTAAGCATAAGACTTCCAACATCTACATTTGAAGTCTTGTTGATGATACTATATCCAACTGCTGCTGAACATCCTACACCACCCTTACCATTTACAATCCACACAGAAATGTTCTGCTCTGGATATAAGCTGTAAATCATAAATCTATTGCCTGTATAGATAGGGTCAACTCCTCTTAAGTCAGTGATTATAACATCCTTCTCTACACGAGTATAGGTCTTAACCATCTCTTTGAACTTTTCAGTCTGCTCATTGTATACCTCAATTCGCTCCTGAACATCTGGAAGAGCAAGTATCTCCTCTGTAGTCATTGTTCTACATGCATCAATAAGCTGCTCCATAAGCTTGTAGTTAGGAATTGTAAAGTTTCTCCATCTTCCAAGACCTGTTCGTGGATCCATCAAAAATCCTATAAGTATCCAGCCTGTTGGATTAAGAATCTCGTCAACAGTAAGGTTACCTGAATCCACCTTATCTACAGCTTCCATCATCTCATCAAACTGTGGAAATCTCTCCTTACCACCATAATATTCATAAATAATTCTAGCACATGATGGTGTAATTCTACTTTCGCCCTTATACTTTCCTTCAAGCTCTAGTCTTTCATGCTCGCTTGAATGGTGGTCAAACCAAAGACCACAACCCTCTACAAAAGGTACATTTGCAAGACAATCATTCTCTGTAACAGGAACAAGTCCATCCTGTAAATCCTTTGGATGAGCAAAAGTCCAACAATCAATAATTCCCGCTTCCTTAAGAAGGGCGCCACAAGCTAATCCGTCGAAGTCTGAACGCGTAACTAATCTCATATTTTTTCCCCTTTACATCTTCATATTTTTTACGAAAATCTCATATGTATATACTATATTATTTTTGTAATATTTTCAAGGAAATCTTGCGATGTCTGTTCTTCTCATTTTATCAAAGTATGCCATACCTGTAGTTATTGGCTATATTGTTTTATATGGTGTATGCAAAAAAGTGTCCGTTTACGACGTTTTTTTGGAGGGTGTACGTGATGGTTTTAAGATTGTAATTGATATCGCACCTACCCTAGTTGGACTACTTGTTGCAGTAGGCATTTTTAGGAGTTCTGGTTTCCTAGAATTAATGTGCGGTATTTTCACACCTATTACAAACTTTTTCAATATACCAAGCGAGCTTCTTCCTGTGGCAATTGTAAGAATGTTTTCCTCCTCCGCTGCAACAGGTATGACTCTGGATGTATTTAGAACCTTCGGCCCAGACTCCTACTTAGGCAATACTGTTTCCATTATGATGAGTAGCACGGAAACCATTTTCTACACAATGTCAGTCTACTTTCTCGCCATAGGAGTAACAAAAACCAGATGGACCTTGCCCGCCACACTCATATGCACCATATCCGGAGTAATTCTAAGCATAATTTTAGGAGGACTTATGTAGTTTAACTATCCCCGTCCACATCCTAGGTGTTTTCTATCTGTTTTTCTTTTTGCAACTTCACGGCTTCAAGTGTATCTAAGGCTTAAGCTTTCGATTTTTGATTACGCGCCACTTCCATAAACTCACATGTCTCGGGGAATATATATGGATTTTTGAAGACAATTAGCTTGTACCAAATATCAAGATTTTATAATTTGCGATGAAGGCACTGCGAGAGTGATGTCTGAGTTGCACATAGTGCAACGAGTTTCACGACAGCAGTGCTAATCAAACATCGCAAATTTAAAATCTTAGATATTTGCACAAGCGTAGAGTTGCGAAAAAAATCCATATATATTCCCCAAGACATGCTCAGACAGTATGTCCGTGGCGCGATTTATCGAAAGCTTTTAAGCCTAAGATACACTAAGAATCCTAATTGTCAAAAAGAAAAACAGATAGAAAACACCTAGGATATGGACGGGGATTAGTTAAATCACATAAGTCCCCCTACCTTTACCAAAGCATTATGGAGTAGTCTCCCTGCTTGGCCTCTCTTTCCGCCATACGCTTGTGAAGAGTATTTAAAACCATTTTTTTGTTACCAGACCATGTTGGTGATATTAGTATGGATTTTGGTCCATCTCCCGTCACACGGTGAATAACTATGTTTGGATTAATTTTTTGGAGTGCATCTATAACCAAATCTATATATTCATCCATCTCCATAGTCTTGAACTTTCCTGCTTCGTAGTCAAGTGCTAAGTCTGTATTCTTTAGCACGTGCAATAGCTGTAGCTTCATTCCGAAAGGTTTTATCTGTCTATGTTTGTCGTAGTCAAATATTCCCTGTTCTACATAGAATACAGTTTCTAACATCTCTTCCTTTGTCTCCCCTGGAAGACCAAATATTATGTGAGTGATATATGGTATGCCAACGTTTCCAAGCTTTAACACTGCTTCTTCATAGATAGATAAAGGATATCCTCTTCGTATATAATCTGATGTTCTCTCATGTATAGTCTGGAGACCAAGCTCTACCCAGATGAATTTCTCTCTTCCAGATACAGAATACTTATCCTTAAGCTCTCTTAAGAGTCCTAAAACTTCCTCCCCCAGACAATCTGGTCTAGTTGCTATGGATATTCCAACCACACCTTCATATTCTAAGGCTTCTATCCAAATACGTCTAAGGTACTCCACATCACCGTAGGTATTGGTGAAAGCCTGAAAATATATAACAAACTTATCTCCAACTGACTTGTTAAACTTATTTATGCCATTTTCTATTTGTTTCTTTACCCATTCTGTGTCAAAAAAAGCTTCGCGGATTTCTCCTGCGAAATCCCCACTTCCACCAGCACTGCAAAATATGCAACCACGAGTATCCAAGGTACCGTCACGATTGGGGCAGGTAAGTCCTGCATCCACTGCAATCTTATATACCTTCTGTCCATAGGTATGCTTGAAATATGCATTTAAAGAATAATAGGATTTACCTAACCAATCAACTTTTTCCATGTAATTTAGTTCTCTTTCCTCTTAATGCAATACATATGTGCCATAGCAACACCACATATGGTCATAAGCATAACCATTAGTTCTAAGTTAAAACCATCTCCTGTATCTGGTGATGAATCAAAACGCACATATCCACATGCGTCGCAAGTGCCGTCTGCATCACTGGAATACGTATGAACACAAGCCATTTTAAAGAAATATTCAATAAGGGTGTCTTTTGACCCTATTTCGTACGCTTCCTCATCTAAGACTGTACCATTTACAACAATGACCATATCTTCTGAGAAAACGTAGCCATCGTTCGCCATAATCCAAAATCTTACACCGTAATCCATACCTTCCACAAAGTAATCATGCACATAGATGTATCTGTCGATGTCACCTTGTAACCAATCTACACTGTAAGTATCAACCTTATAATTGGAATTGGCTGGAACAGTTATAGTCGGTGATATACTAGAATGATTTCCTGCCACAGGCTCGGTTACTGTAAACTCTACTTTATCAATAACCTTCATACCCTCTTGAAATTCCTTTTGATACAAATAGTATTTCCCGTTAGCAACCTCATCTTCTTCTAAATTACCATTGATATATACAGCAGTTTTTTCATCAAATGTAAATCCGTCTTTTGCCTCAACCCAAACATCAACCGCATATACTTTCCCAGTTTCAAAAACACCTGAGAATTCATCATAAGAGCTAGTTTTCAAATTGTAAACCATCCAGATTGCTTTAGCAGTATAATTTGCACCTGCCGGAACACTAACATCCGTTTTGGCTTTTTCTCCAACTTTCATCACAGGTATATTGTCAATCTTAATATCTGGCAAAACATCTTCAAAAGAATATATCTCTGATAAGCTGATATACGCTTTTTCAATCCCAGCATCTTGTGAACAATCAACTCCATCATAATAAACATCGGCAAACTGTGAAAATTCATACCCCTCCTTAGGTACAATATGCATACTCACCATATAACCTCGTCCATCTTCAAAGGATGTTACAGGTTCATGGGTTGTACGATCATACCACTGGGCATGGTCAATATAATAGTTTGCTCCATCAGGAACCTTAAAGGAAACTGAGGAGACCTCCTTTCCAACCTCTGGATCAGCCGAACTAATTATCTCTACTTTGTCTATAACTTCGTGGAAGGAAAAGGTCTTTTCATATCGCATAAACTGTCCATCTATACCATAAAGTTGTTCATCCACACCATATGCATTTACAATTACATTCTCAGCAAATTCATATCCGTTCTTTGACATCACCTCCACAGCAAGAGTATAGCTTTTTCCATTCTCAAATTTACCTGTAGCAATATTCATATTACCATCATCCAAAACCCATGCAGCCATGGCAGTGTATGGTGCATCCTGTGGCACTGATATCTCAAACCAAGCATCAGATTCACCACTATCTATAGGCTCTCCTACTGAAGCTTTAGGAAGTTCAAATAAAGTAACCTTATCAATAATTTCTGCAAAGGAATACTTTAATTGCACATCTATGTGTGTAACGTCAATTGGATAGCCACCATAAGATTCACCACCTATAAATACATCAACAAACGCATCTTGTGGAAATGAATATCCTACCTTAGGGAAGATATCCAGCGTAAGATAGTAAATACATCCATCAGAGAAAGTTCCTTCCACATTGCCATTATCATCCATCCATCTGCCATAAACTACATATTGTTCAGTCTCCAAAATTGGTATATCTACATCTGAAAATGTCTCCCCCAAAGTAGCCACTGGCACCTTATCTTCAGGGATAACCACTTCATCTATGAAAGGGGCATAACTTACATAATATTCTATTGAACAATTAAGATAATCTATACGATTACAATAAAATTCTTTACCGTTTACATAGGAAATAAGAGAGTCATTAAAAGCATAGCCATCTTTTGTTTCAACAATATATTCAATTTTATATATATTTCCATCAGCAAAAGTATGGGTATCATCTATAGGTATATAGCCTGTTCCATCATACATATACCAATTTCCAGTTACATCGTATTCTGTTCCTGTCTCACTGTATGGTTCGGCTCTATCTCCTATGTTGCCCTCTGGCATGCCAGTCAAATCAACTGTATCAATAGTACCAAGAGTATCAGGAGTACACGTAAACCCTATTATCGAAGCAGGTGATTCAGCACCGCCTAATGGAAGGCAGTTTTCAGTACTTCCATTTATCTTAACCTCAGTGTTTTCTGTTAATGTGTATCCTGGTTTAGGTGTAACATCAAAGTAAGTGCCGTAATCATTAAGTGTTTCAATAGTATCTACCTCGTACTGATTAAACTCATTCCATTTTGACCGTGCTGTGACAGTATACTCAGTGTACTCAGCCACATAATCAACTGTACCACTTCCACCAATTAATGGAATAGTAACCGTAATATCCACCTCTGTTATAGGTGTATCCGCCGCTTTTGTAACAGGATTTGGGGTTTCCACTACAGTTAAAACCATTGCAAACACCACAAAGAAACTAAATAATTTTCGCATAATTTTTTTCATGTAACCTCTCCTTTCAAACTAGTAATTAACTACGGGTAACCTAGTCTAAATTATACCAAAAAAGCATACGTCACACAATATTTTAATACTTATATTTAACTACATAAAAACACAGCTGCGGATACAATACTTCCACCCCTATTAGGGCACAAAAGTCCTGCATCCACAGCTATCTTATGTATATCTTTTGTCCATATGCATTTTTAAAATAATCATCTAGAAAATAATATAATTCCCTACAACATTATCTCTTTGCATTACGTTTATACACCTGCATCCTCACTAGTTGTATCTTCATTATCAGTTGCCTGTGCTGTCTCTGGTTGACTTGTCGCTGCAACATAGGCTTTGCTATTTTGACTTAAAGAATACGGATTTGTGTACATAGAATTTGTGTATGTAGAATTTGCAGACTGCGAATTCATAGAATTCAAAATCTGTACACATGCTGCTAAATTGTTTGCCAAAGCAGTTAGATTAGCATTGTCAATTTCTGCCAATTCCTTTATTCTCTTGGTATTCTTTGCAGTACGCTCATGATTCTTTGCATTTTCAAGAATAAGTCCCATAGATGAAGCAATCAGCATAACTATTAGTATGCCTACCAAGGTTGCCAAAATCCACCAATTACCCATGTCTTCTCTCATGGTATAACCAGCAATTATACATCCTGCCCATCCAGCGATAATGAGTAACCACATAAAAAAGCTTAACAATCTTCTCCACATAATAAACTCCCCCTTTCATCTTGCAAAAGCAATAGATTTATATCCATTATTATATCACTTAATACAGATATACGCTATTAAATTCTTATTTACAATGCTACCATTCGTATCTGTGTAGCTGTCCTGCTTCTTCAAGTCCAGGAAAGTCCTGCTGCCTTAAGGCCTCATATACCATAATAGCCACAGAGTTAGAAAGATTTAGGGACCTCTCCCCAGGCATCATAGGAATTCTCACGCAAGTTTCCTTATTGTCGAGAAGAATCTCCTCTGGTATACCTCTGCTCTCTGGTCCAAACATTATATAGGCGTCCTTCTCATAAGTTACATCTGTATATTTCTGCTTAGACTTTGTTGTTGCCATGTATATTTTAGCATCAGGATTTTTGGCAAGAAAATCCTCAAAATCCTCATACACGGTAACATCAAGCTTTGGCCAATAATCAAGGCCTGCTCTTTTTAACATTTTATCGTTAATCTGAAATCCCAGAGGCTCAATCAAATGAAGACGCGCACCTGTTGCTACACAAGTGCGCCCTATATTTCCTGTATTTGCTGGCATCTCTGGTTCATATAATACTATATTAAGCATAATAAACCATATCCTCTTCAAAACTAATTATTTCTAAGTCTACTTATAAAGTTATTCAAACGCTTCATAGCTTCCTTAAGCTCATCAATTGAGTATGCGTATGAAATTCTAATAAAGCCCTCACCGCAATCACCAAAAGCCGTTCCTGGAACTACAGCAAGCTCTTCCTCCTGAAGGAGTCTTGTGGCAAACTCATCGGAAGTCATACCAAACTCTTTGATGCAAGGGAACATATAAAACGCTCCAAGTGGCTCAAAGCAAGGAAGGCCCATCTCCTCAAAGGTTCTCATAAGGAAATGTCTTCTCTGGTCGTAAGAAGCCTTCATACGTTCAATGTCCTTATCACCCTCCTTGATAGCGCTTATGGCAGCGTACTGGCTGGTAGTAGGTGCACACATAATTGCGAACTGATGAATCTTTGTCATCTGTTCAGCTATAAGCTGTGGTGCAAGAGCATAACCAAGTCTCCATCCAGTCATAGCATATGCTTTGGAGAAACCATTTATAATGATTGTTCTCTCCTTCATATCTGGAAGTGAACCGATAGTGAAATGTCCTGCATCACCGTATGTAAGCTCTGAATATATCTCGTCAGATATAACAATAATATCTTTTTCTTTACAAATCTTGGCAATTGGCTCTAAGTCTTCCTTAGTCATAATTGCTCCTGTTGGGTTACCTGGGAAAGCAAGGATAAGAATCTTTGTCTTATCCGTAATAGCATCAAGTAACTCCTGTGGTGTAAGTCTGAACTGATTCTCGTTTTTAAGAGGAATAGTTACAGGTACACCTCCTGCAAGCTGAACACATGGAAGATATGATACATAACATGGCTCAGGGATAATAACCTCATCTCCTGGGTCAAGCATAGCACGAAGGGCAAGGTCTATACCTTCACTACCACCAACAGTGATAAGCGCTTCCTTCTTGTAATCATAATCTACATTGTATTTTCTCTTATACCACTTACAGATTTCTTCTCTAAGCTCAATAAGACCTGAGTTAGATGTGTAGAAGGTCTTACCCTTTTCAAGAGAATAGATACCCTCCTCACGAATATGCCAAGGTGTGTCAAAATCTGGCTCACCAACGCCAAGAGATATAGCATTTGGCATCTCACTTACTATGTCAAAGAATTTTCTAATTCCTGATGGTTTAATCTCACTTATTGTTTTTGATAATGGATTTCTCATTACGGTATAATCGCCAACCTTTCGTCCTGTTTTACAACATCAAACTTGATGCCGTGGTCTTTGTACTTCTTAAGTACGAAATGAGTTGAAGTACTGATAACAGTTTCCATAACCGCAAGCTTTTCTGACACGAATCTTGAAACCTCTCTAAGAGTTTTTCCCTGAATGATTACTGTAAAATCAAAAGCACCAGCCATAAGGTAAACTGCATTTACTTCCTCGTAGTTATAAATTCTCTCTGCAATTTTATCAAAGCCCTGTCCTCTCTGTGGTGTAACCTTAACCTCAATAAGAGCTGTAACCTTTTCCTCAGCCACCTTATCCCAGTCAATCATAGTGTGGTATCCACAGATAACCTTACTATCCTCCATGGCTTTGATGTCACTGGCGACTGCGTCTTCAGGAAGGCCAAGCATGCTGGCTATATCTTTTACAGTAAGTCTACTGTCATTCTCTAAGAGTTTCAAAATGTCGTTGTTCATTGACTCATACCTCTTTTCTAAAAAATTGATTATTCTACATTAGTATGCAGAAACTATCTTGTATATTTCATCACCTTTTACCGGTGCTAAAAATCTTTTTTCTACACTATCTCCAAGGGACACATACCTATCTTTTGTATCCGTTATAGCGCCTATAATACAGGCAAAAACGCCTTCCTCCTGCAAGGATTTTACCACTTCCGTGCCATCCTTTGCAACTATAAGCAAGGAGCCTGTACCCTCCAACATATATGGATTTATATCAAATATCTCACAAAATTCTATGGTTTCCTGTCTGATAGGAATATCATAGTGATTTATACACATACCTTTTCCAAGCTTAACACCTAGCTGCCACAAAGCACCATAGACTCCGCCATAGGAAACATCATGCATATAACATACATTGTCTGAAAGCTTAGCCGCGATACTAGCTTCCTTATCAACTCTGTACATTGTCTCCCCGAAATATCCACCTTGGATATATCCCTTAGATAATCGGCTATTCAATACATCCTCTTTTTCCTTTACTAAAATATCACTGCCCAAAATCCCAGCATATTTGGTCATAACTATCTGATAGCCCTCTTTAGCCTTCTTTGGCATCTGAGCTTGCTCCCCTACAACTCCCACAACACTAACTGTAAATGTAGGGATTAAGTAAGCCTCGCTAATCTGAGTGTTACCACCTAAAATCTGCACCTTTTCTTCATCTGCAAACTGGTTGAACTCTTTCATATAGTTCTTAACCATAGCTTCTTCTGTAGTCGCAGGTAACATAAGCTGCAAACGTACCCCCAAAGGTTTCCCTCCCGAAGTAGCTAAGTTATTCATAGCCTTACACCAAGAAAGCGCTGGAGTTCTTCCCCAACCTTCTGACCAGATTATAACCTCATCTTGCATTATAATGCCAGCATAATCATCACCTACACCTGTACCTGAAACCAGATTTTTATTGTGTTTTCTGATATGCTTGGTAACTGAACGGGTAAGTACAAGTTCATTTAATGTTCCCTGCTCCATAATTATGCCGCCTTTCTTGAAAAATGTCCGGCTTCGTGGTATCCTAACCTAAAAGAAGACCTATAACTAAAGCTGCTGTAAGTAAAAATGCAATGGCTGATGCGATTTTTCTTTGTGTTTTCTTGTTACTAAAATTAATCATTTTATCCACCTCCGAAAGGATTATTGTTATGAAATATATTAATGGTTTTTTAATACTGCTGTTATTATATGTAAGCTACCTTACAGCCCGTGGCGTTGCAAACTATAACAAAACCACCGAAAGAAACAAAAAGAATTTCTGGGCTAAGGAAGTCGAAGCAAACTCCGTAAGAAGAGCTGATATATCAAATCTTGATTACATTGTAATCCCTACAGATGAACTTCCTTTAGCTGAAGCTGAAACTCTTGGCTGTTCGTCCCAAATTGTCTCCTTAAAAAAGCTCTCTGAGAAGAAGATAATCAATCTTTCTTCATACACTAATACCGATCTTAAACTTATGTATGGCCCAGCAAACTTGGACACCTTATCTTCCTACGATAACAACTATACCGAGTTAATCAGACTACTCAATAAAATCGGCGAGATACTTATGGAAAATAACAATATAAACCTGGCAAAACCATTTTTAGAATATGCCATATCTATAGGTTCAGATATAAGTAATACCTACGCTAACTTGGGAAGCATATATCTGGCTCAAAACGAGCAAAATTCCTTTGATGGTCTTTTGAACTCTGCAGAAAATCTCACTTCCCTATCAAAGTCTGCAATAATAACTAAGCTCAATAATATCAAATCATCGGACAAATAGCAACCATTTGCCCGATGATTATTTTATGCTCTACCAGCAAGATAGTTAATAAATTGTTGGGCTGTTCTACCAGATATTCCTCCGTGAGACATCTCCCATTTATTTGCTTCCTGACATAATTCTTCCTCAGTAAGAGTAACCTCAGGATATTTTTTTGCCAGTTCCACAACAATATGGTTAAACTCCTTTTTAGAAGGACGGGAGAAACTTATTGTAACACCAAATCTATTTACGAGAGATAACTTCTCCTGAATAGTATCTGATTTATGAAGCTCCACATCCATATCATTTCTGTCATTCCAAGTTTCTTTTATGAGATGTCTTCGATTAGAGGTTGCATATATAAGCACATTGTCAGGCTTGGTCTCAAGACCACCTTCTATAACCGCTTTCAAGTACTTATACTCAATCTCAAACTCCTCAAAAGACAAATCATCCATATATATGACAAACTTGTAATTTCTATTCTTTATATGAGATATAACAGCAGACAAATCCTTAAACTGGTGCTTATATATCTCTATCATTCTAAGTCCCTGTTCGTAATACTGATTAATAATAGCCTTGATACTGGTTGACTTACCGGTACCGCTATCACCAAAAAGAAGTACATTGTTAGCTTTTTTGCCCTGAACAAAAGCTTCTGTGTTATCAATAAGCTTTTTCTTCTGAATCTCATATCCTATGAGATCATCAAGAACTACCTTGTCTGTGTTGTTGATAGGAAGAAATTCTAATTCCTTTCCCTCATCATGTCTTATGCGAAATGCCTTGTTGAGGCCAAACATTCCCACACCATACTGCTTGTAAAAATCCGTCATAATGGTAAATATTTCCTCAACATCCGTTGCTTCACTTATACTATCACTGATTCGTCTAACCTTTTCGCTGACATTCTGATTGTACATCTGCTCTTTTTTGGGAAGAGATGTATAATTGGTTATAGTTGTAAAGCAATCAATGGAAAGGTCTTTTTCTATAGCTGAAAAATCATATTCAAATAACTTCTTGAATATACGGTAATCATTTTTCGCAAAAGTATTTACACTGCCATCTCTTGCTCCAACCTTCTCACAGGTAAGTGTAAATGAATTCTCATTTGTGATAAGTAAAAATGCAAGGTAATCCTGCCACAAATTCCTATTGAATCCATAGCTTGTTGCCACATCAAGTATTCTCTTTATCTGCTGATATATTCTGCTTACAAGCTCATCCTTAGTTGCATTTTTATTATCCCAATCCTTGAATATATCTGCAAGCTTGTATAATATACAGTCTTCGCCTAATTCTCTATATAAAACCAATCCGGCTATATCCTTGTACATGGTAGGTCTCCTCTTATCCTATGCTTATTTTTTCTTCTTCGCAGTCTTTTCTTCCTGCTTTTCCTTCACTACCTCTTCGGTTTCTTCCGATATATCTTCTTTATCAGCTTCTGCCTCAGTTTTATCTTCAACATCCTTTTTACCTTCATCAACAGGTGTTACATTCTTATTTTTAGGCTGGAAAAGTCTTCTTCTAGTACTCATAAGAGGCATAACCTCTTCTGGAACCTCTTTTTTATCTACATCTATATTCTTGTTTTTAAGCTTTCTCATAATAAGGCTTCTTGTGTATGCATAAATAACTGATACAAGTGGTATGAATACGAACATTCCCACAACACCCATCAGTTCTCCACCTACTAAAACTGCAAGGAGTACCCAAATTGCATTTAAGCCAATTCCCTCTCCCACAAGTCTTGGGTAGATTACATAGTTTTCTATAAACTGAACCACAAAGAAAAGTATGATAAAACCTAACACATACTTTGGTGAATCCACCAATATAAGGAATGCACCTATGAACAAACCAATAAAGCCACCAAATATAGGAATAAGAGCTGTAAATGCCATAAGAATTCCTATAGTAAGAGGGTATGGCATACCACAAATCTTCATAGCTATAGCTATCATGGAACCAAAGATTACACCTTCTCTAAACTGGCAAGTAAAGAATTTTGCAAAGGTTGTGTTTGCAATTTTACCAAAGACCATCATCTCATCCGCTGTACTCTCTTTAAAAACAGCATAACAAATCATCTTAGTCTGTCTACCAAGCTTCTCTTTCTGTGTAAGAATGTATATAGAAAATACCAATCCTATAAATATATTTACAATTGCACTGATTATGGATGAAAAAATTGATACAGTTGTAGTTATGATACTTTCACCACTACTCTTAAATATACTTCCTACCTCATCCCAGTTTATCTCAATTTTCATAATCTCCTCTGTAATCTGAGGATATTTTTCAGTATACTTTAATACCCATGCCTTGGCGTCTTCCCATACACCCGGTAATTTTTCTCCAATAGTTGCAAAGGTGGTACTAAGCTCAGGAACAACCTTAAATATTACTAGTACTATAACACAAATCACCAGCAAATAAGCCAACACCATACTAATGGCTCTTTTAAATTTATATAACTTGCTCTCTTTATTTTTAAATAAAGATGCCTCTATGCCCTTCATCGGTATATTTATAACAAAGGCTATACCACATCCGAGCAAAAATGGAAACAAAAGAGCTATCAGCTTACTAAACAATGAAACTATAAATCCTGTGTGGTTAACAAGATAAATAAGCACTACCGTAAAAGTAATCACAAATAAAATGGTCTGCAATGCCTGTTTCTTTTCTTTCATACAATCCTCCTGCATACAAAATATGTATTATAAATTAGTATCTCCACATTTTTCCATAATAATATAGCATACCTCAATTAAAAATTTTGTCAATGGGTTATTTCCTATCTATTTACGGAATTTCCCCCGTCTGATATAATTATTTTATATTCGAAAAAGGAGGACATTCCTATGATTACAATATCTGTTTGTATGATTGTTAAAGATGAAGGTATGCGGCTTGCCAGATGTCTCGACTCCCTCACTTGTATCGCCGACGAGATTATCATTGTAGATACAGGTTCAAAGGATGACACAAAAGAAGTGGCTAAAAGGTATACCGATAAAATATATGATTTCCCTTGGATTAATGATTTTGCAGCAGCTAGAAATTTTGCTTTTTCCAAAGCAACTTGTGACTACGTTTATTCAGCAGATGCGGACGAAGTTATTGACAAGGTAAATCAGCACCGTTTTACTCAGATTAAACATGTTCTTCTCCCTGAGATTGACGTAGTTCAGATGAAGTACATCAATATGATGGACAACAATTCCGTTTACAATTCAAAAGTTGAGCTCAGACCAAAATTGTACAAGAGAATTCGAACTCTAACTTGGGTTGATCCTATACATGAAACTGTTGTCTTAGAACCTGTTATCTACGACAGTGAAATTGAGATTCAGCATATGGCTGCAGGGCATCACACAAAAAGAGATTTGGCTGCCCTCCTCAATACTTTTGACAGTGGTAAACCTTTTTCAAAAAAGCTTCACGATATGTACGCTAAAGAATTATTCATCTCTGGTGATGACTCTGACTTCCTAAAGGCTCAACATGTCTTCGAGGAAACCATCAGTCAAAAAAGCCGTTCCGAGGATGAAAAAGCTGACGCTGCTTGTGTGCTTGCTCACTGTTATCGCTTACAGGGTAACTATAACGAGTTTTTCAAGCTCTGTCTCAAGAACATTGCAACTTCTCCTTGCGCAGAAATCTGCATGGAATTAGGTGAATATTTTTTCAGCTTAGAAGATTATGAGGAAGCTTCTATCTGGTTTCAAAATGCAGCTACAGAAACAGAAAGCATCATAACCGTAAGGAGTTCCGGAGACCTACCCCTTAGACGTCTTTCCGACTGCTACAACAAGCTTTCTCTTTTCCATGCATACAAAAATCCTATGCTTGCACGAAACTACACTGCAGAAGCAGAAAAATTATCCCAAGCCGCAGAAAACTGGAAGCTCCCAGAAGAATTATAGAAAGCCACATCCCCCGCAAGTTCCAAACCTTCGAAGAAGGAGCAAGATATGAGCCTTAAAAAGTGAATATATATGTTGTGCAAACTCGCTCTCGCTCTTTCCTCACGCAGGGGTACTAAGACTCGGTCTCGGATATAGTCAGAAAATAATAGGCATAAGAAAACCGTTTGAACACGCGGGCACTTAGCTAAAAAAGATAGGATGTAGATATCGATTTTAATCGTATAATCTACATCCTATCTTTTTTGCTTAGTACCCTTGCGTAGTGAGACGAGCGAAAGCGTGTTTTCGACATGCCTATTATTTTCTGGCTATATCCAAGACCAAGTCTAAGGACCCGCGTTCGCAAACGGTTTGCTAACATATATACTCACTTCTTCAAGGCTCATATTCTTGCCCCCTATTCAAAAGACTGGAACTTAGGGGGCAATGTGGCTGCCTTTTATTCCTCTTTCCACTACTATTTTGTTGTCTATGCGTTCTTTTAGTAGGTCTACGTGAGATATTATGCCTATGGCTCTGCTTCCAGTGTCGCTTAGTTCTGTAAGTATGGCAAGGGCCTTCTCCAGGGAATTGGAGTCAAGAGAGCCGAAACCTTCATCTATAAACATAGAATCAAGTCTTATACCTCCGGAACTGTAGGAAATTACATCGGACATACCAAGTGCCATAGAAAGAGATGCCATAAAGGCCTCTCCTCCTGACAAGGTTTCCCCACGTCTAACCTTACCGGTATTATTGTCCAGTACGTCTATCTCAAGACCTGTGTGACTAGCTTTTGTGATAGCTTCCGTTCTTCTTACAAGCTGGAATCTGCCACCGGTCATCTTACTTAGTCTTATATTGGCAAGCTCTATTATCTGCTCAAAAAATTTTGCCTGAACAAAACTTTCAAAATCAAACTTACCCTTTGTAAATCCACCACCGTTAGCAGTTTGACTTAGGTCATCATATATTTTCCACTCTTCTTCTATGACCTCAAACTCTTCTTTTTCTCGGAAAATATTATGGAGGGCAGTCTTGTTACAGCTTATACTGAGTTCTAAGGTTTTTTCCTCCCTCTCAAGCTCTTTTATCTTAGTTTGACTTAAGTCACAATCTTTTTCTAAAGGAGCAACATCTGTAAGGCTTTTCTTTTTCTTCTCTAGCAATTCTCCATCCTTATCAATAAGCTCTTGGTAGGTTTTTATTGCTACTGTATATTTATCTACAGCATCCTTTGCCTTTTGTCCCTGTTTTTCTATCTTATCGATTTCTTGGAGACATTGTTCATAAGCTTTGGCTGCTTCTTTATGGCTCTTATAAGTAAGTTTTTCTTTCTTTGAAGATATATTTTCCTGTATCTGTTTTTGCAAAAGCAAGTTTTCTTGTTCTTTTAGCACCAAGGAGTTCTTTGTTTCCCTTTTCTTTTGCAGTTCCTCCAATTCCTCTTTTAATTTTTCTCTCAAAGAACCAATATCAAGGCTTAATTTTTCCTGTGTGCTCTTTAGTCTGTCTCTTTCTTTTTTTGCATTTTTAAGTTCCTCTTCCGTACATACTGTATCAGTTAAAGGCTGCTTATTTGGATGACTCTTTGAACCACAAACCGGGCATGCATCTCCATCACTTAACCTAGAGGCCATAATTCCCGCCTGACTTCTCAGGAATTCGTCAGACATTCGCTCATAGGCTATACTTGCCTCATTTTTTTCCTTTTCAAGATTTTCGTACTTGGCTGTATGTTTTTTTATATCCTCCTCCAAAGAAGCTATATTTTTCTCAGAAATAGTTATATTCTTTTCCCAAGCTTCCACTTCCTTTTTTGAAGAGATAACATCCTTTTCCTTAAGGCTCAGTTCTTCGAAAAGCTTATCTAATTCTTCATATAAAACAAGACTTTCTTTTATGAGTATGGCTTTTTCATTTATGGATGCAATATCCTTTTTCTTTTCTTCCCATAGCTCATACTCCCCTTTAGCTTTCTCCAACTTAGGCTGAGCCTCTGCCATATCCTTTTTTGTTCTTTCAAGCCTTTTTTCAACTTCTTTATAGGACTTTTGTTTTTCATTTTCCTTGGCAAGTTTCTCTAATGTAGTTTCATAACTTTTCTTATATTTATTTTTTTCTTCTTTAAGTATTTTTATTTTTTCTTCAGATTTTTCTATAGCATTCTCTAAATCCTCTATAAACTCTGGGAGCACATACACGTTTTCACTTTGAATAAGCTTTGCATAATCCTCCATATTTTCAAGACTGGCACCCTTTGCATACTGGATAAGGGCCTGCTTTTTCATAGCTCTTTTTCCGTACAGCTCCTTTGCCTTAAACTTTAGAGTCTTTTGTAAGTTTTCGTATATCTGAGTTTTAAAAATATTTCTAAATATATTTGCTCTATCAGAAGACTTTGCCAATAGAAGTTTGAGAAATTCTCCCTGGGCAATCATAGATACATTTACAAATTGCTCTCTGTTAATCCCCATTATCTCAGTTATCTTTTCCGTAACTGCAGATGCACCGGTTTCAACTACCTGTTCTTCATTCCCAAGCTCATACAAGGTAGCATCCGCATTTTGCTTCATGGTTCCGCTTCCTCTTTGCTTTGCTCTCTCAAATTGGGGAGTTCTCACAACCTTATACACTGTGTCCTCATAAGAAAATGTATAAGTCACTCTAGTGATGGCATCCTCCTTTGCAAAATCACTTCTTAACATGGTAGATTTTCGATTGTTGCCACTAGCCTCTCCATAAAGAGCAAAGGTTATGGCATCAAATATAGTAGTTTTTCCTGCTCCCGTATCTCCGGTAACGAGAAAAAGTCCCTGGGAAAGCTTGGAAAAATCTATTACCTCTTTTCCTGAAAAAGGTCCGAAGGCCTCTATAATTAGCTCTTTAGGTCTCACTCTCATCACCTCCTAAGATTTCTTTTATGATATCTTCTTCACGCTGACTCATAGTTTTATTATTCATAAATTCATAGTACTCACTAAAAAGTTCAAAAGGATTTTTTCCTTTTAAGCTAACTATTTTATCCTCCTCTTTTACAACCATATCCTTTTTGTATTGTATGGTAAGAAGGTTCGGATACCATCTAAGAAGCTTATTGGCACCATCTATTACTCTTTCTTCATTTGTTATAATAGCGCAAATATAGTCCTCTCTGTCTGTGCCCTCAGCATTCACCACTTCCTCTGACGTAAGTTCCTCCAATGTACCTTTTATAACTCTCACATCTCTTGGCATAACCAAAGGAATTCTATCCATAGATATATTATGTTTTTCTTTTATATCAATAATCTCTATTGACTTTGTATCTAAGCTCTCAGAGAAGGAATACTTAAGGGGTGAACCTGAATATCTAATATGTTCTTTACCTATATACTGTCTTCTATGCAAATGTCCCAATGCAACATAATCAAAATCATCCACAATTTCATAAGAAATATTATCTAATCCACCCACATTTACATTTTCAGACTCACACCTGTCTGGCATAAGCCCAGATTTCTTTAATTCTTCCTCTTCATACACTGCACCCTTTGGTGTGGCTGTGATAAACTGATGAGCTACCAATATGTTTCTCTTATTATAATCTATATCTGTTCCACTTATTATCTTAGCAAATGCAGCTTCATAGCTATCCTCCCCAACGTACACAGGTTTAATAAATGGAACCATATATATGTTTATCTCTCCATATTCATCACTAAGAGCAATCCTTTGTGCCTCTTTTTCAAAATTCTCCTGAAAATATACCCCTTCCTTAGACATAATCCTACTGCCAAAGGATATTCGTTCCATACTGTCATGATTACCACTTATGGCAAAGAGTTTTATACCTGCGTCTCTTAACTTGCTTATAAATTCATCGAATACCTTTACTGCCTCTGCGGATGGAGTCGGTTTATCATATATATCTCCCGCAACTATAAGCCCATCCACCTTCTGTTCTTTTAGGATTTTAAGAATTTGTTCAAGAATCATTTCCTGATCTTTTATCAAACTTACATCATGCAATTTTTTCCCAATATGTAAATCTCCTGTGTGTGCTAACCTCATATTATCACTCCTTAAAATACAAAAAATCTATCATAGTAAAATATCAACGTATAAATCGCTTTTTAATCTTTTTTTCCCTTTATCATTCAAAAATCATATGTTAAAATATAAGATAATTATATCACAGATTATATCATATTTTAGATATATTTTGGGGGAGGCATATTACTATGGGAAGAAAAGCATCCAAAGCAACAGAAAATATTTACTACATAGCAAGAATGGAGGCAGCCAAGACAAACCCTTCTTACTCCAGCAGAGAAAAAGCTGCTATGAAGCTGGGTATCGAAAGAAGTAGACTTGCTCGTATCGAACTTGGTCAGATTGAACCTTACGCAGAAGAAGTCGACATTATGTCAACTGCATATAGTGCACCACACCTTTGCATTGATTATTGCAACAATTTATGTCCTATTGGTATTCGCAGACTGGAAGAGCAATATAGAGCCAGTGAGCCTAGCTCTATAGAACGCTTAGTTTTAAAGTTCCTTAGTTCCTCTCAAAATATGGAAAATATATCCAAAATTCTTGTTGAGATAACTCAGGATGGCAAAATAGACCAAAATGAAATTTCAGACTTACAGTCTATCTTTGAAGCAATGGATTCCGTGTCTAAAAACATTGACTCTATCAAGCTCTGGGTCATGAAAAACCCACAGCTAAAACCATACTTCAAATTTGAATCTATCGACTAGCCCCTGAAACACACTTTTTTAAGGGACGAACTAACCCACCCTAGGGCCTCTATATATGGGTTGTGATTACTTCGCAACTTCACGGCTTCAAGTGTATCTATAGGCTTTAAGCTTTCGATTTTTGATTACGCGCCACTTACATAAACTCGCGTATCTTGAGAAAGGAACCGGCGGATTTTGAAGACAATTAGCTTGTACCAAATATCAAGATTTTATAATTTGCGATGAAAGGCACTGCGGAGAGCTGTTTGAGGAGCATAATTCAAGGAAAGAAAAAGGAAACTGCAATCGCTTCATTTATGAAAACGATTGCAGTTTCCTTTTTCTTTCCTTGAAGATGCGACGAGTTCTCGAGAGCAGTGCCTAATCAAACATCGCAAATTTAAAATCTTAGATATTTGCACAAGCGTAGAGTTGCGAAAAATCCGCCGGTTCCTTTCTTAAGATACACTCAGACATATGTGCGTGGCGCGATTTATCGAAAGCTTCTAAGCCTAAGATACACTAAGAATCCTAGTTGTCTTCAGTAATCACAACCCATATATAGAGACCCTTAGGGTGGGTTAGTTCGTCCCTAAAAAAAGTGTGTTCCAGGGGGACAGTGGTTATAATTCCTTGGAGTATTCGTAGATGTCGCGTTTTGGGACACCGCGGTCTTTTGCCACCTGTTTGGTGGCCTCTTTTTTGTCAAGGCCTTCAGACATATACATTTTGATGTGGTCCGGTATAGACATAGACTCCCACTTCATTTGCTCTTCCATGATGAGGTTTTCTCTAGAAATACCTTTTATGACAATTATACACTCACCCTTTGGTTCTGTTGTTTCATAGTGGGTAATAGCATCCTCAAGAGTGGTTTTAAAGAAGGTCTCATGCTTTTTAGTCAGCTCACGACATATGGTTGCTTCCCTGTTTCCAAGCTTAGAGTTAAGCTCTGACAGGGTCTTTAAAAGTCTGTGGGGAGCTTCATATATGATAATGGTTCTGGTTTCCTTTTCAAGCTCATCCAAAACCTGCTTGCGTTCTTTTTTGTCTGATGGAAGAAAAGCCTCAAAGGCAAATCTTCTTGTAGGAAGTCCCGATGCAATAAGAGCATTTATAGCGGCACAGGCTCCTGGAACAGGTACAACAGTTATTCCTGCCTCATAGCACTGTCTTACAAGCTCTTCTCCCGGGTCAGATATACCAGGTGTGCCCGCGTCAGTTATGACAGCTATATTAGTTCCTGCTACAAGCTTTGCAACTAATTCTTCTGCTTTTTCGTATTTGTTATGCTCGTGATAGCTTGTCATAGGAGTCTTTATATCAAAATGATTCAAAAGCTTTATGCTGTTACGAGTGTCTTCTGCTGCAATCAAATCTACTTCTCCTAATATTCGAACAGCTCTATATGTCATATCTTCAAGATTGCCTATAGGTGTGGCAACCAGATATAGGATTCCCTGCATACCCATCCTCCTATTTTAATTCTCTAATAAACTAAACTTTTGTTACTTGTCACTCTCATATCTATGTAACAAATCCTCTGTGTAGCTTCCATCCTTGTTATATACTACCAAGGTTGGTTCTACTTTAACCATAGGTTTTCCACCTTTATTTGCCTCAATAAGAACCATATTAGGTTCCTTATCCAGATATGGTTGAACCATGCATATTCGTTTAGGTTCCAAACGGTACTTAGATAAAAGTCTTATAATCTCCGCCAACCTAAATGGTTTATGAACCATGGCGAAATTGCCACCCTCTTTTAAAAGATAGGCAGCTGCCTTTACCACATCCTCCAGATTGAGCAGTATCTCATGACGGGCAATATTCTTAGGTTCCGTTTCATTTAACAACCCGTGAGTCTCTGATATATATGGTGGATTTGAGGTTACAACATCAAAAGAGGCCGCCTTGAAAATACAAGGTACCTCTTTTATATCTCCACAGACTATGTCGATATCCTCTGACAAATTGTTATATACTACGCTTCGTCTCGCCATATCTGCACTATATTCTTGAATCTCTAAGCCTGTAAAATGTGCACCCTTGTCTCTTCCCTTCATGAGTATAGGGATAACACCTGTTCCAGTTCCAAGATCTATTACATTTCCCTTTGGCTTAGAGGTAGCAAAATCTGAGAGTAATACTGCGTCCATTCCAAAGCAGAAAATGTCCTTATTCTGAATAATGTGATAACCTCTGCACTGTAAATCATCTAATCTTTCTCCTGTTTTTAGGATATCACTATTCATCATCTAACTTAGATTTTCCTTCCTTACGCTCAAGTGCCTCAAGTTTCTTTAACTCCTCGTCACTAATCTTGTCGTCACTACGTCTCTTCTTTGGCTTATACTTTATCTCTTCAAGCTTATACTCTTCAACTTCCTTAGTATCGTCATCTAATGTCATAATGAGTTTAACCTTCTGTCTTAAAACATTTACAGACTTAACCTCACCCTTCTTGCCGTCAATGGTTTTAACTATATCTCCTACATTAGGAAGCTTACTGTTAAGATACTCGTAGGTCTCCTGCTCATGGCTAAGGCAACACATAAGTCTTCCACAAACTCCAGAAATCTTGGTAGGATTGAGAGACAAGTTCTGTTCCTTTGCCATCTTTATAGATACTGGTGCAAACTCAGAAAGGTGCTTGTTACAGCAAAGCTCTCTACCACATATACCTATTCCACCAACTATCTTTGTCTCATCTCTTACACCAATCTGGCGAAGCTCGATACGAGTCTTAAATACTGCAGCCAAATCCTTAACCAACTCTCTAAAGTCAATTCTTCCATCAGCTGTAAAGTAGAACAATACCTTATTGTTATCAAAAGTATACTCAGCCTCTATAAGCTTCATATCAAGTCCATGTTTCTTTATCTTCTCCAGACATATGTCGAATGCCTTCTTGCTGTTGTCCTTATTGGCAAGGAATCTTGCCTCATCGTCCTTTGTAGCAATTCTTATAATTGGCTTAATTGGAGTATGCATCTTGCCCTCATCTATCTTGCGTCTGCCAAGTGCAACCTTACCATACTCTACGCCTCTTGCGGTCTCAACTATAACACAGTTGCCCGCCTCCACTTCATACTTAAGTGGATCAAAAAAATATATTTTTCCGTTCTCTCTAAAACGAACGCCTATAACCTCTTTCATCTAAAAATTCTCCTTTAATGTGAGCAATAAAAGCTCCATAGTAATGTCAAAATTAGCATTGACATCTAATCTGGTCTTTGCCTTTGCTATGGCATCTATCTTATCCTCGATGGCCTTATAAGAAAGTACCTGAGCCTGCTTCTTCATAGTAGAATACTCGCCCTTAAACAAAAGCTTATCTATATTGCCTGTAACCTTAAGCATAAGCACATCTCTGTACCACATCATCATAAGGTCCATATAGTCGTTGATGGACATCTTAAATTTTTGCATATGCTCCAAGGCATAGGCAAGCTCATCCACATCCAGATGTTGAATCTTTTTCATAACATCCACAACAGAATCAATAACCTGAACATACTCTGAATTATCCGCAAGCTTTATAGCCTTACCTAAATTACCCTGAGCAAAGTCCAAGCAAAAGTAAGCTCTATCTTCTGTAAGATTCATTTTCTTCATAAGATATTCTAACATATCCCTTTCTCTTACAGGCTTGGTATTTAATACCATACATCGAGATATAACTGTCTCTAGCATCTTGTTAAGATTAGACGTAAGCAACAATATAATACCATATTCAGGCGGTTCTTCAATAGTTTTTAAGATGGCATTTTGTGCCTGTGGATTCATAAGCTGTGCATCTGGAATAATATATATCTTATATCTGCTCTCATATGGCTTTGTGGCAATAGAATCCACAACCTGAGTTCTAACCTCATCAACAGATATAATTCCCGGCTTCTCATGACTTACTGTAATAATATCAGGATGGTTTCCTGATGCCATCTTGATACAGGATTTACATGTTCCACAAGGCTCAGTTTCCCCTTTTTCGCACTGTAATGTAGCTGCAAAGGCATTGGCAAGCATCTTCTTACCACTATCAACCTCGCCACTAATAATATAGGCGTGACTAATCTTATCCTGCTCAATACTGCTTCTAAAGTGTCTTATAATATCCTCATGACCAACAATATCTCTAAAATACATACGCCACACCTCCTAGGTCGAAATATCAAGTAAAAGTCCTCTTATATCATCAATCTTACCGAGAATAGCAAGATTATCCTTCTCTTCCTTAAGTAACTCTGTAGCCAGCTCATCAAGGGTCTTATCCACCTGTCTCACTATGCCATATACTCTATGTCTTCCTCTTCTGTCGAGGAAATTCTCTCTGGAAAACTCATGGGAACGAGACACTATCTCGTTCATAAATTCCTTAATAGTAGAGCGATACTTCTTCATATCCTTAATATCCATATGCTTTGCTATACGGGAACCCTGTTCCTCAATACTCTTCATAAGAGATGTGAGCTTTTCCTGTAACTGACTTTCCTCTATGTTTTTAACGAGAGTAAATTTGAAGTCTTCGTTACTGGTCTCTTTATGTTTTGGAGCTTCCATCTGAGTTAACTGTTGAAGCTGATTAACTTTTATATCCATATTTACTCTCCTTTCTAAGAATAGATGTGACGGAAGTTTTTCCGTCATATATAATTACTTATTCAAAATCTGTTCCACATAGGCAACTATCTGATTATGTATATCCTCTATACTCATAGTTGCATCTATAGTTCGAATTCTCTCCGGTGAAAGCTTTGCTAAGCTTCTATAACCCTCTGCCACTTTCTCATGGAAATCTAAGGCCTCAAGTTCCATACGGTCAAGCTCTGCTTGCTCTTTTTTTCGTCCAATCCCCACCTTGGCAGGTAAATCCAAATGTATGGTAAGATTTGGCATAATTCCCTGTATGGCAAACTCATTTATCTTGTATACATTTTCAACGCCAAGTGCTCTTGCCATTCCTTGATACACAGCTGAGGAATCTACAAATCTATCACTTATAACTGCTTTTCCTTCCTCCAAAGCCGGTTTAATAACCTGACTTACAAGCTGAGCTCTGGCGGAAGCGTAAAGAAGTGCCTCTGTCATATACCCCATCTCTGTGTAATCCTTATTAAGAATAATACCTCTTATGGCTTCACTTATTACAGTACCTCCCGGCTCTCTGGTTATAATAATCTCATCATAACCCTTATCCTCAAGATACTTCTTAAGTAACTCTATCTGTGTACTTTTTCCCGAACCGTCCGGTCCCTCCATAGAAATAAATATTCCCTGCATAATGTACATCCCCCATAGTCTATATCGTCATATATATGGTTTACTGTTACCTTTGTTAAATCTATTGCATAGATATAAATGATTATATCATTTATACATGTATTTTACCATAAACTATTTTTATCTTAACTTATTAATTCAAATAATTCATCTTCCGGAACTGCTTTCGAGAAGTACCAGCCCTGTAGATACTGACATCCAAAACTAGAAAGCCTATCCTTCATCTCCTCTGTTTCAACGCCTTCCACAATAATATTAAGCTGGAGAGCATTTAACATACATATAGTGTACTCCAATGTGGTACCTGCCTTGTCGTTTTTGAAGGCTTCCCACACCATATCCTTATCAATCTTTATAAAGGCAAATGGCATATGGTTTATGTAGCCGATATTTGCATAACCAGAACCATAATCATCAAGAGACACCTTAACTCCATTATCAACTAAATCATATAGATTTGCATTTACCACAGCATAGGTTGTCATAGCTGCAGTTTCGGTAATCTCAATATTTATCTGACTTGGTAGCACCTCATACCTACTCAACTGAGCTAATATCTTCTTGGAGTAATCCTTTTGCATAAGCTGTAGTGGACTAACATTGATATCTATATACTCTATTGATGTGTCAGATAACTTTTTCTCTCTAATAAATCTGCATACATTCTCAAAAACCAAATCCCCCAGCGTATTAATAAGACCTGTCTTTTCAGCTATTGGAATAAACAATTCTGGGGAAATCCAACCTAGCTCAGGGTCATTAATTCTTGCCAATGCTTCTGCAGAGTTATATATATTCTTTTCAGTGGAATATATAGGCTGATAATGTACCTCCACCGTTTTATTTTTTATTGCTCTTTTTACTGCCTTTTCTATCTGTTTTATGTAATATATTTTATCTAAATCCATATCTTTGGCATAGCTGATATCACTCTTTTTTGATGCTTTTGCACTTTCCATAGCGTAATCTATTACCTCCATAAGGCTAGCGCTATCCTCTGCATCCTCAGGGCAACGAATGATACAAGTAGTTGCAGTCATAATAATATCCTTGTCCCCTTCAAGCCAAAATCTGGACATACGATTTTTAATTCTTTGAGCGATATTATATGCTGCTTCATCTTCTCCTTCTACAACTATGCAAAACTGATCTGCATTAAAATGAAAAACTTCATTATGTCGCTCCATATCATCCAAATATGTACCAAACTCATGCAAAAGTTTATCTCCAATAGAGACACTCAGACTTTGATTAACAAATTTAAAATCATCTAAATTAACAACTACAATATTAAATGCTTTTTTAGATGAAAACCTGTCACGGAGAAATTCACAGAAAAAGTTTCTGTTCAGCTGTCCTGTAACCTCATCTGTTACTGCTGTTGGACTTATCTGATATATGTACATAACCACACACAATATGGCGATTGCAAAGTTAAGCATAGGTGCAAATTTTAAGACTTGGGCAATTCCGCAAGCCACACCACTTAAAAATAAAAATACAGTGATATTAGTTTTTAAGAATTTGAAGTCCTCTTTTCTTTTTGCAAACATCCATACGCATAAAGCTATCATAACTCCATCAACTACGTATAAAATGTATCCTATACCTGCAGCGGCATATTTTCCATCCTCTAATGTCATTATTCTATTATGCCATAAATTCGGTATACAGATTAGAGCTATAATTAACCAGGAAAAATTAAAAATCCAAGTTAACACCTTGTTTTTCCGCACATCAATATGAGCCATAGTCATAAAGCAATATGTAAGTGCTATAATAAAACTATGTATAAAAAATAACTGTATAGATGTTGTGTAATAAGCATAATGAAAAGGTATAACATTACTGTATCTTACAATCAAATATCCAACTGTTTCCAACAAGGTAGCAAAAAAAGCACACACAATCACAAGGAAAAACCACCTGAAACTTTTTAGAGGTACTTTTTTCCCTAACATATACCATATAAGTAGCATAATTAAAAAGAAAATCGCTACATAATCAAATGATAAATTGGTGTATGCCATACAATACTCCTTAACAGAAAATATTATATTTATTATATCATATTATTGTATCGTAGTCATTATTTTCCTATGATAAAAAGCCCATCTAATAAAGATGGGCTTTTGCTAAAATTATTTCCATTTGTTACCGAGTTGCATACGAACTACGGAACGTTTTAAGGCAAGCTCTGCACGATTCAAATCCTGCGAATCATCCTTAAGACGTCTTTCGGCTCTAATACGAGCTTCCTCGGCTCTTTTTATGTCGATTTCATCTGGCCACTCAACACTCTCAGCTAACATAGTGATGGAATCTCCAAGCACCTCTGCAAAACCAGAAAGGAGCGCTGCTTCTTTGGTATCGCCATTTTCCTCAACAATTTTTAATACACCAGGTGAGATAACCACTGTCATAGGGATGTGCTTAGGATATATACCTAAGATACCCTCTGTTGTGTTGAATTCTATGAAGGATACCTGTCCTTCGTAGAACACTCTGTCCGGTGCCATTATCTTAACATCCATTAACTTGTCTGCCATACGAAATATACCTCACTTTCTATTTTTAGAGGTTATTTGCACTTAGCAACAACGTCTTCGATGCTACCTGCATTAAGGAAGTAACTTTCTGGAACATCATCATGCTTACCTTCAAGTATCTCCTTAAAGCTCTGTATAGTGTCAGAAAGTGGAACGTACTTTCCTGGAAGACCAGTGAACTGCTCTGCTACATGGAAAGGCTGTGAAAGGAACTTCTGAACCTTTCTTGCTCTAGCAACAACAATCTTATCCTCCTCTGAAAGCTCGTCCATACCAAGGATTGCGATGATATCCTGTAACTCCTTGTATTTCTGAAGAATCTCCTGTACACCTCTTGCTACCTTGTAGTGCTCCTCACCTACGATACGTGGGTCGAGAATTCTTGATGTAGACTCAAGTGGGTCTACCGCTGGGTAGATACCAAGCTCAACTATAGAACGTGAAAGAACTGTAGTTGCATCAAGGTGAGCAAATGTAGTTGCAGGTGCTGGGTCAGTTAAGTCGTCCGCAGGAACATAAACTGCCTGTACAGATGTGATAGAACCATTCTTAGTAGATGTGATTCTCTCCTGAAGGGCACCCATCTCTGTCTGAAGTGTTGGCTGGTAACCAACGGCTGAAGGCACACGTCCAAGAAGGGCTGAAACCTCTGAACCTGCCTGTGTAAATCTAAATATGTTATCGATGAATAAGAGTACGTCCTTACCGCCCTGATCTCTGAAGTACTCAGCCATAGTAAGTCCTGTAAGACCTACTCTCATACGAGCTCCAGGTGGCTCATTCATCTGACCGAACACCATGGTAGTCTTGTTGATAACACCTGACTCAATCATCTCATGGTAAAGGTCATTTCCCTCTCTTGTTCTCTCGCCTACACCTGTGAATACTGAATATCCACCATGCTCAGTAGCGATATTGGTGATAAGCTCCTGAATAAGAACTGTCTTACCAACTCCGGCACCACCGAAAAGTCCAATCTTACCACCCTTCTGGTAAGGGCAGAGAAGGTCTACTACCTTTATACCAGTCTCAAGAATCTCAGTCTCTGTAGCCTGCTCCTTGAACTCTGGGGCTTTTCTATGGATAGGAAGGTAAGTACTTACCTCTGGTGAAGGCTTATTGTCAATAGGCTGTCCCAATACATTGAACATACGTCCAAGAGTTTCCTCTCCAACAGGAACTGTTATAGGACCACCTGTAGCAACTGCATCCATGCCTCTAACGAGACCATCTGTAGGACCCATTGCTATACATCTAACTGTATCGTCACCAAGATGCTGTGATACCTCTGCATAAAGAGTACCATTATTCTTAGTTTCAATTGTTACCGCATCATATATCTCTGGAAGCTTTCCCTCAGGGAACTTGATGTCGATAACGGCACTAATAATCTGGGTAACTTTTCCTACGATTGTATCTGCCATTTTTTTACTCCTTTTATGATATCGCGTCAGCGCCTGCAATAATCTCAGTAAGCTCCTGAGTTATGGCGCTCTGTCTTGCTCTATTGTACTTAAGTGACAGGCTAGCTATCATGTCTTCTGCGTTGCTGGTTGCAGAATCCATGGCCTGCATTCTGGCACCATTTTCACTGGCTACAGATTCAAGGAACGCTCCAAAGATTATGTTAGACATATACTTTGGAATTACTAAATCAAGAACATCCTCCGGAGTTGGTTCAAAGTTCATAAGTAACTTATCATCAATCTCCTTTTCCTCAAAGTCATCTGCACTAAGAGGGAGAAGTTTTCTTAAAACCGGCTCCTGGGTTACAGTATTCTTAAAGTTAGTATAGGCAATATATATCTCACCTATCTCCCCTTGAGTATACTGTGTAAGGAGTTCCTTAGTCATCTGAGTAGCATCTGAAAATAGTGGTTCATTTATAACCTCTGAGAAATCCTTATGAATGGTAAATCCCTTTCTTGTGAGGCCCTCGATACCCTTCTTACCTACTGCATATACATAGGTATCATCCTTATCGAAGTCACCACCGGTAATAAGCTTAACAATATTACTGTTATAGCCTCCAGCAAGACCTCTATTAGATGTGATGGCAATAACAGCCTTCTTTGTGCAGTCATTCTCCATCAGGTATCTATGGTCCACATTTTTAGTCATCGCAAGGATAGAACAGATGGTATCATAGAGCATATTAAAATATGGTTTATTGCTCTCTGCTTTTCCTCTGGCCTTCTGAAGCTTTACTGTAGCAACAAGCTTCATCGCCTTGGTTATCTGCTGAGTGCTTTGGACGCTTTCTTTACGTCTCTTTATGTCTCTCATTGATGCCAAGACTTTTCACCTCACAAACTAAAATGTTTCTTTAAACTCATTAATTGCCTCTACAAGCTTTGTCTCAAGCTCATCAGTTATCTTCTTCTCAGTCTTAATTGTCTCAAAAATCTCAGGATACTTAGTTGAAATGTGCTCGAACAAGCCACTCTCAAACTCAAGTACTCTCTCAACAGGAATATCAATGAGATATCTCCTAGTAGCCGCATAGATTATAACTACCTGCTTTTCAACCGGCATTGGCTTATACTGTGGCTGCTTAAGCATCTCTTTGATTCTTTCACCCTGTGCAAGTCGATCCTTTGTATCCGCATCGAGCTCTGAACCAAACTGTGAGAAGGCTGCAAGCTCTCTATACTGTGCAAGCTCAACTCTTATAGGAGAAGCAAGTTTCTTCATAGCGTTAATCTGCGCAGCACCACCAACTCGTGATACTGAAAGACCTGCATTTACCGCTGGTCTGAAACCTGCATTAAACATCTCTGTTTCAAGATAAATCTGACCATCTGTAATAGAGATAACATTGGTAGGAATATATGCTGAAACGTCTCCTGCCTGTGTCTCAATGATTGGAAGAGCTGTAAGTGAACCGCCACCAAACTCATCAGAAAGCTTTGCAGCTCTCTCAAGAAGTCTTGAGTGAAGGTAGAATACGTCTCCTGGGTATGCCTCACGTCCTGGTGGTCTACGAAGGAGCAATGAAAGTGTACGGTACGCTGTAGCATGTTTACTTAAGTCATCATAGATAACAAGTACGTCCTTTCCTTCCTCCATCCATTCCTCACCGATGGCACATCCTGAATATGGAGCAATGTACTGAAGTGGAGCAAGCTCACTGGCTGTAGATACAACGATAGTTGTATACTCCATAGCACCATACTCTGTAAGAGTCTTTACGATATTTGCAACTGTTGAAGCCTTCTGACCGATAGCTACATAAATACAGTTAACGCCCTGACCCTTTTGGTTAATAATTGTATCAATGGCAATAGCGGTCTTACCAGTCTGTCTATCACCGATAATAAGCTCTCTTTGTCCTCTTCCGATAGGAACCATGGCGTCGATAGCCTTAATACCTGTCTGAAGCGGAGTATCAACAGACTTACGAGCGATAACACCTGATGCTACTCTCTCAATCTGTCTAGTCTTTGTTGTCTCGATTGGTCCCTTGCCGTCAATTGGCTGACCTAACGCATTAACTACACGTCCAAGCATTGCGTCACCAACAGGTACCTCAACAACTCGTCCTGTAGTTTTAACTATGTCTCCCTCGTTGATATTCTTTGAATCACCGAGGAGAACGGCACCTACATTGTCCTCCTCAAGGTTAAGTACCATACCGTATACCTCACCTGGGAACTCAAGGAGCTCGCCCTGCATAGCATTTTCAAGACCATGAATACGTGCAATACCATCTGCAACCTGGATTACTGTTCCCACATCTTGTGTTTCAAGCTGAAGCTTATAGTTTTTGATTTGTTCTTTAATTACTGAACTAATCTCTTCAGGTCTTAAATTCATGGACAAAAAACACCTTCTTTCATCTATATTTCGTCTTTAATTCTAATTATGCATTTGCCAGAGCCTTTGACATACCAGCAAGCTTTGTCTTGATACTGCTGTCAACTACTCTGTCTTCGATTCTTATTACGAGACCTCCGATTAAGGACTTGTCTACCTTGTAGTCAATTTCCATAGAAGTGTAATGGGTTGTCTCCAATAATCTTTTTTCCACAGAAGCTTTTTGGGCTTCGGATAATTCTATGGCACTTGTAACACTAGCAACACCAATGTTCTTTGCCCTTTTTACCTGCTTGATAAAATAATTGAAAATATCAATAATGGAAGTTATATGTCCCTTTTCAACTACCATAATCATAAGACCGGTAATCTCGTCAGAAACTCTCTTACCAAAAATTCTCTCGATAAGGTTCTTCTTTTCTGATTTTTCAATCTGTGGATGATTAAGTAATCTGATAAGCTCCTCGTTATCTTTTAAGATAAGAACCAGCTCATTTACTTCCTCGTAAAGACTATCAAGCATATTCTCTTCTACTGCTAATTCGAAGAGTGCATTTCCATAGGTTGTATCTACTTGCTTAGCCATGTATCATCACCCATTTCCTTCAAGGTCTCATCGATTAATGCAGCCTGTTTTGCATCGTCCATGGAACCTTCTACAAACTTACCAGCCATAACTGTAGCTACGCCGATAATCTCCTGCTTAACCTCATCCTTGACCTTATTCTTTTCTAAGACAGCCTCCTGATTAGCTCTATTTATAATTCTTGCAGCCTCTTCCTTAGCCTCAGCCACAATAGCTTCCTCATTCTTAACAGCTTTCTTCCTAGCTGCAGAAAGGATTTCACCAGCCTCATCATCAGCTTTCTTAATCTTTTCATCGTATTCTGCCTTTAACTTTGCTGCATCTTCCCTGTCTTTTGCCGCGCTGGCAATATCATTTTGAATCTTATTCTGTCTGTCATTAAGAATTTTCTTAACTGGCTCAATTAAGATATATGACAAGAAAATAAACAGTAAGAAAACGGCTAAACCTTGTATCAGTATGTCAAATAGAAGCTGAGCATCGAGACCAAATATACGACCAGGCTCATTTTCCGCGAGAAGCATTCCATTTGAAACCATACTAAAACCAGTACCTGTAAATGTCACCGTTAATCCTCCTTTCGGTCTAATAAAATAATAGACTCGCTAATTTTACTTAAAAGGCTTAACGAACATAAGAAGAAGTGCAACAACGAGACCATAAAGACCTGTTGTCTCTGCAACAGCCTGTCCAAGAAGCATAGTTGACATAATGTCACCCTTAGCACCTGGGTTACGACCAACTGCTGATGCACCGTGACCTGCAGCAATACCCTGACCTACACCAGGTCCGATACCTGCGATAACCGCAAGACCTGCACCTATTGCTGAACATCCATTAATAAATCCTTCATTATCAATACCCATTTTAAATTCCTCCATTTTAAATAAATTTTATTTTGCTAAATGCTATGCCTCCACATTTCTCTTATCTGCTATAAAAGTCATTGTAAGCATACAGAATACATATGCCTGAATAGCTCCTGAGAATAAGTCGAAATATACGTGAAGTGCTGATGGAATACCAAGCTGGAATAGCCAAGGAAGCATTCCGTAGTAAAGAGCCATCATAACTGTTCCTGCCAATATGTTACCAAAGAGACGAAGTGACAGAGAGATTGGTGTTGCAATCTCACTGATTACATTGATAGGGAAGAATAAGAATATAGGTTCAAACATTCCCTTAAGGTATCCCCACTTCTGGTATCTAATGGCTGCATACTGTATCATTGTGAATGAAATCAATGCAATACAGAATGTTGTTCCATAATCAGCAGTTGGCGGTCTTAATCCAAAAAGACCTGATATATTCGAAATGAAAACGAATATAAACAGCGTACCAATGTAATTGATATACTTTTTACCGGCTTTACCCATGCTTCCATTTACAAAGCCTATAAGAGCTCCTATAACTATCTCAACACCTACAGCAAACTTGCTTGGTGCATCCTTAGTTTTAAGAACGCTACGTCTTGCTGCTAAGGCGAGAATGGCTATGGCAAGTATAACTATAAATGTACACACATGAGTTGTAGTAATGTATACCGTTGTGCCAAAGAAATTCAGCGGATAAAGCTCATGAACGTAGAAGTCTACTTCCGGCTTAATCGTATCAAACCCTATGGCCACACCATTAGTCATATGTTCACCCTCCTTCATATATTATTTTTGTTCTATATCAAGAGTGTCCTCCACTCCTTCAATCATATCCTCTTCTGTGACTGGTTCCACGTAAGAAGGTTCATCTTTTCGCAATCTTTTTCTGATAAATGGATTAAGCAATGCCCCTATCTTAAGGGAAAGCAATCCAACAGATACTCCCACAAAAGCAGCCCAGTGAATCATTACGGCTATGGCCATAGCCACTCCACAAAGTGTAAGCCTTATCATACTTCTTGATGTGGCAAAACCCTTTGCATTTTTTTCTGGGAGCTCTAGCATCCTATCTAGGCAATCATAGATACCATAGGCCTGTAGACAAGCTCCCAGCCCACCTGCAACAATAGCTATAGCAAATATCCAATATGGTCTTACTACAAATGCGCCTATGAGCATAAAAAACACCACCGATATAGCTATGCCAATATATAACTCTTTTAATACCTTCCTCGGTTCTTCATTTCTGCTCATCGTTTCCTAAATACCTGCGAATCAATATATACACGGACTTAAAACCTGCAATTACACCAAGAACAATGAACCATACCAACAGTTTAGTTCCAAAAAACTTGTCCACCGCCCAGCCAAGTCCTATACACAAAAATATAGTGGTAAGCATAGTAAATCCAATCTGTGTTATAAGATATATCATCTTCCATACTTGATTGTTATTGTCGTTCATAGACCTACTACTCCACCTTTTGTATAAACATAACAAATATTATATATTATTCCTCAGTTTTTTTCAATAAATTCCACTGTTTTTCATTTATTTTTTCTATTCTTTTTTTTAGGGCATTTTTTGCAATTTTATTATTTACATTGATTTTGTGATTTGATAATATACTTAACAGTTTGTTATGTGTTTTTACCAAGGAGTTTTTATGGATAGTTATCACAGTAATAATAATTTAGATACAATTTTTGCCACTGGAAATGAAGAAGATTCTATTCTTAAAGCAATAGATATTCTTAAAAATGGTGGTCTTGTCGCTTTCCCTACAGAGACAGTCTATGGTCTTGGTGCCAACGCTTTGGACGCAGATGCTTCAGCAAAGATATATGCTGCAAAGGGAAGACCTAGCGACAATCCCTTAATCGTTCATATAGCTGATACCAAGGACGTGTACCAGCTTGCCGAGGAAGTTCCCCAAAAAGCAATTATGTTGATGGAAGCCTTTTGGCCAGGGCCACTTACCATTATTCTTCCAAAAAAGGATATTGTTCCTGACGGAACTACCGGAGGGCTTAAAACCGTGGCTATTCGTATGCCATCCCACCCTGTGGCGCTAAAGCTTATCAAGGAAAGTGGCTTATATATTGCAGCCCCTAGTGCCAACACCTCTGGCAGACCTTCTCCAACCACAGCAGGGCATGTAGCTGAGGATATGACAGGACGAATTGACATGATTCTTGATGGAGGTGCTGTAGGCATAGGAATTGAATCTACCATAGTTGACTTAACGGGCGATATTCCTGCTATACTAAGACCTGGTTTTATAACAAAGCCTATGTTAGAAAATATTATCGGAGAGGTAACTATAGACCCCGCTCTTATTAACCCAGATTCTAACCTCAGACCAAAAGCCCCTGGCATGAAATATACTCACTATGCCCCAAAGGGTGAACTTACCATTGTAGAAGGCGAAACCTCTATTGTGGATTTTACTTGCGACAGTGAAATAATTACCGCTATAAATGCAATTATTCAAGAAAAAGTCACCTCAGGATTTAAGGTTGCGGTTATTACAACAGAGGAGAATGCAGCATACTATATTTGCGACAATGTCTTAATTGTGGGTAACAGAGAAAAGGGGGAAACCATCGCTGCAAATCTATATAGTGTATTAAGACAGTGCGATGAACTAGAAGTTGATTATATATACAGCGAATCCTTTAACGACGGAGAGTTGGGGGGAGCCATTATGAACAGGCTACTCAAAGCTGCTGGACAGAGGGTTATAACTGTGTAACTAATTATTATTTTACTATTTTTTTGTTTATTCATTTTATTGACTTATATTTTTTATCAACCTATAATCAATATATGTGATAAGTTTAATAATTTTAGACATAATGGAGGATATATTTATGATAGCAATCGGTTGCGACCACGGAGCATTTGATTTGAAGAATGAAATTATTAACCACTTAAAGAATAGAGGTTTTGATGTAAAGGATGTGGGATGTTATGACACATCTTCCTGCGATTATCCTGTATATGCGAAGGCAGTTACAGATTCCATCACAAGTGGTGAATGCGAGCTTGGAATTCTTGTTTGCGGCACAGGTATTGGTATGTCTATGGCTGCCAACAAAGTAGAGGGTATCCGTGCTGCTCTTTGCGGAGACTGTTTCTCAGCTAAAGCAACCAGAGAGCACAACAATGCCAATGTTCTTTGTATGGGTGCCAGAACCACAGGTCCAGGCCTTGCCCTTATGATAGTGGACAACTTCGTTGACACACCGTTTTCCAACGACGAGCGCCACATCAGACGAATCAATATGTACTCATAATACAATATAAAAAAGGGCTGTTGCAAAAATTATAAGCGCAACAGCCCTTTTTTTATATAATTCTAGTAACATCTAGCGATTATTTGCGACTCGTAGATTGGGTCAGAAAGCTCTTCCACATTGTCGCCCCCAGCCACTTCATTGTTGTATTTATGTTTTACCTCTGTCTTCTTGCCTTTTCCTGCAAGCATCCACTCGTATTCCATATCAATGTGTCCTATATCGAGAGCTTGATACCCTGCTTTTGCCAAATCGTAGGCAAGAACTGTAGCGGTTGCTCCCATGGCAATAAGGATAAGTTTATCCTTATCCTGTTTTAACGCTTCCCCTAAAATGTCTTCATATCTGTCAAAGGCATTTACAGCTGGGCCAAGAATTCGTGTAATACTCTTTGCATTATCAAAAAGATCATTACCTACTCCCATACGAGTCTTTTCACCTTCAATGATTACTAAGTTCTTACCCTCCCAGATACGACGAAGATTATCAAAACGCTTTCTTGGAGCATCAGTGTTATTATCCTTGTAACTTGCGTATGGTCTTGTTAGGTATGCATCATAATAAACTCTATTCATATCAAGGAGTTTGTAGTGTTGTGCTCTCACCTCTGGACTTAAATACGCTCTTATATTATATCTACAGTCATCATTATACTTAACTAAATCACCGTAAATATCAGCTATACAAATAAGTACATCATCTTCATACGAAACAAAAATTTCCTTCAACCTTTTACCTAGCTTAGGATTAGCATTTTGAAACTTCTGTCTATTATCTCCTGCCATAACAGCAAACTCTCCATCTCCAAATCTGCTTATGGACTTACCCTCATTCACAATCATATCTATTGCTTTGTCACCAGATTCAACAATAGGATATTGTGGTCTTGTCATATCGTCAAACAGCTCATATTTGAGATTATTGATTGAACAATTCATAGCATATTGATTTATAGATATTTTAGACAAATTCATAGATAGATTTTCCAAAGAATCATTGTTAGTCTTAACTGCACCAGCAAGCCTTGATATAAGCATTTTATCTGAAATTTCTACAGGTCGCTCCTCTACCTTAACCATCTTTTGAATTGTTTTCTCCTCAAATATAGGTAAATCCACCCCCGATATAACTGAAATCCCGAACAACGATGCCATATCCATAAATTCCACATTATGTTTGCTACGATTAGTCACATAGGCATCTACAACATTAAACAACCCTCGCAAATCATCAATTGCACCCACATACAAATTAACGTAGCAGTTAACATCCTCATATTCAGAAAAAATAGCATCTAAAAGCTCCAACTTATCCTGTAAATAATCATCTTCTTCCACAAATAATAAAAGTTCTTTATTGGTATTAGCATAAGTTTTTGCAAATCCATCGATTACCATTGGATATATTGGGTAATCCTGTTCAAAATCAGGTATACATAGAAATACTTTTTCTTCATCTTGATTGCATTTTTCAATTTTTTGTACGTTCGGAATCTTAATAGAGCCTATGTCCCTTACAGCATCTTCTAAATGTTTTGATATGAATGCGTCTATATCTCCGTATAGTTCTCCAACACAGGATAAAACTTTTTCCTCATCCCAGTTCCACCATCTAATAAGGTGTAACGCATCTCTTTGATGGTCATCAAATCTGTATCCTATTATTCTTGCCGGATTACCAGAAACTATAGCATATGCCGGTACATCTTTTGTAACAACCGAGCCTGCTGCTACAACCGCACCGTTACCTATAGTAACACCACTCATTATTGTAACTTTTTCTCCTATCCAGCAGTCATTCATAATAATAATTTGACCTTTTCGCTTTATAATCTCTGGACGGTTGTATACTGCTCCTAATATCCTTCCCTGACAAGGCTTCCTATAATCATGATTCATATCCACAATAAAAGTTACATCATGCGCTATAGAAGAATATCTTCCTACCTGTAAATTATAAATACACGACTTGTCCAATACGTTATCCACCATAGCTTCCTCAATATAGCTATCTCTTCCAATGGTAAGTATAGGAAATAATTTACCCTCATTAAACAAATCATTATTATATTCTGTTTCCGTTCTTATACTATATTCGGGTACATTTAATTTGAAACGCATATTATATCATCTCCAACATCTGTTTTAATCGTATGTCATATGTATGACATGCCTTAACTTTCTCATAACCACTCTTTGCTATAGCATTTCTTTCCTCATCATGGGCAAGATAGTACTCAATCTTGCTGAGCAAATCCGGTATGCTATCATAGAGAACAATATCCTCTCCCGGAACAAAAAGCTCTGGAATCTCCGCCTGATAATTGGATATAAGGAATCCACCAGCTCCCATAATATCGAAAATTCTAAGTGGAAGTCCGGTCTTTATAGGGCGGTTGGTAAGATTAAGATTAATCTTACTACACTTAATTATCTTAGGCATCATAGTGTTTGAATCCGCTCCGCCACGATTATTAACCTTTGGTATAGGTGTGGTATCACTTAGTGTCCAAAGATCCATCTTGAAACGCTCGCTTATAGCATTGAAGGTTCTTATGCGCTCCTGCTCAGTGCATTTATGACCAATGTATGTATCTGCCACAATTCCTTTAACATCTTCAATGTAATCTGCACCAAGAGGTATCCAGTCAGCATACTTTTTAAACTCTTCGGCCCACTCATCTGTTATAGAATCCTCAAGGAAATTATATCCATAAACATTTAACTGGGCATTTATAAGGCCATCAACATAGCCTCTGATATAATCTGGTAAATCCTTTTCTATCTGGTTGTAATTACACTTTTCTGAATAAAGAGAGCCAACAAAAGATATGTCACAATCAAACTGTTTATGATCCTCAGCAGTCACCTTTATACTGTCCCACTCATCTATGTCACAAGCCATAGGCATATGGAAAATACAATCTGGATTTAAAGGTGCAAACTTCTCATACTGCATTCTATCAAGAAGAAAAACTCTGTTGGTAGGATAAGCAATAGTTTCTGAATATAACTGAAAGCTAGGTGAGTCCACAGTCCATGATACATAAGGAACCTTGAGCAATTTGCATGCTCTAGCTATAATAGGCTGAAAGTTAATAGTAAAAACACAGCCTGTATCCGGATTACTCTGAACAAGTTCAACCAACTCCATAAGATATCCCTTGTCGTAATCCACACTCTCAAATTCTCTTGTCATATCTACAACAGTGTGTCCGAGACGTTTTAAAGCTCTATCAACACCCTTTTCACATATACTTTTCCATTTACAAAATATAATCTTCATCTATATTCCTCCTATGCTAGCCTAATTCTACCAAAACATATTAGTCTAATATAATTCTAAATGACCTTGCATTTTTTTACTTACACTTCTGGATTTTGTATCATAACTGGTATCCCTATTTCCTCACACAATTGAACTACACTGCTTAGGTCACCATAATATGCATCGGCAAGATGCATAGCTAAATCAAGATTTGGCGTGGTATCATATATGCCCCAGCCCTCATCTATATAAGCATCAACTATTCTATCAAACTCCTCAAGAAGCTCCTTTCTCATCGCCTCTATAGTAGCACGAAGCAACGGATGAGGCCTCCATATAAGTGCCACCTCATCTTTGTTTTCCCTAAAGGTTTCTATGGTTCTTTTTATCTTTCCTACCATCTTTTCTCTATGGGTGAGAAGCGCTACCACACTTGTATTATAAAAGATAATTTTCTTTCTTGTTCCGTCTGATTTGTTAATAACAGACTCCCAATCCTCGGGTACCTCCACCTTCTTGGAACGGGCAATAAATGCCTTATCAAACTTAGGTGAGCCAAGGCCTAGGATTTTTTTCTCCCAATAAAATCTAGTCTTTTCTCCTGCCTCACGGACCATAACATTTATATACGCCTGCCTCATAGCCTCTGACTGAACTATAACAGTGTGGGCATGAATCACAGCTGGAACAGTCACAAAATTCTCTACACCTGCTACATTATCCGGATTAATTTCATTTAGGACAAAGTATGGTATGTAAACCAGATTATCCGTATATTGTTTCAAATTCTTAGAATAAAAGAAGGGATGCACACTTGTAACGTAATTTGAACCATCGTAAGGATTATGAATAAATATCACATCTGGATGTCTGCTTTCGAAATTATAATCATTATAGTGAGTTATGGTCACATCCTTTGGAAACTTGTCCCCCTCATAGTGCATAGTCTTGAAATTCCCCTCTGAATCCTTGTCATAATAGGGAATAGGCACAACATATACATCTGTGTTTACATCCTCTTTCGCCGCCAAGTAAACGCTTTCAAGAGAATCCCACATAGAAGAGTTGTACGGACAAAATACTACTTCCTTTTTTATTTTTATGTACTTTGCAAGACTTTCCTTTAGACGCAAAATATAATCCGTAAAATCCTTCTGACACTGATTGTAATCCACGCTATCCTTCTCGTCATTAGTCTGCTCTGACATACAAATAAGTTTCTGATACAAGCCATATACATATTCACAATACTCTTCGAGAAGGGAAACTGTAGGATGGCCTTCCCCCTCAAATTCCTCAATCATAGTCCCCATGCTTATGGCACAGCTCTGGCAATCAGAAAGAAGTTGCAATACAGGCTCTATATCACCTTTTTTTAATCCTTGCAAAACAGCATCATGAGCTTCCGCAAAAAGAGGTATAAAATTGTCTAACTGTTCTTTTTCTCTCTTCCTCATATACTCACCTAAAAATCAACAAGTTCATTGAATAGTAAAATATAATTTGTTACAATAGTTTTAATATATAAACATCACAAAAGGAGGATGACCCCTTATGATATCTGCTTGTATAATCACAAAAAACGAATGCGATAATCTTAATATATGCTTGGAGCGTCTCTCCCGCTATCCCTTTGAGATAGTGGTTATCGACACAGGTTCCACCGACGACACAAAAAAAGTTGCAAAGAAATATACTAGCTGTGTCTACGATTTTGTCTGGTGCAACGATTTTTCTGCAGCAAGAAATTTTGCCATATCTAAGGCCACTAAGGACTACATCCTCATGATAGACACAGATGAGTTTGTAGACTCTTTAGATTATGAGGCCCTGGTTGCTCAAATCAAAGCAAATCCTGATGCTGTAGGTCGCATCCACCGTAAAAATGTATTTGAAAGCGATGGCTCAGATATGATTAGCAATGAGCTCATCAACCGTTTATTCCCAAAGAAATTATATCACTATCAGGGTACAATCCACGAACAGGTTGTGTACATAGATGACCCCCAAAAAACCTATGAAACCTACGTCACATCACTTTTTTCAACTCATGTGGGGTATCAGGGTGGTCAGGCTCTTCGCCTGGAAAAAGCCAACCGAAATCTTAAGCTACTTTTAAAGGAGCATGAAAAAGACGAAACTGATACATACATACTATACCAAATCGGCAAGGCATATTACTATATGCGGGACTACCAAAATGCAATTACTTACTTTGAAAAAGCTATGGATTATCCTATGAATAATCGCCTAGTCTATGTCATAAATATTATGTCAACCTACGTATACTGTCTCATAAATACAAAGCAGTTCGCCAAAGGACTTATGTTAGAAGCTGTATATGATGATTTCGCTCACAGTGCAGATTTCCTATTTGCCATGGGGCTTATATATATGCACAACGCACATTTTGAAAAAGCAATTAAAAGCTTTCTTGATGCCACCAAGATAAAGGACTGCGATGTGGAGGGAGTTAATACCTTCCTTGCTTATTACAATGTAGGTGTCATCTGGGAATGCCTTGGCAATAAGGAAAAAGCCATAAGCTACTACAAAGAAAGCGGCACATATTCTCCTGCTCTTGAAGGTATCAAACGCTGCTTAAATTAATAATTATAACCTGTATATATTAAAAAAATATTTGGGTGTAAATGAGTATTACTCATTTACGCCCATTATCTTTACATAGTCTTCTGTTTTATCTCTCATAATATGGAAGCCTGCCTCAAGCTCACCCATAGAATATCTGTGGGAAATAAGCTTCTCAGGAGCAATAGTTCCATCTCCAAGACATTTTACCACATAATGCCAATCGTCATTATCATCCCCTGTAAAGGATGAATTCCAGGTTCCGGTAACCTTTAGCTGGTTACGAAGAATCTTCCAGTATGTAGCCTTATCTAAACTCATGTCTGAATAAGGATTACCTACAAACACTATACCTCCTGCAGGCATAGTAGCCTCAATCGCTTCACTAACCACTTCATTTTTTCCAACGCACTCAAAGAAAAGGTCCACACCATAATTTGCAGTCTTCTCTTTAATCCAAGCACCTGCATCAGTGGTCTTACTATCGCAGTAATTATCCTCAGAAACACCAAGTTCTAAGAGCTGTTTTTTCTGGAATTCTTTATTGCCAACAGCAAGAATATTTTTAACTCCTGCCTGCTTCAAAAACATAACAAGTAAAAGTCCAATAGTACCAAGTCCCCATACAGCTACCGTAAGCTTAGAGACATCCTTCTCATCCATAAGCAAAAAACCTCTTCTCATAGAATGCACCGCCACTGCCATAGGTTCAAGCATAGCCGCCTGCTCAAAGGTAGCACGATTCGGAAGTTCAATAAGATTAGCCTCTGGAACTGCTACAAGCTCAGTGAAACCACCATCTGTTCTAGAGCCAAGGTAACTATAATTTCTACACATCTCATACTGCATCTTCTTACAAGGACCACATTCCCTACATGGAATAAGTGGAAATATGCCAACCCTTTTTCCTGCCCAAGAGGAATTGCAATCAGACACAACCTGTCCCGAAAACTCGTGACCTAAAACTAAAGGATGCTTGTGAGCCCCAGTCTGATAAGCACGAGGTATGTCAGAGCCACAGATACCTGCTGCCTTAACCTTAACAAGAACTTCTCCAGCCTTTACAACTGGTTCATCATGGTCTTCGTATCTAAAATCATTTACACCATGTAATACCCATGCCTTCATTCTGTCACCATCCTTTCAAATCTATCCAAGTCCGCCTTGGTAGTAATCTTAAAATTCATCTCATCACC
>JAGBBM010000101.1 GCA_017938485.1 Lachnospiraceae bacterium
ATATTTTTTCTATTTCTTCCACTTTATAATATTTTTTTTGTAAATACACCACAAAAAAATTAAAACTCTATTTGTTATATATACAAACAGAGTTTTAATTTACCCTCTCAATTATAAATTTACCCAAAACCATCAATAAGGTTACCATAAATATACCATTAACTAAATAAACATATAATTTGTTTTCAAGAAAAAACATAATTGAAATAACTAAATCGGATAAAATCAATATTATAATTATTTTTCTTTTGAAATAATCAACCTCTTCTCTACTCAAATTTCTATTTTTATTTTCGACTGGAGCAACCACAAAGATAACTACATTGCACAACAACAAGACTATTATATATATAATCATAGAAAAGAAAACCTTGTTAATAACACATGTCAAAATCACATACATACACGAGAATAAGTAACACCTTGTTCGTGTATTGGCATGATAACCTCCACCATTCTTTCTAAGTGGAATCATAACACTGGCACTTATCAACAACGAAACGATTGAATTAGTCATAAAACCTATTACTATATATGATATGTAGTGCAAAACTTTTAAAATAGAACACTCCAACCCAAAATAAAACACATCACAATCATCTTCACTAATACACTTATGCAAAACTAAATTATGTAATAATAAATTAATTATTTTATCCATAAAATAAATATTACTTTATTTACTTCTTATTTTATTATTATCTAATAGTTTTTCAGGAATTCTTGGTTGATATCCCCATAAGATGCAAGCAGAATCAGCTTCCTTTTTTGCATTACTCTCTGCAATTCTTGCTAAAAAAGTAAACGTTTTTTTTGAAATTGTTTTCATAAATAAAACCTCCATATTTTTATACTTCAGTTTTATATTTTTTTTACTCATTTTCAATAGTTATTACACGAACTACTCATTTTTTGCACCAAATACCAAAATAGCGAAAGACCGAAGTCTTTCGCTATAATGTGGGTGTGATAAATGCTATTTTTTTATAGCTCTTCCAACTGCGATAAGTATACAAGCACCGATAACACCACTGATAATACCACCAATAGGACCAGCGAAGTGAATACCGATAAGTCCAAAGAGTGCTCCAGCGATAGCACCACCAACGATACCTAAGATAATGTTAATGATAACACCGAAGTTTGAACCCATAAGCTTACCTGCAAGCCAACCTGCAACGCCACCGAAAACCAAGCTAAAGATAAAATCTAACATAACGACCTCCTAAAAAAGTTTCATATGTATATATTCGACACATATCATATAAATCATTATATCACTCTGAGGAAATTTTTTACAATAGTATTTGAAAATTTATATAACAATTATTTATTCGTTATTCCTTATTCCCTCGGTTATATTTGTTCTACCCATACTCTTAACCATAAGCACAGATAAAAATACCATAATAGCCAGAAGTACACCACCGATTCCAAGATAAGAAAGGAAAGGGATAACCATTTTCATCTCGAAGAAGTAAAGTCCTGCCTCAATAACCATCCTAGTAAAGCCAAGTCCAAGCAAGGTACCTATAATCCAGGAAATCAAACCAATAATAATTTTTTCAAGCACAAGCATACGGTTAAGCTTCTTTTTGCTCATACCTATGGAGCGAAGTATGGAAACTTCTCTTTTTCTAAGCTGTTGTTCATTTACCATATTGTTTAAGATGCTCACAACACCCATAACCACGATAAAGATTACAATAAATATAACTACAACCTTAACTGATCTGGTCTGCTCTTCCATCCATTTTGCTTCATTAAAAAATCCATATTCAGCTTGTTTTGCATCTTGGTATATAACCTGCTCCAAGCTTACCAAATCTGTAATTTCAAACTTACCCTCATCTACATCTATGTAGTAACCACCACAAAAATGGCTGTAATTTTCACTAGGATAATGCTCAACCACGTAATCGTAAGACATAATAATTACCAAACCATATTCGTTTAAAAGTGAACGACTACATAAGCCTTTGATTTCGATTTCTTCATAATAGGCTTCATTTTTGCAATTCTCGTTGAGATTTTCGAAGTATGTGTCAGCCACCTGTTCATCTGCCACAAAGGAAGGATTCATTAGCTTAATCTTATCTCCCACGCCTTCTTCACACAAATCCACTTCTGCGTAGGCCTCTGTTTCCTCATCTACATAACCATACTTGCTTACAACTATAGCACCTCCATCTTTAACGGAAGTAGCATCTGCTCCATCAAGCATATATGCATTTAGTTTTTCAAGTTGCTCCTCTGTATAAAGATACACTGTTGCTATATCTACTGTCAAAACGCCATATTCATAATCCATAGCCAAAATAAGTTCTGGTGTTGCAGTAACAATATCTCCCCCATTATATCCCTTACAATAATATGCATAGTATGGTTCAACAGAAGTCACATAATCCAAGGTTTCTATAGCCTTACCATTATCCCAAACCATTTCATCAGTCACATCCACCGGTGGCATAACTGTAAAATAATCATACTGCTCCTTTACAGTAGCTCCTCCGGCAAATAAACTCATCTGCTCTTTAAAGTTTGCAAGTATGGTGACAAGAACTGTCATTATAAGTACGCTTATAGTAAAGGATGCTACTGAATTCCAGAAGCTTTTACTGTTACGTCTTATGTTTTTATAGGCATACTCACCCTCTATACCAAATACTCTAAAGAATCTACCTCTTCTTTTCTTCTCCTGAACCTTGCTATATGCATAGTTCGCCTTGATTCCCTCCACAACAGGAACCTTCTTAAGAACTCCAAATGGCTCTATAACAGCAAGCTCTATAGTTAAAACCATAAACACTATGGCAAAAAGCAAAGCTATAATAGAAAAATCAAAATTCATTCCATATAATTTGAAACCATGCCGGAGGATAAAATAAAACACATTACTTAAAACTATTCCAGCTACAAAAGCTATTGCACCCTCAAGATATATCTCTCTTCTAAAGATTCCCTTAATCTTCTTATCTGTTGCACCCATAGCCTTAAGGATATTAAACTCTCTAAGGTTATCAATGAGATTGGCAGAGAAAAGACTTCTAACCATAACCATACACATGTATACCACAAGCAGCATAATCATAAGGAACATGGCTATCATTGGCACAGATTCCCCCTTAAAATAATAGGTCTCCATCATAGCATTGATAAAATATATTCCATTCTTTGATGTATCAAGACCGATATCTTCTGCTAAGGTTTCACTATACGCTGTCCAGTCAGCAAAATTGTCATATCTTACAAAGGCTGACATCTCCATATCCGGGGTAGCTATAGTAAAGGCTGTAGTTCCATAGGCATACTCATCTACCACCTCATTGTTAAAAATACCTGATACAGTAAATGTATTTCCTGGTATCTCGTTTCCTTCTTCATCACGATACACCGTAGATATCTTATCCCCTATCTTCACTGTCTCCTCAAAGAAATAGACGGAATTCTCGTGTATAAGTATCTCTGTTGAGTCTTTTGGGAGCTCACCCTCTACAAGATTGTAGCCAAAGGTAGTCTGGTCCATATCCTGAACATATCTAAGTTCTAGATACCTTGGACCATAATAATCTGCATACATCTGCTCGTAGTCAACATATATGAAATCTACGTTTTTCACTGTAGCATAATTCTTTATTTTTTCCTGTTTCTCACTGTCAAGGTCTACAAACTCCACGTGATAGTTCATATGCTCATCTGCCATAGCCTTATTGTCAAACCAATAATTCAGTATCAGGGTAAGCACTGTATATATAAGAACTGTGGTAAGCACCATACTTGCTGCAACAAGGAAAGAACGTTTTTTTCTATGTGTCAGATATCTGTTTCCTAATTCCTTATATCCTTTCATATCTCTTCCTCCACCACTACATATTCTTAGAATCACTTACTATTTTACCGTCTGATATCTCTATTACACGGTCTGCTGAATTTGCTATACTCATCTCATGAGTTATAAGTACTAAGGTCTGTTCGTATTTTTTTGAAGATGCTTTAAGAATCTCCATAACTTCAAGACCATTTTTTCTATCCAGGTTACCAGTTGGCTCATCCGCAAATATAATAGATGGCTTGTTCGCTAGAGCTCTTGCAATAGAAACTCTCTGCTGCTGACCACCGGAAAGCTGGTTAGGAAGATGTTTTTCTCTCTCCTTTAACCCAAGCATCTCAATCAAATCATTTATATATTCCTTATCTGGTTTCTTGTCGTCGAGAAGCACTGGCATCTCGATATTTTCCCTTACTGTAAGAACTGGAATTAAGTTGTAAGACTGAAATACAAATCCAATCTTTCTTCTTCGCATCATAGCAAGAGCCTCATCCTTGTACTTTGAGATATTCTCACCCTCGATATATATATCACCGCTAGTTGGCTTATCGAGACATCCAAGCATATGTAAAAGGGTAGACTTACCTGAACCAGAAGCGCCCACGATAGCTACAAACTCACCCTTTTCAATAGTTAAATCTATTTCATCTGTAGCTTTAACCTGCTTTTCTCCCTCACCATAATATTTGCAAAGCTTTTCTGTTTTAAGTATCTCCATACCAAATACCTTTCCTTTCTAAAATAATCTTTTACAATTTGCAGAATCTATGACATATCCAACATATTCATGCAGAGAATACACATTTTCCAACTTGATGATTTTATTATAAAATGTCAATCTTACAATACAGTGAAAGTTTATCTTACAATTTAGTCACTTTACAATTTTTTATCCACAAAACATTGCACTTTCTTCTGATTTAACTTAAACTTAGATTATATTTAATCAAAAGGGGATACATATGAAGAATATACTTTTGGTAGAAGACGATATGCCACTTGCTATGGCTACCGCCTTCGCCTTAGAAACTGAAGATTTTGCAGTAACCCATGCGCCTTCTTTAGCGGAAGCAACCACTGCACTTGAGCTTACTGATTTCTCCCTTATTTTGTTGGATGTAAATCTTCCTGACGGCAATGGTTATGATTTCTGCAAAGCTATACGAGGAAAAGGCTACACCCTACCTATAATCTTTCTTACAGCTCTGGACGAGGAGGTCAACGTAATCCAAGGTCTTGAAGTAGGGGCAGACGACTATGTGGCAAAGCCTTTTAGAGTTAGAGAACTTATTTCCCGAATCAAAGCTAACATAAGAAGATACGACGCCAGCGCCCCATCTAATGATGAAACCATTTTGGGCACCTTTAAGATAGACACTAAGGCACACAAGGTTTATCACGGCGGAGAGCTTTTAAGTCTTACTCCTAGCGAGTACAGACTTTTCCTCACTTTAGTAGAAAACAAGAATCAGGTACTCACCAGAAGCCAGCTGCTTGAGCAGCTATGGGATGTTGATGGAGACTTTGTAGATGACAATACACTCTCTGTATATGTAAAACGACTCAGAGAAAAGTTAGTCGATGACAAAGATGTTATCTCCACAGTTCGTGGTGTGGGATATATGATTTCAGACAAATAAAATTAGACTAATGATAGGCAGTTTGTTTCTACATACTCATGGATGGTAAAGTTACATGTTCAAAAATAGAGAAGTAAAAATCTACACAATCAAATATATACTAGGATTTATCTTACTGGGCATTCTTCTATTCTTTGTTTTAAAGGAAGCTATCTCTCATATGGAGGAGCTTTATTATCAGGAGCTGATAGAATCCACCACCGATACGGAATCACTTACAGAGAGCGGAAAAACTCATTATCTTCCCTCACAATACGATGACCATATTAAGGATTCCATCAGAAGCTTGTATGTCATAGTTTACAGCCTTTACCTACTGATTGCCTCATTTGGATATTGTCTGGGACTTATCCTATACAGGGTTCCACTGAAGGCTATAGCAAGGGTGAGTCAAAACTCAGAAGAGGTTTTAGAAGGTAACTACGATAATCTGGAAATGATAGATGTGCCTGAAGGAGATATAAGCCAGTTCTACTCCCTTTACACTAAGATGGTCACCGCCATCAAGCACAGCCGTGACAAGGAACAGGCAGAGAAAATATTCCTGCAGGACTTAATTGCAGATATTTCTCATCAGCTTAAAACACCTCTTGCCACCCTCACTATATATCAGGATTTACTTTGTAACCCTAACGTGACAGATGAGAAAAAACAAGAAATGCTCAAGCTTATGGGAGAACAGCTCTCCCGAATGGAATGGCTTATACTGTCACTCCTCAAGCTGGCAAGGTTGGAATCAGGTGCTATACAATTCACCACTAAAAGTCAGCCTCTCCTTCCAACTCTTCAGATGGCTCATCAAAATGTAGGCATGCTACTAAAAGCAAAAAATCAATCCTTAGTTATGACTTGCGATGAAAATGTAATCTTAAAGCATGACAGCGACTGGCTGGCAGAGGCACTTACCAACATCTTGAAAAACGCTACAGAATATGCCCCAGAAGACAGTACCATCCAGCTTAATGTGGAACACTCTAAGGTTATGACTACCATAAATATCAAGGATTACGGAAAAGGGATAGACAAGGAATCCCTACCAAAGATATTCAAGCGTTTTTATAGAGCCAAGTCTGACGTAAACGAAAACAGCATCGGCATTGGACTCTCCCTATCCAAAGGCATCATCGAAGGTCAGGGTGGCGATATTACAGTTAGTAGTGAGGTGGGAAAATACACCTGCTTTACTATAAACTTTTACCACACCTTTCTCTAAACATTATACAAAAAGCAGAGGCCTGGAATATATTTGTTCCAAGCCTCTGCTTTTATATTTCATTATTTACCCTTGCGGTTCCTTACCGCCTCCGCTAGAAGGAATTCTATCTGGCTGTTGATGGAACGATAGTCCTCATCTGCCCACTTAGCCAAGTCCTCCCAAAGGGATGGTGCCAGACGAAGAAGAATCTGCTTTTTGGCTTTTTCCTTTTCCTTCATCTGCTTTTCTTTATTCTTAATGTCTGCTTCCAACTTCTCTAGTCGTTGAAGACGTTCATTAAGCTCTTGTTCTTTAGCATCAATATTTAATTCATTACTCACGTCTTCACCTCACAATCATCAAAAAGCACACTATACCTATTACTAAATATAACATATTTTCACTCTACATCAAACTAAATTCTGCTGATTTAATTAGTATATTGAACTGCTGTTAACAACCGGCTGTGCTTCCTTGCTACCGCAGAGTACTACGAGAAGGTTGCTAACCATAGCTGCCTTTCTCTCCTCATCAAGAACTACAACCTCGTCCTCCGCAAGCTGGTCAATAGCCATCTTAACCATACCAACTGCGCCCTCAACTATCTCGTGACGAGCCGCTACAATAGCTGTAGCCTGCTGCTTCTGAAGCATAGCCGCTGCAATTTCATCTGAATACGCAAGGTCAGTAATACGAACCTCCTTGATTTCAATACCTGCCTCAGCAACCTTTTCCTGAAGTTCCACCTTCATATTCTCAGCTATCTCCTGTGAGCTAGCACGAAGTGTTTTCTCATCAGAATCATTCTCCATAACATCGTAAGGATAAAGTCTTGCATTATTTCTGATGATAACATCACACTGTGTTGATAAGTACTTATTGTAATTCTCCACATTAAATACTGCCTTAGTTGGATTAACAATCTTCCAGATAACTGCTGTTCCTATAATAACAGGGTTTCCTAATGCATCGTTAACCTTCTGTTTTCTATTGTTTAAAGTAATTGTTTTTGTAGAAACCTTCTTATTCATGCTTGATGTAGCAGATACACCAGTTTCTGTCTTGTCAGTTGTGCTTGGTTTTGTAAATGCAGTTGCAAGCTCATCGAAAGCAGAAGCTGCAGATGGATTGTAGCATACTGCAAATGGGTTTATATAATAAAAACCTGCCTTCTTAATAGTACCATAATACTTACCGAAGAATGTATACACTGCTGCCTCATTTGGATGAACCACCTTAAGTCCGGCAAACATAATTGAAAATACTACTATAAGTACTATACCACCTGCTATTCCAAGACCTCCAACAACTGATGGAAGCTCTATAGTCTTATCCACAATAAGACCTCCGCATATAATCATTGCAAGTGCAAAAATCTCACCGAAGATAAGTCCAAAGAGTGCCCCTGCACCATTTGCCTTTGTTATCTCCTTTTCTACCACGTCGTTAACAGTTACTTTGCTTTCACTTACCTCACTCATATAAATATCCTCCCTTGATATAAATTAAAAAAGTTTACTTGTTTCTCGCTAGCTATATTTTGATATCAATTCGATATCATCATAATACAACTATGAATTTGAGTTGTCAAGAGGGAAATTAAAAAAAGTACAGTGTTACATTATTAACACTGTACTTTTCTCCAACTACAACTCAATGGATACAATAAATGCACCTTCTTCATAAGAAATCCTCATCTTATACCCATGTTGTTCAAATATATTCTTAGCAATAGTAAGTCCTATACCACTACCTTTTTTATTACTTCTACTGTTATCTCCCTTGACAAAAGGTTTCCAAAGCTCAGATGCCTTTTCTCCTACATCCTCATTGCTTGGATTAGATATGGTGATTTTCTTCTTATCGAGTATGACACAAATTGCACTGTCCTCACTGGCATATTTGCAGGCATTGCCTATCAGATTGTCAAAAGCCTGTGTAAGAAGCTGTCTATCTCCCATAAGAGATAGTTCTCCCTCTATACCAAGCTTCAACTCCTTATCAGAAATCCACTCCTCATACTTCTTGCTTACCTTATCCAGTAATTCCCCTATGTCAATTCGTTCCTTCTTAAGCCTAAGTTTACCTGTCTCTAATCTGGATAGTTCCAATATGTTAGAAATTATACTATTCATATAATCCACATTATCTATAATGGACTCTGCATAATATTCCTTCTTGTCTGTATTAAGATTACCCTTAAGATTTTCTGCATACCCGGATATTGCCATAAGTGGGCTTTTTAAATCATGAGCCATAGAATTAGTCATAGTCTTTCTGTAGTCCTCCATATCGTAGGAGGCTTTAAGCTTGGTATATTTTATCTTTGATGTAAGTACAGCAAAGAAAATTGCTAAGACTATAATTAGACCATATCCAATAAATATCCATCCTCCAAAAAACAAAGCCACATTAAAATCCACACACATAAAAAGCTTGAAATTAATATCTTCTCCCAGTACCACAGTAGTCGTACCATAAGAAGTCATAGAAAGAAAACCACTTTGAAAGCAGAACTCATTCACATTGTTATCCAGTCCATCACTTACACTATTCTCGATATAGTTCTCTAAGAAGTCAAAGATATAGCTCTCCTTACTGTTACCCACCAGAAGAGGCCCTATAACATCATATCCTGTTTCTTCACTAACCTCAATTCTCTCATAGGAAGATACATCCTTAGGTGTCAAATCATAAGATGCATACACATCACCCTTCTTCTCGCCGTCCACATACACAACATCGAGCTTACCGGGAACAAAATTATATCCACTAATATATATATCCTTTACATTAGTACCTAAGTCATAATACTCTATACTATCTAAGCCATTTTGTTCTCTTATGTATTCCCCATAGGCACCCAATTCTTCTACAGTACACTCATAGTAATCCGTCTTATTTTCTTTCTTGTTTATTAAAATAGCAAGTCCTTTTTCTCTGGAATCAAAGAGACGTTCTCCTGTATTCCCGTCATACACTACCGCAGCGGTACTAGGGAAATACTCCATACCGAGAATCAAACTAATTCTTTGTTCAAGAATTTTGATAGTTTCCTCTCTATCTAGCTCTTTGCTCTGTATGTCGTAATATTCTGAATACAATCTGTTTACAACTGTACCCTCATAGTTATAATAGGCGCCCTCCCCCAAGGTGTATATGTATATATTAAGTGCCCCAGTTCCAACAGCCAGAAAAATGATTGCACCGATAATCCACAGTATTAACCTTTTTATAAAAATCTGTTTAAATGTCTTTCTCTTCATAAACTACTCCACTATCTTGTATCCCTTAGTCACTACTGTCTTTATCTGATTTCCCGCTGTTCCGAGGGCATTTCTAAGTTTCTTTACATGGTTGTCTACAACTCGGTCTGTTCCCTCAAAATCATAGCCCCACACTCTGACCAAAAGCTGTTCTCTGTCTATTACCATACCTTTATGTTCTATCAAGTATTTAAGAAGAGCGTACTGCTTAGGCGGTAAATCCACCTCTCTTCCTCCTACTGTCACTATAAAGCGGACAGGGTTGATGGTGATATCTCCGCAAACCATCTCGGAACCAGCCACCATTCCCTTAGAACGTTTTAATAATGCCTTTGTCTTTGCGTATAGCTCTGCCAAGGAAAAAGGCTTAACTATGTAATCATCACAGCCCATATCATAACCGTACAGGATATCCTCTTCCCTTCCTCTGGCAGTTATAAATATAACAGGCACGATACTATTTTTACGAAGTTCTCTGCAAACGGTAAAACCATCTGCCCCAGGCATCATGACATCCAGCATAACTAAGTCATATTGATTCTCGTAAATAAGCTCCAACCCTTCATCTCCATCACAGGCAGTATGAACAGCTATTTCTCCCTCACTCTTTCCGTGAAAAAAATCTGTTATAACTTCTCTTATCTGTGCATCATCTTCCACAACCAATATACTGTATGCCATAATTCACCTCCTGATTTATAAGAATTTAATTTACTTCTATACCTACATTTATATCCTACCCAATAAACACTTAAGGTGTCAACTACTCATTTCTAATTGCAAGAAGAGGACTCATCTTAGTTGCCTTTCTCGCTGGGAAGTATCCCGCCATTACACCGATAAGTGTAGAAAATGCAATAGCCACAAAAGGAAGCCACATTGGTATTACCGAAAGTTTTAGATTACTTATCTCTATAGCCTGAGCAGCCATAGGTCCCGCCAAGATATTTACTACAACGGATATTCCATAACTTAAAATAACTCCCACTACTCCACCTAAGAATCCGATAAAAGCAGCCTCTCCAATAAACATCCCACCGATGTCTGATATATCGCAACCAAGAACCTTCATAATACCTATTTCCTTTCTACGCTCATAGGTAGACATGGTTATGGTATTGGTTATACCGATAGCTGCAACAAGAAGGGCTATAGCACCAATTCCACCCAACACACACTGGGCTATAAAAAGTATGCTATTGGTCTGTTCCAACCATTCCTGATTATTATCCACCTGGTAACCCAGTTCTCTAAAATATGCTACGGCCTCCTCCACATCTTCTTTATCGTTCACAGTTATAGTAACCATCTGATACACCCAATAATTAAGAGGATTTCCATTTCTATCTGTAGGCTGTCCCGGTATAGCACCACCTTTATACACTTTCTTAAGATAAGCCTTCAAGCTTTCAACCTCTGCGTATACACCATAGGAATACTTATTGTATGTATTTATATCACCCTCAACCATACCCACAATAGGAACAATCTTCTTTCTGGCAGTATTTATAACATTACCATCCTCATCAATACGAAAACTATCCTTTGAGGGGAATTTAAAATACACAATATCTCCCATAAAATCCATATCTGCCAATTCTCTATTTTCCCAATACGGATAATAATATGTCCTGCTGTCATAGGCATCAGTTATAATCTGATTACCAATAACAACCTCAAGCTCTCCTCCATCCAAAGAAGGCGCACAGCCCTCTCCTATAGGGATCTTTGCCATTTCATCGGAGCTAACACCAATAATAGTTGCTGAAATACTCCATTTACCCTGTTCTAACTCTACAGCAGCCGCAAGCAATGGGTCGCATTTTTTTACAAAGCCAAGCTCCTTAAATTCCGAAAGCTTTGTATCTGTAATCTGCATACTGCTGTCAGAGCCATTATACTGTATAGTTATCTCGTTCATTCCCACATAGGAAGACATTTCTTCTGTCATAGATGTCTTAAGACCAAAGCCTAAAGAAAGCATAATTACCACAGATATAGTTCCGATAAATACTCCGGTAACTGTAAGCACGGTTCTCCATTTACGACGTCTCAGGTTTCCCAGACTTAAACCCAATATATCTTTAAATTTCATCCTCATCCTCTTCTTTCTTTTTCTTCATCTTCTTTGCCACAACCACAATTACAATAAGTAAAACAACTCCCGCTACAACAGCTATAGGAAGAATCATTCCTGATGCGTTATCAATTTCTGGTGGAACTGCTATACCATCATCCACTAATTCGGCATCATCAACCTCAATTACAGTAAACTCAAATTCCTCTACTATCTCTTCTACATTTCCCTCTGAATCCTCAAAGCTTATAACTGCCTTTATAATTCCATCCTCGGTATTTGTCTCAATGCCCTTAACTAAAAGGTCTGCATAGCCTGTTGCACCAGCCTGGATATTTCCCATAAAATATGTACTCTCATCAATTCCCTTTCCTGACACAGAAACATTTACATTGTATAATACTGATTTACCCTTGTTATTTACAGAAAACATTACGTTAGCCTTCTGCCCTACCACAATACTGTCTGAAGAAATGGACTGCTCTGTTATAGAAACATTAGCCACCTGCTTAACAGGAATTGAAAGATTAGTCACATCCTGATATACCATATTGTATTTGTCCTCATAATCAGTTGTCACTGTAAGTGTATAATTGTTTGTATCAAGACTTCCTTTAGCCTTCATCTCAATAGAGATATCTGCAGTCTCTCCCGCTGTAATCTTATCAATATAAAGTGTTCCCGAACCAGAAGTAGGTACAAACTCACCATCAGCACTAGCCAAAGTAATCTTCATGTTAGACACCGCTGTTTTTGTTGACTTATTTTCAATATGTAAGGTAAGTGTAAATGTATCTCCCGCCTTAATATCCTCAGGCACAGAAGTGTATCCTGATATTATTATTCGTGGAATTGCTTCCGCCTTGCTGCTAAGTCCTCCCACAACAAACACCATAAGGCACATCATGGCTACCAATATATTTTTCATTTTTTTAAGCTTCTTCATTTTCTACATTCTCCTTTTTATTTATATCTATCTTTATAATCTTTCCATCCTTTATATGAATTACTCTATCTGCCACCTGGGCAAGTTCTCTGTCGTGAGTAACCATAACCAAGGTTTTATTCTGTTCATTAACAAGTCTTCGCATAAGTCCCAGTATATCCTCTGTGGTTGCAGAGTCTAAGTTTCCAGTAGGTTCATCCGCAAATACAATGCTAGGATTCACCACCAAGGCTCTGGCTATACCCACTCTTTGTTGCTGACCTCCCGACATCTGGGTTGGAATATGCTTTCTATGTTTGGTAAGCCCTACCATATCAAGCATCTCCCTAGCTTTCTTTACCCTCACCTGCTTATCCACACCTCTAAACATAAGCGGTAAAGCAACGTTTTCTTCAGCGTTCATAGTTCCTATAAGATTAAATGACTGAAATATAAAACCTACCTTATTACGTCTCAAACGTACCAGCTGATTCTCTTTCATCTTTTCAATTCTTTTTCCGGCTACCTGTATTTGCCCCTTAGTTGGTGGCTCAAGCCCCGCCATCATATTAAGGAGGGTGGATTTTCCTGAACCAGAAGTACCTACAATAGCCACGAATTCACCTTCGTTAACCTGAAATGTGACACCATCTAGGGCTCTGACTTTTTCATCTCCCACCATGTATGTTTTGTAAAGGTCCTTAACATCTATAACAACCTTTTTTTCAAGTTGCTCCACATTTTCACTCCTCTCATTTTTTCTACTATAAGCATAATTTAACACTCCCCTGTATCCTTTTTATATCCTCAAACAAAAAAATAAGAGAGTTTAACTCTCTTATTTTTTAGAAATATCTAGCAGACCACTTTATCTTTTTGGTCCATCTTAACCTTATAATATGTCCCTCTATAGTCAACGTTCACATCTTTTTCGATGTAACCCATCCTACTCATAGCTCCTACCGCAGCACAGGCAATTTCTCTTATATCTATAGATTCCATACTCGCCTCAAAGCCCTGCTGATATTCAACAATCATATTATGACGGTCCACAATCTGAGCTATTATAGTATTAACTGACCTGGTAAAATATTGTGCGTTCTCTACTTTATTAGCCATACTTATAGCAAGTTCACCCGTCACACGTCTAAAAGGCATTACACAGTATACCTTCCCTAAGAATTCTACACAGGTGCATCTATAGGAAATCCCTGCAAAGGACAAAGGAACATCAATCATATAAATCTTTTTTATTTCACTTTTGTAGCCTAAGGTTTCAGGAGTAAAATCCAAATATCCTACAATCATGGATGAATTCCTCCCCACAGGCAGTTATATATTATATTATTCAAATAGATATAATATAGTGAAAATTACTGAGCTAACATATCCTTTGCCATTTGAATTAATTGTTCTGTGGTGTAGATTGGGATTTGATACTTATCTCCATCAGCATCACCTATTATAAAATAATTATTCTCTGCATCAACCTTTATCAGATCATCAACTCGTGAAACAAGATGATAGTTTTCGTCAAATCCGTATCCATGGATTCCACTTGATATGTAGGTATATCCTTGATTATCCTTACCAAGATACATAGATATATTATCCTTTACACCATCAACTGTTTCAATTACCTCCAATGTGCTTTTATTGATAACCTCTAACGTATCATTGTTATATTTTACAAATATTATCTCTTCATTAGGCACAGAAATAACAACATCCACTAATCTATATTTTTCTATACCTAACTCCTTTGCCTGTTCTACATAATCAGCCTGCGTGTCTATAGTATCAAGAACTAAATTCTGTCCTGTATATTCACTCATATAAGGATTTAAACTTGTGTCATATAGTATCACTCTGTTTTCTCTCTGTGGCAATACTGCAAAACCTGCTTCAGTAACTAACACCTTATCTATTTTACTATCCACATTGTAAAGGAAATAATCCTCCAATACAATCATAGTATCATATTCACAATTTATGTTACAATACTCTGCTGTGGATGTGATTACAAGGAACATATCTTTATTCTTATATGCGGCTACACCATTTATCTCGTTTGCAGTTACATATTCACCGGTAGCCTCTCCAGTTTCCATATTTACAGTGTATGCTGACATAGCAGAAACAAGAAGACACTCTGTCGCACCCTCTGCAAACGGAAACTGTACCACATCTCCGTATACAGCCTCAGAACATTCCCATATAACATTTCCATCTACTGGATTTACCTTGTAAAACATTCCGTAGGAATCGAATAAATCTTCCAAATTGCAAACAGCAATATAAACCTCACCATTAAAACTACTTATCAAACTTATGCTTCCATATGGAAGTTTGGTTTGAGCATAAGCTTCACCTGTTTCTAAATTCACAAAATGGAATATACTTTCCTGCGACTCAGAATCAGTAAATGAAGATGTATTTTCTGCATAAACAAATGTATTCTCCCCTACAAAACACATATCTCTGGAGCGTAAATATCCATCACTTATTTCATAGCTATATTTCATAGTAAACCCATCTGTTTCATAGATATACACCATATCATTTGTTACCAGCGCGAGATATTTACCCGACTCATCTGTTGCAATAGCCGTTGCATATACTATATCTAAATTTTCCCACTTACTCTCACCTGTTGAAATCTGATATGTGCAGATTTCTCCTTTATATGTTACATATACAAATTTATCATCGTTTAAAAATGCAACATTCTTAAAATCTGTGAGACCACTAACATAATCAGCTACATCCTCAATAATTCCCTTCTCCTCACCTGTAGTTACATCAGAAATTATAAGTCTACCCTCACCATCAAGTGCAACAATATGCTTTCTGTCCGGTGACAAAACTATATCCTCCACTATACCTTCTGTATCAATCTGTGCCATAGCCTTAACGGAGCCACCTGCATTATACACATGAAGAGCTTCAGTCAGAGCATATTTGGCATCTGCAGTATAAGGCATAGTAATACCCTCATACTCAGTAAGGGCCATAAGAGCTGTCTCAATAGCTCCATTTCTGTTATCATCATTAAGCAAATCCATAGCGTCTGCAGCGAGGCTTACCGCTTGATTCTCCGAAAGAACTTCATTTTGTTCCCTTATCTCGTCTGACTGAGCATGTATTTCTTCTGCCTGTGCTAAAATCTCATCTGCTTGAGCTTCTATCTCTGCGGACTGAGCCTCAATCTTTTCTTTTTGCTTATTTATATGTAAAGCCGCCAATGTGCTGGCAATACCAATTGCCAAACACACAATTGCAGAAGTAACAGACGCAGTTATGATACGCTTCATCTTACGTTCTCGCTGACGCTGACGAAGGTCATCATATGTAACCTCAAACATAGGTGCCAAAAGACGAAGCAACTCTGACTTTAAGTTGCGTAAAACTTCCTTTTTGTTCTTTCCTCTTACATCCGCTGCAAGAGGCTCTATCATCTTTTTTGTTATCTTTACTGAACCATCTTCATAATACACTGGTTCTTCTACATAAAGAAGCTCCTCTGGAAATGAATCGTGGGGTTCTCCCTCAGCTAGTACAACTAAAACCTTTTCTCTTCCATGGTACTGAATAAATGTCTCTATCTCCTTCTTACACCATGCAGATTCTCTAAGTCTAGGCGAACAAACCACTATAAGATATTCTGAATGAATAAGCGCTTGCATAATAGGGTCTTCAAGATTGTTGGTAAGTGGCAACTCTTCCTTATCTCTAAACACTCTCTCTATCTTTGTTCTTGACGCTATATTTTTCTTTATCAGACTCTTTGGTAGCTTAAATGTTTCCATCTGCTTGTGAAGATTTTCTGCTACAAATTGATCCAAGTCACAATGTCTGTAACTTATAAAAGCATCATACATATAATTATTATTCATCACTATACCTCCATATATGTTTTGCCAAAAATGGCCTTTTCAACTATATATACATCATGATAGTCATCAGTTCTTACCGCAAGATAATCCCCAGGTTTACCTACCATATATTTGTCTTTATCCCACGCTGTAAATACTTTAACATAACTGTCTATAGGTTTTGCATATATATTTACACTACCACTGGATATGCAAGTCTTTGCATAATCTGTAAGCAAAAGATGAGCTCCTGTATCTCTTACCTTAATGGCTGGGATATATGCTGTATCAGTATTTGCCTCATAAGAATATGGCTCCTCAGACTTAGTATATGACCTATTAAACTTTTCTAGCCTATTTGGATATACCTCACCCTTTATACCTATGATAACCACCAAATCTTCCTCTACAACAATCTCAATATCACCCTCGAGAGTTCTTATGGTAATTGGTGTTCCAACAGGTAATACCTCCCACAAATTAACATAACCGACTGGGAGTTTCTTCTTCTGATACATCTTCATATCAGTTATATCCGCCTCATAATCTTTTGCATATATTAACTTATAAGAATCAAAGTACTCATGCATACGATTGTTAAAATATGCCTCTGCATGAAGACAATGTTCCATAGAAGAAAAAAGCTTTTTACTTACAAAGCCTCCAGCTTTTTCGTAATGTCCACCACCTGAACCTATACCTTCTGTAACATAAGATGCAAGTTCGCTGGCATTAACTTCCTTTACACAGCTTCTTATAGATATCTTATATCCATCCAAAGTTTCATTAAACACAAGACAAACGTCTATCTTGTCTACCTGCAACAAAAAATCACTTATAATACCAAGGATATTAGGGTCACATGGATGTGAACGAATTACTGCAAACCTATGCTCCTCGTTATAAGAATACCTTAGCATGGCCACTCCAGCTATCTCTAATTCCTCCAAAGATATATTGGAGTTACGGAAAAGGGTAATCAGATTATTCTCATACTCTACCCCCTCCATCAAATCCTTATCAAGAGGATTGTGTATCTCTGCGAATTGACTTGTATCTGTGTATAAACCATAATAAAGGGCTGTTCCTAAACCATTTTCATCTGTCACCTTATATCCAGACTCAAGTAATAGTTTCCAAACTATTGTAGAACAACTACCTACTCCTGGAATAATATGGCTCAACTTTACATCATCTATCTCTATCTGATGATGGTCAATAATAGCTACCTCATCTGCCTCAATTCTAGTAACATTACCAGCACCATACTGACAATCTGTTGTGATAAGAAGTCCTTTGACTCTATTAAAACCTTTCTCCAATGGTTTTACATATTCTACTGGAATATTTAATTTCTCAACCATAAGACGCAAGTTTGACTTTTGAATTATATTTCTTCCACTGTATATAAGTCGTACATCCTTGCCTTTATCCTTAAAAAAGCAATATAAACCATAGCCTGATGCAATTGCATCTGCATCAGGATTGTCATGACATTGTATGGTTATTGGATTAAATTTCTCTAATTTCTCTAAAATCATTAGTTCCTCCAAAATCAAACTCTTCCTAATGGTATATTCTACACCTTTTCTAGAATTAAAAAAAGTACCTTTTTCCTATTTTACATATTTATAACAAAATAAAGGATAAGGTTTATCTCAACCCTATCCTTTATCTTGAGAATCCTCATCATCTTCATCATCTCTACCCATACCAAGATTTTCAGGAACAATATTAGTTTCAAGGACAATAACCCTGTCATTTTGCATTTTTTCTACCATGTCCATATCCACCTCAAACATTTTGGCAAGCTCTTCATTGGTAACTGGTGGACGAAACTTTCTTCTATGGAGATTACCAAATCTTTTTTTGTTGTAATTCTTCCAAAAGATAAGCAACACACACAGGATAAGCAGTGCAATAAAAAGGATATAAAAATATTTCTGTATCTCCAAAACCATTTCTCTATTGTATATAGTAAACTCCGGCAGATACCACCCGTGTTTTATGGCAAGAGAGCCATATATAAGATAACCTACATAGGATATGATTATGAGCCATGCTCCTATGGTAAGAATCCACTCAATAACCTTTTTCCAACCCTTTTGATTACCATATATAAAATGTTCCCTCAAATCATAATCTACCTTTTGCGGCAGAGGATTTGTAAAGCTATCCAACTGTTCATTCATTACTATAACCCCCTATCCGGACTATCCCAGGTAGCCATCTTTTTTCTTCTCTTAAATAAAGATGGTATGGATGCAATAACAATAAGCGCATTTACATACCAGTACAAAAATGGATACCATATGGCAGTAACAGCATTTCTAAGAAGATGCTTATCATATCGACTATCAAGAATCATAGCTACAGCAAACTGTATTAGACATACTACAGAAAGGAAAAGGCTCTTCCATATGTATGGTAAGGCAATCCACTCTCCAAGTATAATGTAGTTAAGTATAAGTATAATAAGCATCAGCAGCCAGCAAAGTGCCCACACTATAGACACTATCTGTTCCAGATATACCACAAACATTCTTCTAGTCTTCCAGTCGCCAAATATATCATAATGGCGTCTAAGAATTTCCATACCGCCCTGAGTCCATCTTCTTCTCTGCTTGAATAACCCTTTTATAGTTTCCGGCACAAGCATCATACATAGAGCATTTGGCTCGTATCTAACATCCCAGAATTTCTTTTCAAGCTTCCATGTTACACCGATATCCTCTGTAATCATATCTCTATCCCATAGCTTACAATCCATAAGAGCACGCTTTCTAAAAGCAACTACAACTCCTGATACAGTCATAACCTTTCCCCAGATTCTCTGAGTTCTTTTAATAAGACTTACTATGCTGGCATACTCACAAAGCTGTAATTTAGCAAGGAGGGAGCTTCTATTTCTAACTCGTGGATTACCTGTTACAGCTCCAACTCTTTCTCCATTATATGGATTAGTAAAGTGAGGAATTATATAATTCAAGGCATCAGGCATTATGTAAGCATCAGAATCAACTCCCATAAGAATTTCTCCCTTAGATGCCAAAAGACCTAAATATAATGCATTGGCTTTACCATTGTTCTCCTTTAAGTCAATAAATCTAAGCTTATCGTATTTGTCCAAGAGCCCCATAATAACCTCCGAAGTGTTGTCGGAGCTTCCATCATTTATAGCTATTATCTCGTAATTGGGATACTGAATATTAGATAATTGTTTAACCGTATTTTCTATGGTTTCTGCCTCATTAAAACAAGGCACTAAAATTGATACCATTGGTGTTTCATAAAGTGGCAACGGTTTTCTTCTTTCATTACATATGTAGAACATAATACCGCCTACAACCCATGCCATAGACATAATTGCCGGATACCAGAATACAAATAATTCAATTGTCCTTAGCATTTTGTCACCTTCTTTTTTTGGTTTTCTCCAAATAATAATCTATGCCCTTATTCTTTCGACACAACCCCCCAAAAAAATTATAGCATTTCTATTTTTACTATTTTTTACATATCTCCCATATGCAAAAAGAGTCAAGATACCTCACATATCTCGACTCTTTTTTTATATTATATCAATCTTTTTTCTATACCAGTTTTTTCGTAATAACAAAGCTTATCCTCATACATTAGTTTTTCAGCAATGGATATAAGCTTGTCTATATCTTTGTTTCCTTCTTCACACCAGACAGTGCCTATAGCCAATACTACTTCATTTTCTTCCATATTCTTACGAAGGTAGTCTGTTTTTTCTGCCAGCAAATCTTCACTTATGCCAAGACAAAGTCCAAGGAACTCATCTCCACCTATTCGGAACAGATTATACTCTCCAAATGCATTTTTTAAGCTATCACATGCCTTAAGAATATATCTGTCTCCTGCCTCATGACCCTCAGTATCATTTACCTTTTTGAGACCAGTCACATCACAGTATACGACACCTAACGTTTTATTCTTTGGTAGATTATCTATGAATTCATTCATGGCATGTCTATTGCCAATCTTAGTAAGTTGGTCTTTGTAACTTAAATCCTTCAGTTGCTTAAGAAGGTTACGTCTTCTCAGAGATGATATGATAAAATGACCCATAATCTCAAGCAAATCGGAGCAGTAATTCAAAAATCCGCCCGGTGGATTATCAACGCCGTAAAAACCGATTACTTTTTTTGTATCATACAACGGAACCACAACTATAGAATGAATATTTTGCTGCTTCAATATCTCATACTGAAGATAATTTTCATCCTTAATATCTTCTATGTCTCCTATGATTATATTTTCCTGCTTTTTAAAACTCTCATACCAATTTTCGCAAGCCTCTGGTGGTACATTTTGGAGATTATCTTTCTCCGGAGTTACACCATGAGCAACCCACTCATAGGTGTTATCGTCACATCCATTTTCTCTTTTTTCAAATATGTATGTTCTTTCACCATTTAAAGCTTTTCCCAAATACTCCAATATGACATCTATAGTTTTATCAGGATTTGGTGCTTGAAGTGCAAGCTTTATACCCTCATTTACCAAAGACTCCATATCCCGATAATTATGTATCATGTCACGTTGTTTTTCTTGGGCAGTCACATCTAAGGCAATCTCCATTCTGTATCTTCGACCATCTTCTTTAATCATGGTATCTTTTAACATGTAATGTTTCTTAAGTACAGGATTGAAGTACTTCCATTCAATAAATTCCCCTTCCTTAAGGCGGCTATTATTACATATTGAACAAGGGGTTTGACAGTTTTGAATCAACTCATAACACATCTTACCCTTTACTTCTTCAACAAAGCTATACCCATAATTTTCTAAGGCTTTTTTGTTCATATAGACCACTTCATGGGTATCTATATCAGAAACATAAACCAATTCATTTAGATTATCAAAGAATTCCCAGATTTTCATGTTGCCACCTCATTATGCCTTATTCTAACACCCAGTTTTCAATGTCTCCGTTATCAATTAATTCCTTCAATGCAACAACAACTTCAGGATCGAACTGCTTTCCTGCATTTTCATCAAGTTCCTTAAGGATTTTTTCCTGAGGAAGTCGTTTTCTATAACATCTGTCACTATTCATAGCATCAAATGCATCTGCCACACAAAGAATTCTAGCCACTAAAGATATCTCTTCCCCTTTTAACTTATCTGGATAACCATTTCCATCATATCTTTCGTGATGATGTAATGCTCCATCCTGTATACCAGGTATAGCAGTAAACTCTTTCAAGATATTCGCACCAATCTTTGTGTGTGATTCTATAACGGTTCTTTCCTCTTTTGTAAGCTTGTCCGGTTTCTTTAATATGCTATCTGGCACACTAATCTTGCCACAGTCGTGCATCAAAGCTATATAATAGTAATTTCTTACAATTTCTTTATCCAGTCCCATATGAGTAGCAATCTTTCTTGTATACTCTGCCACTCTTTCTGAATGTCCGTGAGTATATGGATCCTTAGCATCAATAAAAGATATAAATGTATCCATAGTTTGAAGAATTATCTTCTCATCACGTTTTTGTCTTCTCTTGTAACTAATCAAACATATCTGAACCACAATGTAGCTTATCAAAGACACAGCCCAGATAACTCTTATTACCTGTAACACCCAGTATGCCGCAACATCCTGAACATTCTTCTCAAAATAACCATATACAGTATATGTATCAAAAATAAGTTTATTGTTAGCTGTACACACAAATCCAAAAGGTTGGTCCTTACCTGCCTCCACTATGGTATTGTAATCCATAGGTGTGAGAGTTATGGTCTCTCCATCAAACACATACTCACCATTCCAAAGACTGTCTATACGACCTTCTGCCGGCATGTGCACAATAATCTTCCAATTTTTAAACACGTGCTTTCCAGTATTCAAAATAACTGCATCATACTGCGCACCTGTGAGTGCATTCTTTTTTGCATCATAATCTGTCCAGCTCTTGGATACTTCCATAGTTATGTTGATATCTTCATGAGATGACTTTCCATCTTCTATATCAATCTTAACTTGAGTATTATTGCTTTTTTCCACAGCTCTCTCTACTTGCCAAAATCCAAACTGTATTAAAATAAAAAGTACAACAAAAAGAATTGTCACTTTAATGTTCTTTTTCATAATTTCACTCCACTTTACTCTGATAAATATATAAAGTATTTTACCATTGTCAAAAAAGTTAGACAATAGTTTTTTGTGATTTTGTGGAATTATCTGCGGAACCTATAGCTGTCTCCCCTTCGCTCGTTTCACTCACTTCGGGTCGACCATCTATAGATTCCTATGGAATCGCAGACACAAAAAAAGAACCAGTTGCAAGTAAACTTGCCTGGTTCTTTTTTTGCATCCGCATTCCGCAGATAATCCTATCTCTTGCTGAACTGTGGAGCTCTTCTTGCTGCCTTGAGACCGTATTTCTTTCTCTCCTTCATACGAGGATCTCTTGTTAAGTATCCTGCCTTCTTAAGAGCTGGTCTGTTCTCAGCGTCTGCCTGAAGTAATGCTCTTGAGATACCGTGTCTGATTGCACCAGCCTGACCAGTGAATCCGCCACCCTGTACATTTACAAGTACATCGTACTTACCAGTTGTGCCTGTAGCTACAAATGGCTGTCTAACGATAACCTTAAGTGTCTCAAGACCGAAGTACTCTTCCATATCCTTCTTGTTTATAGTTATCTTACCAGTACCTGGTACGAGATATACTCTTGCGATACTGCTTTTTCTTCTACCTGTTCCGTAAAATCTTGTACTCTTAGCCACGAACATTTCCTCCCTTACTAATACTTAATCTCTAATGCTTCTGGCTTCTGTGCCTGCTGCTTGTGCTCAGGTCCAGCATAGATGTGAAGCTTCTTGATCATCTGTCTTCCAAGTGGTCCCTTTGGAAGCATTCCCTTAACTGCAAGGTAGATAACGTCTTCTGGCTTCTTAGCGAGCTTCTCCTTAAGAGTCTGCTCCTTCATACCTCCAACGTAGTCTGAGTGATGGTAGTAAATCTTCTGATCCATCTTCTTACCAGTTACCTTAATCTTCTCTGCATTAACTACTACTACATAATCGCCAGTGTCGATATGTGGAGTAAATGTTGGCTTGTTCTTACCTCTTAAGATGCTTGCGATCTCTGATGTTAAACGGCCTAATGTATGTCCTGTAGCATCAACTACATACCACTTTCTTTCAATGTTTGATGGGCTTGCCATAAAGCTCTTCATTGTGGTTCCTCCTTAATTAAATCTAAAATGTACATTGTATCTTAATATACTTCCTCCGGGGCATTGGCGAAAGCATATTGCTTACATATAATGTCTAAAAAAGCGCGCACTTCGGCTAAAAAAGACACGTCAACAATTTCATATTATATTACACGGGTCCGACTGTGTCAACGAGTTTTTTAAACTTTTTTCAAAAATACTCTATCCCAGCAAGGGTAAGTCCGCAAGCCTCAGCAGTATTTCCAGCTCTACTTCTATCTAAGGCAAGTAAAATATCCTTAACTGACTCCGGTTTTCTTTGCCCTGTACCGCACTCAAGCAAGGTTCCCATGATTATTCTAACCATATTATAGAGGAAACCATATCCCTTAATTCTCATGGTAATCATATTGCCTTCTCTACTAAATGATATATCTATAATCTCTCTTACTGTGCTTTCCACCTGAGCCTTTGCAGAACAAAAGGACTTAAAATCATGCTTGCCTATAAGATAGGAAGCTGCCTCCCTCATCTTTTCCACATCTATGTTATAGTACACAAACTTGGAATACAACCTCACCATAGGATTCGGAAATTTATCGTTCCATATTTTATACTCATAGGTTTTAATGCTATCACAAAATCTAGGATGAAAGTCATCAGCCACCTTAATTGATTCACGTATTCTTATATCCTCTGGCAATCTCTGATTCAATGCAAAAGATATCTTTTCCGCAGGAATTCTGGTTTCCGTGTCAAACACAGCTACATTACCCATAGCGTGAACTCCCGCATCAGTGCGGCTTGCACCAATTACCTTTATATCTTCCTTAAGCAAATCAGATAACTCTTTATTCAAAACCTCTTCAATTGTAATTCCATTATCTTGCACCTGCCAGCCATGATAATTTGTACCATCGTAGGCAACGATAAGCTTCACTCTCATTTTAATTTCTCCACTCGTTTAAATCATCCAGTTCCTTCTGAATTGCTTTTTTCTTTTCCTCACAATCCTTAAGCCATTCCTTGCAGCTAGATATCTCTAGCAAATTGCGTCTTTCCCGCTTTGATATAGGCTCCAAACCTTTTACAAATGCATAATCCTGTATAATCTTGTTATTGTTTTCCAACAGATATCGAACAATAGGCTTTTCACTGGAAGAAACAATATATATAAACCCTGCCACCAATGATACACCTATTACTACACCAACCGCAGCATAGGCTTTGCCCTCAAAACACTCATGTATAAAAGATAAAACTACCAACATTATAAGGTACATAAAAGCCTTTTTCTTTGTCAATTCAAACTCCTCATTTACCTCTTTTTTCTCACGTCTAAGCATATCCTTCTCAACCTCAAGTCTGTTTAAATCTTCCTTACATCTACGAATTTCACTATCATATAAATCTACAATTTCAACATACTGAAGTTCTCCAGCCTTATCCTTGTTAATCTTAAATTTTGCATTGGCATCAGCCTGAGTTTTTTTCTCCTGCTCTGCCAGTATCCTCACTTTAAGAAGAACTTCCTCCTCTTTTTGCTTTCGCTCCAGGTTTTCTATCTCCTTATTCAGTTCCTCCAGTTGGTTTTTCATTATGGATATTTTTTCATTTGATTTTTCTGCTTCCGTATCAAAGGATATTACACCCTTTTCATTATTTTTGTTCTTTGTGTTAAGCTTTTTCATCATCCTTATTTCCGGAATCCAAAGCCTTACACAAGGATATATGCCGAACAGCATTACCAGCATACAGGTAAGCATACCCACGGCCGCTGCCCAAGAATACTCATCTAAAACAATAGACCTATAACACCCTATAAATACCACCAAGCATACAATCATCACCAAGCTTGCTATACCCACATACACCATACGGGTTCTAGCTTTTTCCTTGGTTAATGTCTTCCTTTTAGATATATACTTATTATTAAACTCCTCATTTGATAGCTCTAGTTCAAGTAAGAGTTTACTTTCTCTACACTTATTTAATCTCTCCGTAACTACTATCAGTTGAGAACTTTCATAATGTGCCTCGTTCCAATTCATAATTTTCATCCCCCATACAAGTCCTGCATTCTACCACTTAACAGCAAGCCATATCCCCAATATCAGTATGCCTAGCATTATAATATATGTTACCACATCCCTTATATCGTAGGATAATGGTTTTAGCTTAGTTCTTCCTTTTCCACCTGTGTAACATCTTGCATCCATAGCTTCCCCAAGATTTCCCGCCCTGTCTATAGCGTTCTGGAATAGAGGTATAACAACTGTACTCATGCTCTTAAGCCTTCTCAATGGTCCCCCCTTATCAAACTGAGCTCCTCTTGCTTCTTGAGCCTTCATAATTCTATCTAGTTCTTCAAATAAAACCGCAACAAATCTTAGAGCAATGGTAATACTCATGGCAACACTTCCACTTAAATGGAAACACTTTTCTAAGCCATCCGTGAGTTCTGTAGGCGTTGTAGTGTACATTATAATGGATGAAGCAAGTATCATCAACACCATTCTCCACACCAAAAAAACAAACTTCACTATACCTTCTTTTGTTATATCAAGAAAAAAGAACTCTGCCACCACATCTCCCGGTGTAGAAAATATACTGATAGCCGAGCAGATTATAACAAATATAAATATACTTTTTGTTCCCTTTACCATATGTGCTAATGGCACTTTACTAAGTAGCATTGTTCCCAAAAAGAATGCTGTAAGCATAGCAAACAAAACCAGATTTCTATCCAGCAGCAAAAGAATAATATATATAATTGTAAATCTTATCTTAACCCTAGGGTCCAGCCTGTGTATCACAGAATCATCATTGTAATACTGACCGATAGTAACATCCTTTAACATATATTTTCCCTTTCTTTATCATACTTAAGGGGTATAATGCCATCCTAACGCTCGTTTAATATTATTAATTCCCTGTTCCATATCTACCGCAAAACAATCTACAGGAAGTCCCGACATACGCAGTTTTATAAGTAATTGCATAATAGCAGGAAGATTATACATTGCCTGACTGTCATTTTGCCATATCTCATATAAACCGCTTGCTACATCTCCTGTATATGTGATTTGTCCCTGTTCTAAAACCACAATTCTATCAGCATATCTAGAGACACTTTCGATATCGTGGCTTATCATTATAATAGTCATACCTACTTCTTTATGAAGCGCTTCTATAATCCCAAGCATTTCTTTTTTTCCTTCGGGGTCTAATCCTGCCACAGGCTCATCCAAAATGAGATACTCTGGTTTCATAGCAAGTACCCCTGCTAATGCCACCCTTCTTTTTTGTCCCCCAGAAAGCTTATTTATAGGCATATCATATATCTCATCAGAAAGACCAACTAAGGATATTGCCTCATAGGCACGTTTTTGTGCTTCAACTTCGCTTATACCCACATTTCTAGGGCCAAACACAACATCCTCATACACGTTTTTAGCAAAAAGCTGATGCTCTGGATATTGAAATACATATCCTATCTTACACCTAAGTTTTCTTATATCTGTACTTCTATCATTAACATCTAAACCATCTACATATACTGCACCCTTTTTACATTTGAGCAAAGCTGGTATAAGCTGTAGCATGGTTGACTTTCCCGAACCCGTAGGTCCTACTATAGCTACGTACTCACCTTTACCCACGCTAAAGGATATATTGTCCAATACCTTTTTCTTACCATAAGAAAAACTTACATTATTGAAAAGAATAGCATTTGTAGGATCAATCTTATTATGGGTTTTTATATGTTCCGGTAAGCTTACTTCTTTTTCAAAAGCTAGTGGATACTCACTCTTAAGTCTTGCCACAAGCCCCTGTAATGTGATTATATTGTTGTCTCTTATCAATCCTTCTTCAAACATTCGATTCTTGATACTAACAATCTCAGGACATTCCAAGCCGTATTCACGTAACTTTTCAGGGTCTGCAAATATCTTTTCCTGCCTTCCCTTCATCACCATCTTTCCCTGGTGCATCACATAGATATTATCGCAAAAGATAAGCTCATCCATCATATGTGTTATCATAATCACTGTTATACCAAGCTTGTCTTTCAGCTCTTTCATAAGCTCAATGATATCCCATCTGGATTTAGGGTCTAACATACTTGTAGCCTCATCAAGAACGATACATTCCGGTTCCATAGCAAGTACTCCGGCAAGAGCAACCTTTTGCTTTTCTCCACCACTTAATTCGTTTATGCGCTTGTCTGCCACGTCTTTTACCTTTGCACCATTTGCTACCAAGCCTGCCTTTTGAATAGCATTAAAAACCCTCTCCCAAAGTTTATACTGAGTAACTCCTATGTTCTCTGCTCCAAAGGCCACATCCTCTGACACCACACTTCCAATAATTTGGTCATCAGGATTTTGGAAAACCATTCCTACTTTTTTTCTAATATCCTGCTCATTTGCCTCGTCCATAGCATCCATATTTCCTATGACAACTGTTCCCTCGATTGGAACAAGAAGTCTGTTTAATATCTTGGCAAAGGTGCTTTTTCCAGAACCATTCTTTCCCACAACACCTATAAACTGACCTTTTTTTGCATCAAAATTAATCCCACGGATAGCGTTTATCATATCCGTGAGATAACCTTCCTCATCTCTTTCAAAATATTCAAATGTCAGGTCTTTTATTTTAATCATAATTCCACCTACATTATCCGTTCTCCACTATGGACATAATGAAGCTTATCTCCCATTATCTCCTTCATTATACAAAAAGGTTCAACCCCTGTACAATGTCCTGTATAAAATACAGTGTCCATATTGGCAAGCTCTGTGGCAATCTCCTTAATATTATCTATATCTTCTTCTGAATATCCGTTTTTCTTCATAAGATGGAAACCACTTATAACTATATCCGGTTCCTCTCCATATAATTTTTTATAGTGGTCTAATATATTTAATATTCCGTTGTGAGCACATCCAGATATTAGAATTTTTCTTCCTTCATCACAAATTACCACATATTGTTCATGGCTAAAATCATCCTGAACAAATGTCTCCTTGTGGCATAGATTTACTCGCTCCATAAGCTCAAGATTACCTGATGGGAAACTCCTTCTTCCTGTTACACCTGTAAAACAAGATATACCGTCATCAATCTTCGTATCTTTATCAAGTAATTTTATCTGAGGTAGCTGCAATAGATTCTTATCTATTCCTATATACTTTTCCAGCGTTTCATTTTTATGAAAATAATCATTTCCTGCATTTTTTTGCATATATATAGGTGCTGATGAATTAAGACTTGAAAATGTCATCAAGCCACCTGAATGGTCATAGTGACCATGACTAAGAAACACCATATCTACCTTACTTAAATCCACATCAAGACTATTGGCATTATCCGCAAATGCACCTGTTTGTCCAGCATCTATAAGTATTCTATGCTTGGCGGTTTCTACATAAAGGCTAAATCCATGTTCTGCCGAAACACTCTCAGATTCTTTTGTATTCTCCATCAAACAAACTATTTTCATAAAAACTCCTCAATGTCATTTTCTCAAATAAATAATACTGCATATAATTCTACCATTCTTTGCCCAAAATGTGAAGTAGGCACAACAATCCCTAAAAAATAATGATGCAAGGATTAAGCAGCTATACTTAACCCTTGCACCACATTAATTATGTTAAAAGAAAACTAATTAAGCATCTCCAAAATCATGCTCTTAGGTATAACCCCTACCTCACGTTTTGAAGGTTCTCCATCTTTGAAAAGTATCAATGTTGGAATACTCATAACATTGTACTTTACAGCAAGTTCTCCCTGTTCATCAATATTGACTTTTCCAACCTTAATGTCCGCTCTTTCCTCTGCAACAGCGTCCACTATAGGCCCAAGCATCTTACATGGTCCACACCAATCTGCCCAGAAGTCTACCAATACTGGTATATCAGAACCAAGAACTTCACTTTCAAAATTCTCTACTGTTATCTCTACTACTGCCATAATCTTTCCTCCTATATATTGTTGTGTATTAGGATTACTCCTTTACAGGATGATTATACCACATATATACGTAAATGCATCAAAATTATGCTCTGTCTTCCTTGCCCCAGAAGAATGTTACAACTGTACCAGGACCTGTATGACTACCGATAACTGTACCGATGCTGTTGATTATAATCTCACCACTAATCTTAGGGAAAGTCTCCTTAATAAGCTTCTTAAGATACTCTGCATCCTCCATACTAGCTGACATAGAAAGCCAACAGCTACCTGAATAGTCAACGCCTCCATCAGCAAGCTCAACCATCTTTTCAACCAATCTCTTCGCAGCCTTCTTCTTACCTCTAATCTTTTCTTGAGGAGCAAGCTTACCTTCTTTATCTACGCAAATGATAGGACATATATTAAGCATGTTTCCGATAAAGCCTGATGTCTTAGAAACACGACCACCCTTTACAAGATACTTAAGGTCTGATACGTAAAGCCAATGTGCTACCTTATTCTTATGCTCTTCTATCCACTCTGCTAACTCATCTATAGATGCACCAGCAGCTTTTTTCTTTGCTGCTTCAACCATAAGCATACCATAACCTGTAGCCGCACAAAGAGAATCAATAACAATTATCTTTCTGTCCGGATATCTCTCCTGAAGCTCGTCTCTTGCAATAAGGGCTGAATTATGAACTCCTGAAATACCAGAAGATAATGTACAATGTATAACATCCTTACCTTCCTCGAGATAAGGTGTAAAGAATTCGATAAACTCATCTGGATTAATCTGAGATGTAGCTGTATCTGCCCCCTCTTCCATCTTCTTGTAGAACTCATCAAAGCTTATGGTCTGCCCTAAATCATCTGGGTACATAACACCATCAAGACTATAATGAAAATAAATGTATTTTATGTCGTACTTCTCAAACTGTTCCTTTGTCAAGTCTGCTGTTGAACAGGCACTAATAATATAATCAGCCATATCTTACCTCACATAATTTTCGTCACCATCGGACGTAGTTTTCAATACTATGTTATACATTTTCCTTTATTATGTCAAGGGGTTTTGGCAATATTTTCACATTATCTTTTCATACCTCTTAGCATAATTTTATCATCATCAGCTATTCTGTAAGACTCCATCATCTTCTGTATAGCTTTGTTATATGTAAAATCATCAAGGGTATTATGCCCATCTCTCATATAATCAAGGGTTTTTTCACGCTGTTTTGCAAAAGCTGTAGCAATGGCCCATGCAACTCCCATTTTTCTGTAATAGCCATGGTTTTTCATACTGTCAAGTATTCTCAAAGACGAATCAATATATTCATCTGTCAAATAGTAATTCATCAACATAATTGCCGCAAATCGCTGATTGAATTCGTCGTCTTTTTCAGCATATTCTTTAATAACAGGCAAAAAACTATCCTGATGTTTTTTTATAATTTTTAGAGTTGCACAAAATCCATCACATAAAGACCAGTCATTTATTTTGGCAACATATTTTCTAATGTATGGTAGCAAAGTCTCATAGCAAGCTTTGGCATAACCTATTACAAATCCTTGAAGATTAACCTCCTCAAAAGTATCGTCTACTGCACTTTCAAGATATGCCTCCCAATCCCCTTTGGCAATCTCCTTAGCTAAGTTTCTAAGAGCAGGAATTCTCACTCCCAGTATAGGTCTGCTGCCCGGTATAAGTGCCTGACTAAATTCCTTATATTTTGTTTCTGCCATTGACTCTAGGTGAGCTCTGATTACCTTGTTATCCACCATCTGTCTCCTTTAATTTTAGGTATATTAAGAATTCTTCTCCGCATCTATTGCAACAATAAGCATCAATGCATATAAATCATCCTGTGGATTTGTACTTTTGATTCTATATGCATCAGTCCAATTAAGCACCTCTTTAGATATATCTGCAATCTGGTAACCCACAGCATTGTATATTTGATACTCCCACTCTGGAACATCCCCCTCTATGTGCCAGCCATTAAAATCTATATTATAGGTGGTCTTAAAATCACTAAATTCCTTGCTAATACTTCCAATGTAGTTCCCATCCACATACATTTCAAACTTAGGTAACAAAGTATCTCTTTTTTCTTTTATCATACCAACTTCATTGTTTTGTGTATCGTAGATTCGCAAACAATGCCCCCAGGAAAGTTCCCCCTTTATGGTATAGATAACATTACCATCCTCATCAAATACATTGTAACTGTCGAACCAAGTAAAGGCTCTTTGTTTAATAAATAGTTTCATAGTATACCCCTCCTTTATAGGCTTATCCTATCACACAACCTTAGTTGTTACAATAAAAAACCTGTATTATGGGAAATTTACAACAAAAAATCACGGAGCGAAAACTCCGTGATAAAAAACCTTTATGAATAAATTATAATATATGTACTCCATGTGCCTTTGCTGTCTCAAGTACATCCTCTGGCCAGATTGAAGACTGAACCTCACCGATATGGGCTCTCTGAAGGAAGAACATACATATACGTGACTGTCCAATACCACCACCGATAGTGTATGGTAACTCCTTATCAAGAACTGCCTTCTGGAATGGAAGTGCGGCTCTATCCTCACAACCAGATTTTTTTAGCTGTGCGTCCAAAGCATCCTCATCAACACGAATACCCATAGAAGAAAGTTCAAGAGATATATCAAGTACTGGATAGTATACTAAGATGTCTCCATTCAAACTCCAGTCATCATAGTCTGGAGCTCTACCATCATGACGCTCACCGGAAGCAAGCTTATCACCGATACCCATAAGGAATACCGCGCCCTTTTCCTTGGCAATAAGGTGTTCTCTCTCCTTTGGAGTCTTGTCTGGGTACATATCCTCAAGCTCCTGAGTAGTGATAAATACAATCTCATTTGGGAGAAATGGATCCATAAAATGATATCTTCCACATATGTAATATTCAGTTTGTTTAATAGCCATATATATACGGAAAACTGTTTCCTTTAAGGTTCCAATATTTCTATCTTCCTTATCTATAATCTTCTCCCAATCCCACTGATCAACATAGATTGAGTGGATATTGTCAGTATCCTCATCACGACGAATAGCACTCATATCTGTGTAAAGGCCTTCACCTACAGAAAATCCGTAGTTGGCAAGGGCAAGTCTCTTCCACTTTGCAAGAGAATGTACTATCTCTACAGGTGCATCATTTTGTTCCTTCACACCGAAGGATACTGGACGCTCTACACCATTTAAGTTGTCGTTAAGACCTGACTCAGGCTTAACAAAAAGTGGAGCGGAAACTCTGGTAAGATTAAGAGCAGATGCCAAGGCACGCTCAAAGTAATCCTTAACCTCTTTTATTGCAATTTCTGTTTCTTTAATTGACTGTGGGCTCTTGTAGCCCTCCGGAATATATATAGTTCCCATATATATTGCCTCCTTTATTTTATACATTCGCCATGCGCCCTTACCAGCTTCGCTGTTAAGGGGCTACGGCATTCGCCGCTTCATATGACACACATACTTTTTATACATTCGCCACGCGCTCTTACCAGCTTCGCTGTTAAGGGGCTACGGCATTCGCCGCTTCATATGACACACATACTTTTTATACATTCGCCATGCGCCCTTACCAGCTTCGCTGTTAAGTGGCTACGGCATTCGCCGCTTCATATGACACACATACTTTTTATACATTCGCCATGCGCCCTTACCAGCTTCGCTGTTAAGGGGCTACGGCATTCGCCGTATACATAATGACCGTAATATGTCTGGATGTGAGCAAGCTCCCACCATCCAATTCCGCTCATTATGTGCATGGCTCATTAGAGTTCGCAGTTATTTACAGTTCTTGGGAATGGGAGTACGTCTCTGATGTTACCCATACCTGTAACGTACATAATCATTCTCTCAAATCCAAGTCCAAATCCTGCATGTCTTGCAGAACCATACTTTCTAAGGTCAAGATAGAAATCATAATCCTCTGCATTAAGACCGAGCTCTTCCATACGAGTAGAAAGCTTATCGAAGTCATCCTCTCTCTGACTACCACCGATAATCTCACCGATGCCAGGCACAAGACAGTCCATAGCTGCAACAGTCTTTCCATCCTCGTTAAGCTTCATATAGAATGCCTTAATCTCCTTTGGATAGTCAGTTACGAATACTGGACGCTTAAATACTTCTTCAGTAAGATATCTCTCATGCTCAGTCTGAAGGTCACATCCCCAGTATGCCTTAAATTCAAACTTGTCGTTATTCTTCTCTAATATCTCAATAGCCTCAGTGTAAGTTACGTGTCCAAACTCTGAGTTCATTACTCCCTCAAGTCTCTCGATAAGTCCCTTGTCGATAAAGTTGTTGAAGAACTTCATCTCCTCTGGTGCATTTTCAAGAACGTAACGAATAATATACTTAATCATGCTCTCAGCAAGCATCATATCGTCCTTAAGGTCTGCAAAAGCAATTTCCGGCTCAATCATCCAGAACTCTGCTGCATGACGAGTTGTGTTAGAATTTTCTGCTCTAAATGTAGGTCCAAATGTATAGATGTTTCTAAATGCCATTGCATAAGTCTCACCATTTAACTGACCACTTACTGTAAGGTTAGTTGGCTTGTTGAAGAAATCCTGCTTGAAATCCACCTTGCCATCATCAGTAAGAGGAAGATTATTCATATCCATAGTTGTTACAGTGAACATCTCACCTGCACCCTCACAGTCACTACCAGTAATTATTGGAGTGTGAACATATACGAAATCTCTCTCCTGGAAGAACTTGTGAATTGCGTAAGCTACAAGTGAACGCACTCTAAATACTGCCTGGAAAGTATTTGTTCTCGCACGAAGATGTGGAATTGTACGAAGATACTCTAATGTATGTCTCTTCTTCTGAAGTGGATAGTCAGGAGTTGACTCACCTTCTATCTCTACCTCTGTTGCCTGAATCTCAAATGGCTGCTTTGCATCAGGTGTAGCAATAAGTGTACCCTTAACGATAAGAGCTGTACCTACATTTACCTTGCAAATCTTATCAAAATTAGCCATTGAATCATTATATACAACCTGAATTGGCTCGAAGAATGTACCATCGTTAAGTACAATAAATCCAAAAGTCTTTGAATCTCTGTTGCTTCTTACCCATCCACCGATAGTTATCTCTTTATCAAAATATGCTTCCTTGTTTCTAAATATCTCTCTTACTTCTATGAGTTCCATTTTCTTGCTCCTTATCTATAATAATTATATACTGTCTACCATTTTTTTAACGTAATCATATATATGACTTCCTGCATCAGCTCCATATTTCTCTATAAGCTTAACAATTCTAGTTTCTATGATGATACCATCTGCAATCTCACTATATCCTGCAATCTGCTCTGGTGTATTGGCACCAAACTCTATAACAACTGGTGTGTCAGTAATCTTTCTGATACGAGCCACAGTCTCCACCAATTCACCGCTAAGCTTATTAGCTGAAGGATTATTTGCTGTAGGAAGTATGTATATATATCCTGTAGCATCTGCTGCTATCATCTTAATTCTCTCACCACTATTAGTTGAAAGAAGAGATATAATATCTACATCGTACTTATTGGCAAAATCTATAAGTTCTCCCTTTTCCTCATAAGAAAGGTCTGGAATAATAACTCCCTCAACTCCTGCCTCCTTACATCTTGCAAAGAATCTCTCATATCCGTACTTGTAGACTGGATTTAAGTATGTAAGTAGTACAAGGGGCACATCTATCTTCTTAGATGCCTTCTCCACTACATCAAATACCATATCGGTAGTACATCCACCTGGTGCAGATAAGGCTCTAACATTGGCCTCCTGAACCACAGGACCTTCTGCGATAGGGTCTGAAAATGGGATACCCACCTCAACTATTGCCGCTCCTGCACGAGCAATCTCAACTATAAATTCTTCTGTTTTATCTATGCAAGGGTCCCCTGCTGTTAAAAATCCTATAAATGATTTCTTACCCAATAATGCTTCTTTTACTCTACTCATGTAAATCAACTCCTCTATACCTTGCTATAGCCGCAACATCCTTATCACCACGACCAGAAAGACAACAGATAATAATCTGATCCTTATCCATAGTTGGTGCAATCTTCATAAGATGTGCTACCGCATGGGAGCTCTCAATAGCTGCTATAATTCCCTCTGTTCTTGCAATATATTCAAATGCATCTACTGCTTCATCATCTGTAACCGGTACATAGCTTGCTCTTCCTGTATCGTGAAGATTAGCATGCTCAGGACCAACACCTGGATAATCAAGTCCTGCTGATATGGAGTAAACAGGAGCAATCTGTCCGTACTCATCCTGACAGAAGTAGGACTTCATACCGTGGAAAATACCAAGGGAACCTGTATTAACTGTTGCTGCAGTCTCATTGGTATCTATACCCTTACCAGCCGCCTCGCAGCCAATAAGCTTAACACTCTCGTCCTTAATAAACTCATAGAACATACCCATAGCATTGCTTCCGCCACCTACACAGGCCATAACTACATCAGGAAGCTTGCCTTCCTTCTCAAGTATCTGAGCTCTGGCCTCACTGCTTATAACGCTCTGGAAATCTCTTACTATCATAGGGAATGGATGAGGTCCCATAACTGAGCCTAGAACATAAAGGGTATCCTCTGTTCTTCTTGCCCACTCGCCCATACATTCATTTACTGCATCCTTAAGAGTCATAGTGCCTGACTCAACAGCGTGAACCTTTGCACCAAGGAGTTCCATACGATATACATTAAGAGCCTGTCTTATGGTATCCTCCTTACCCATAAATATCTCACACTCAAGTCCAAGGAGCGCTGCTGCTGTTGCTGTTGCAACTCCGTGCTGTCCTGCGCCTGTCTCAGCGATAATTCTAGTCTTACCCATCTTCTTAGCAAGAAGTGCTTGACCAAGTACATTGTTAATCTTGTGAGAGCCTGTGTGATTTAAATCCTCACGCTTAAAATATATCTTAGCTCCACCTAAATCCTTAGTCATCTTCTCCGCATAATAGAGAAGTGATGGTCTTCCTGCATACTCCCTTAAAAGGGTATCTAATTCATTTAAAAACTCTGTATCATTTTTGTAATGCTCGTAAGCTTCCTCTAACTTATTAACCTCATTCATCAAAGACTCAGGTATATACTGGCCTCCATGAACACCATATCTTCCCTTAGACATAAGTTCCTCTCTTTCCGTAAAACACATATATAAAAATATCTTATTAGATTATAGACATAATTATCCCAATTCTAAAACTATATTATTATACACTCATAACCCTAGGAATAACAAGTGTTTTTTGCTTATATTTGGCTAGATTTTATAATTTAGGTACTATGTATTGCAATATCATTCACTTTAAATTAATATAATTTTAGGATAATGTGCTCTTATGGAGGGTTAAACATGAGAACAAAACAAACCAGTTGGTATTTAGATATTCAAAAAATCATACGAGGCATTACCATATTTATATGTTTTATTGCCGCCTTAACATTAAAGAACAAGGAACCTTTTTTGCTGTTTGATTCCAGACAACCTAATATGAATGATTTTTTACACGATTATGTGTTCCACTTTTTCCTGGACAAGGTAAGCTTATACGTACCAAAGGCTACTTTTGTTCTTGTAATCGCCACTATATTGGTTCTAATTCTTTCCTACATATTTGACCACTACGGTAGCGATATGGGCTATAAGCTTCACATATGTGGTATGGCTATGGCAACCCTTTCAGGTGTGTTATACATACTTGTTCACGTCTGCATCGGCTACGGTAAATTGGTTATGAATGTTTGTGCCTGGATAGTTCTAGTATTATTACTTGGGGCTGCATTTATTACTGTTCACAGCTTCATTTTCTTCATAGGAAGAAAAGATGAATTTGAAAAAGAAAGTACTGCTCTCACTGTTACAATCTTTTTAATTATAGCTGGATGTTTCATAGGGTATAGTGCTTATCTTGTGAAGAATCTGGGAAAAGATTACAAAGCTTGCTATGAGACAAATCAATATCTAAAGGAACATCCAACGGATATAAATGAAGATGCTGCATACCAAATCGGCAATATAGTAAAACTGGATGCCCTCTATCTGGATGGATATATATACTTTGCTACAGGAAAGAATCTGTCCCGCATTGATTCAAAGGGCAATGTAGAAATTATCTATACTCTTCCGAACCAATCCATCTTTTATACCGCAGCTATTCAACACTACGATGGTTATCTATATATGACATGTAGGGATTTTAATGAAAGTCGTAGCAATTCCATCATCCAATTTTCTTTAGAGGATGGAACTGTAAAAGAAATCTACACAAATAATGTAAACTATTTGTATTTTAGTATAATAGACGGTAAGCTTTTATATGAGTATCTTTATGATGTATATTGCATTGACCTAGACAAATCTTTCGACTCCGCAGATGCAACCTTGTATGATAAAGATTTGGATAGTCTTAGCTTAGACAGAGAAATATGGATTCAAAAATATGTTTACAATTATTTAGATGATGTTTACTGGTTATATAAGGATATTCAATTCATAGACGGAAGTGGATACTATATATTCGACCGTGTAGCCAAGGAACAGGGTTATGAATATAAAGCTCCGGATAAGTACTCCTACAATGCTAACTGTACACTAATTATGGTTAAAGGTAAGTCTGGTACAGATTACATAGCAGAGGGTGTTGTGGACTTTAATATCTTTGACGAAACCATCTACTATGTCAGTGAAACAGAAACCGGCTACAATATATTATCCTGTGATAAAAATGGTGGAAATGTATCCCTTATAACTTCCATACCAGTAGATTTTGTCTACGAAGAATATGGTGGCTATTACACAGATATTGTTATAGGAGATGGTTTTATGATATGCACAGTAACTGCAGCCCATGATAATTTCCACAGATACTTTATAGATATTGAAACTGGGGATATAAAAGAAATTGAATTATAATAAAAAAGTATGGTGGCAATGAAAATTGCCACCATACTTTTTATTTAAATTGAGAACAATAACTCACCATAAGTTGGGTAAGGAAGCTTTGCCTCTGGCATAAGTGCCTCTGCTTCATCAGCAAATATTCTTATATCTTCCATATCCTTAAGCACCACGCTCTGATAATACTTAGCTGCCTCAAGATGATTAGCTATCTGCTTTGCAGCAAGATTATCTGCTTTGAGTTTCTCGATACCATTGTAGAGATTAGTCTGTGCCTCTGAAAGCTTCTTGATAAGGGATTCTTCACTTACAAGAGTTACATCTGGTACTACAGACTTCTTAAGGCTGGCTGTCTCCGCAAGCTCCTTAGTGTATGCAACAACAGCCGGAAGGAAATCCTTCTGAATCATCTCTATCATAGTGTTTGCTTCGAGATTTATAGTCTTCATATAATTCTCAAGCATAATCTCATATCTTGAATAAAGCTCCTGCTCAGTAAATATCTTATGCTCAAGAAGAAGCTTCTTATTCTTCTCACTTATAAACTGCTCTAAAGCATCTGGAGTTGAAACTAAGTTAAACAAACCTCTTTTAGCTGCTTCTTCAACCCACTCATCAGTATAACCGTTACCATTAAAGATAACTCTTCTGTGGTTTGCCATAGTTTCCTGAATAAGCTTGCGAATCTCAGTTTCCATCTCCTCCTCAGGAACATTTTCAAGTCTTTCTCTAAACTGGTTTAAGGTCTCGGCCATAGCAGTATTTAAGTATACGTTAGGGTCTGCTACGGAAGCAGATGAACCGAGCATTCTGAACTCAAACTTGTTACCTGTAAAAGCAAATGGTGAAGTTCTGTTTCTATCAGTTGTATCCTGAAGGAAATGTGGAAGTACCTTAGCAATATCCATCTCCACCTCATCCTGCTGGTTAATCTCTCTGTCCTTCTGGATTGAACGAAGGATTCTGTAAAGGTCATCACCTAAGTAGATAGATACTATGGCAGGTGGTGCCTCATGTCCTCCAAGTCTATGGTCATTGCCTGCACTGGCAACAGATATTCTAAGTAAGTCTGCATAATCATCTACAGCCTTAATAACTGCAACTAAGAACACTAAAAACTGTGTATTTTCAGCAGGGGTCTTACCTGGGTCAAAAAGGTTCTCTCCTGTATCTGTTGTAAGTGACCAGTTATCATGCTTACCACTACCATTTATACCCTCAAATGGTTTCTCATGGAGAAGGCAAACCATATTGTGTTTGTCAGCAAGCTTTTTCATAATCTCCATAGTGAGCTGGTTGTGGTCTACTGCTACATTGGCGGTCTCAAACACTGGTGCAAGTTCGTGCTGTGCAGGAGCTGCCTCATTGTGCTTTGTCTTAGATGGTATACCAAGCTTCCAAAGCTCCATATCAAGGTCATGCATATATGCAGCGATACGTGGCTTAAGGTTACCAAAGTAATGGTCCTCCATCTCCTGTCCCTTTGGTGCTGGAGCACCAAAAAGTGTACGTCCTGTATATTTTAAATCTTTTCTATTCTGATAAACATCCTTATCTACAAGGAAATATTCCTGTTCTGCTCCTATAGTTATAGAGATATGCTTCACATCCTTATTGCCAAGAACATGAAGGAGCTTAACTGCTGCACGGTTCAAGGTCTCCATAGAACGAAGAAGAGGAGTCTTCTTATCAAGTGCCTCACCACTGTATGAACAGAATGCTGTTGGTATGTAAAGTGTTTTGTCCTTGATAAACGCTGGTGATGTTGGGTCCCAAGCAGTATATCCTCTTGCCTCAAAGGTTGCACGAAGTCCACCTGAAGGGAAACTTGATGCATCAGGCTCTCCCTTTACAAGCTCTTTACCGGAAAAGTCCATAATGACCTGACCGTCCCCAGTAGGGCATACAAAACTATCGTGCTTTTCCGCAGTAACATTTGTCATAGGTTGGAACCAGTGAGTATAATGTGTAGCACCATTCTCGATAGCCCACTCCTTCATGGCAACTGCCACAGAGTTCGCAATATCAAGTTGGAGGTGTGTCTCATTTTGAATTGTCTTTCTCAGTGCCTTATATACATCTTTAGGCAACTTGTTGCGCATTATCTTGTCGTTGAACACATAACAACCATAAATCTCTGGTATGTTTGATTCCATTGTTGGTTCCTCCTGTTTTCATAAAAATACATAAGTAAGTATACTCGGTTTTATTTTTTTTTCAATAATTTTTTGTTGCAAATTAGTTCAAGGTACTATGAATAATCTCTTTAAGAGCTAGTGGAAGGAATGGTTTAGTAAGGTAATCATCCACACCATATACTGATGCTTTCTCAATTGTTTCAATATTTCTATCTCCTGTCATCAAAACAATTGGCATATCGTATTTTTCTCGAATACGGGATATAGTTTCAAATCCATCCATCTCCGGCATCATAACGTCCAAAAGAATCATATCCACTTCTTCCTGTGCCAACTTTTCTATGGCTTCCTTGCCGCTTGTAGCTCCTATAATTTCATACACAGGTAAGTCCTTCAAAATAATAGTTACCATCTTGATATTCATAGGTTCATCATCTACAACTAATATCTTCCTTTGAGGGGACTTATTCTCCTTCATAGTATATTCCCTGTCTTCCTCAATCATCTTAAGCATAATATCTGCTATCTCCGGGTCAAACTGAGCTCCCTTGCCCTTCTCAATCTCATCCTTAATTACATCCTGAGGAAGAGCCTTTCTATAGCTTCTATTACTTGCCATAGCATCATAGGCGTCAGCCACACCAATTATCCTTGCGGTTTCTGGGATATTTTCTCCCTTTAGGCCATTAGGATAACCTGTTCCATCATATCTTTCGTGATGGAACTTAGCACCATTTTTAACCTGCACATCATCGAAAATGTCTTTTAAAATGTGATAGCTGGTAACTGGGTGTATCTTAATCTGCTCAAATTCCTCATCCGTAAGTTTTCCAGCCTTGTTAATTACTTCAAAAGGAATACGAATTTTTCCCACATCATGGAGAAGACCGGCATAGTATATAGTCTCCTGCTCTTTTTCTGACTTGTTCATTCTGCGGGCAATCTCCTTTGAGTATTCAGCTACTCTAAGGGAATGACCATTTGTATATCTGTCCTTTGCATCTATAGTTCTAACTAGGGCACGAATAATCTTTTTATTCATGTCCTCAACTCTTTCAATACTTTCTTTTTCTAATTTAATAGACTCATTTGTTTTAACAATAGCTATAGAAAAGAAGATAATAATCAATAAAGATATTATGGCCGATACCATTATATCTCTTCGTAAAATATGTGTAGCATCAGCAAAAAGCTCGCTATCCTTAACAAATAGAATCACTGTCCATGAATCCATAACTGTATCTTTATAAACAGTGTAGTTTTCATTATTCACTTCAACTTTATAATTGCTTTCCTGATTTTCACACGCATCATAAAGCAGCAAATACATTTCGTCACTATCTATGTCATATTCATTTTCATCGGATAAGCCACTAGTTATAGTATGTTTATTTTCGTCCATTAAGAATCCATATCCCATACCATTAACTGATATATCATCTACTATATCCTCTATAACATGCATTTCAATATCCATAGATATAATGCTTTTTCCATCTGAAAGCATCTTGCTTAAAGACATCATAACATTACCGGTCTGAGCATCCACATAAGGTGAAACCAAAACAGGTTGCCCATGTGCTTCCACAGCCTCTATATACCAGCTTCTGGTTGCAGGATCATAATCCTCATCAGGAACCCAGCCTGAACCATCGATATATACACCATCAAATACGCCATACATACCTGTAAAATTGTCATCAATTTCTTTTACATATTTGTCTGATTCGTATGTCAAAAATGTTTCTATATCCTCTGATGATGAATTATTATCCATCATATATTCCACTGTAGACGCGGTTGTTCTAAGAACCTCGACTCTCCTTATAAGATACCCATCAAGCTGTTCTTTACTCTGTGCCAAACTGCTGGTTCCGAGATGTTCTACATCTTTTTCAAGGGTAGACTTAAACACCATATAATTGTATCCAACCATAACAAATAATGCCAATATTGTGCACAAAATAAGTATGGTATACCATTTTCTGTTTATTTTTTTCATATAAACTCACCTCATTTTACGCTAACACATCTTACTATATAGATTCCATAATTGTCACAGCCTCCGTCAAAGTCAAATCATATACTCTCATAAGTTCCTCATGATTTTCCTCAATAAAGGACAATGCCCCTTCATCTCCAGCCAAAAACTCTTTTCCTCTTTTTTCTATATCCGCTGCCAATTTGCTTAAAATGACACCTCCGATATTAAGAGATGTGGACTTTATAGAATGAACATAGGTTACATAGTCCTTCCAATTCTTTGCGTTATAGCACTCTTCCACTTGACATTTCTTCTCGGCACCATACTCATAGTATACTTCAAGAAATGACTTATACATTTCCATGCTCTGAGCACTATATTTTAATCCAACTTTCTGGTCAATATACTCTTGCTTTAAATCTTTTTTACCCAAAATTTCTTCGCTATTATCCTCTGTATTTGTATGTTTAACCTTAGTAAGTTTATGCTCAGGGATATAATGCTGAAGCATTTTTTCCATCTTGCGCGTATCAATTGGCTTGCTTAGGTAATCATCAAAGCCCTTTGAAAGATACATCTCCTTAACCCCTACTATAGCATTAGCTGTAAGGGCAATGAAAACTGTATCCCTCTTTAGCTCTTTTTCTATAATAGTTTCCAAAGTTTCAATACCACTCATCCCCGGCATCATATGATCTAGAAGAACTATATCAAAGGTATCGTTAATTATGTGTTCTATACATTCCTCACCGCTAGAGCAAGTGGTTATCTGCATTTGGGTTGTCTTTAAAAGATTCTTTATAACCACAAGATTCATCTCATGGTCGTCAACAACCAATACCTTTGCATCAGGGGCAACAAATCTTTCAGTGTACTTAGTATCACCCTCAGCCTCATATTTAACTTGGAAATCTCCTATAGGTGTTACATCTGCCACACCCTGAGGTAAGTTAACAACAAACTCTGTTCCCTCACCATACTTACTTGATACTTTAATTTCTCCTCCCATATGTTGAAGAAGTCTGTATACTATGGCAAGGCCAAGACCAGTACCCTCAATATTTCTATTTTCTTCCAAGTCCACTCTCTCAAAGTCCATAAATAACTTATCCAGATTGTCCTCCTTTATGCCTATTCCTGTATCCTTCACCTGAACAGTTAAATCTACTTTTTCTCCAGATACGTCTCCACCTACAACAAGAGAAATCTCTCCCTCCTTTGTGTACTTAACTGCATTGTTCAAAAGATTAATAATAATCTGTCGGACTTTTCCAACATCCCCAAGCAATACTCTTGGTAATTTTTCATCAACCTTAATATTAAAATCAAGGTCTTTCTCCTTGGTCATAGGAGTAATTATATTGTTCAAATCATTCAACAGACCCCCAAGGGAATATTCGCTATTTTCTATCTCTATTTTTCCAGCCTCTACCTTAGAGAAATCCAAGATTCCATTTATTATGTCTAAAAGGTTTTCGCTGGCACTCTTTATGTTGCTGGCATAAACACGGATATCCTCATCTTTAGACTCTCTTAAGACCATCTCATTCATACCCATAATGGCGTGAATAGGGGTTCTGATTTCATGGGACATATTGGCCAAGAATTGGCTCTTGGCTCTGTTGGCATTTTCTGCTTCTTCTTTTGCCTCTCTAAGTTCATCTCTTTCTTTAGCCTTTTCCGCAGTGATAAACAAATAAGTTCCGCCGATTATAAAAAGGATGAGCAGGAGTCCAAATACCCACAAAACCAAAGTTGTAATATATGTTATACCCTCTGACAAAGCCTTTTCAGGCACAACACCTACAGCATATATGCCATAGGTAGAAACCTCTGAAACAAAAAGGAAATATCTTCCGTTAGATGTCTTTACATATGTACTGGCAGCAGTTGATACATTCATCTCCTCTTTGATAGTAGCAAATCCTGCCTTCATCTCATCTGATTCAAGGAACTCCAAGTCATACTCATCATCCATAAATGGGATAACAATCTCAAAGTCTTCATCTGCCCAAAGAACCTGACCTTTTCCATTATAACAATCTATTCCGAAGGTATCCACTAACACAGACTTATCATACACCTTGTAAAGCACATATTTTACATTTTCTCCTCGATATACCGGTACAGAAAACATCACCCCGCTATCAGAAGAATATGACACTGCTTCATTACCACGAAAGGATTCTCTTATTCCTTCATACTTGGTGGAATCAACCTCTGTCCCCAGTATAACCTCTCCGTCCAGAGTAATAACACCCACAGAAATACCTTCCTGCTCGTAATTTACAGTCTGTAACACTCTTTCTGGGTTGTCAGCATTATTTTCTAATGCACTGGCTATATTGTTAAGCTGAACAAATTGTATGAGAATAACTTGTTCCACCTGCTCTGATATAAGTCCAGCATGCTCTGTAACCTGATTTTCCATATGGTCTATCAAAAGCTTATTCATTTTCATGCCAAGAAGACTACCAACAATCAGCATTATGCCAACGAGAGTAGCCACACCAAGCACCGTTCTTAAGTTAATCTTTCTTTCACTAGTCTTCATAGAATTCTACACCTTCTACATACCAATCCATATTTCTCATCAGTATATCATCGCTGATACTTTCACCTTCATCACATCTAAGTGTACCCTCTGTATCATATATCACGCCTGAAAATATACCCTTACCATTAATTATCTCTTCTTTTTTGTTATCAAGTACTGCTATGGTCTCCTGAGAAACAACAGGGGATATATCTGTCAGTCCTATAGTTTCCTTTTCCAAGCCAAACCAATATGAATTAACTACATCTGACTTACCCTTCTTATAATCAAGTAGCAACTCTTTATAAGTCACATCCCAATAAAACTCTACTGTAGTCAGATATTTTTCAGAAACGCCCTTAGGAGCCTCATGATAACCTATAGAATATATATTATTGGCCTCTGCTACCTCCACCACATTAGGTTGATTCTGGTGGTAGGCAAGCACATCTACATTATACTCGTCTATCAAGGCCTGCGCCAATCTTTTTTCCTCTTCTACATCATCCCAAGAATTACTCCAAGCTACCACAACAGTGGCATTAGGATTAACACTCTTTACACCTAAGGTGAAAGCATTTATTCCTCTATTTACTTCGCTATTTGGCATAGCTGCCACATAACCAATATAATCACTTTCTGTTTGCATACCTGCTATAATTCCAGACAGGTATCTTGCCTGATATATTCTTGCAAAATAACAATTTAAGTTATCTCCATAATAGTCAAAGCACTCTGAATAAAATGTAATGTCTGGATATTCTTTTACCACATCCAAAACTTCCTCAGCATAGCCATAGCTAGACAATATAATTATCTCCACATCTTCCTTTGCGAGGTCCCGAATAGCCCCCTCACACTGTCCAGAGTATTCTTTTATATCCTCTTTTACTATAAGCTCTACATCAAGCTCCCTGCAGGCATCTTTTATGCCCTGATAGTGCAAGCCATTCCAACCAGATTCTGCTGTGTTTCCAGACATAACAAAGCCTATTTTAAGTTTCTCTTCTTTCTTTTCCCCTGTAAATACAAACATCCCAATCATAGTAAGTACTATGATAAGCATTACAACCGATAAGGATATTACAAAAAACTTCTTACTCTTCATATATGCTTACACCCTCCACATACCAATCAAATGCATTTAACATCGCATTATCAGGCATATTTTCACCTTCACCAATTCTCAAATTTCCATCTGTATCTACAACCGGACCATAAAAAACATCAAAGGTGCCCTCGTCCAGCATATCTCTTTTTTCCTCTACAACCTCAGCAATACCATCTTTAACGTTATCTGTAAGAGGAGACAAATTAACTAAACCTGTTTCTGAACCCTCCCAGTAATTTCCTGAGTGATACTTTCCCTGTAAGTATGTAGTTATCTCTGGTGTGTAAAAAGCCTCCCAGTCCCATACAGCAGCAGTCAAAAAGCTATTAGGATACAAACTACTGTTATCCATATTGTAACCTATAGACCAAATCCCACTTTCCTCAGCCACATCAAGAGGAGCTACACTGTCACAATGCATAGTCAAAATATCAACATTGCACTCCTCAATTAAAATACGAGCGGCCTCTTCATTTGCCTCATAGTCAGTCCAGGAATTACTCCATACCACGTGGACAGTTGCGTCAGGATTAACACTCTTTACCCCTAATGTAAATGCATTTATTCCTCTATTTACCTCAGATATAGGAAATGCAGCCACATAACCTATATCATTTGTTTCAGTCTGCATTCCTGCCACAATGCCACTTAGATATCGCATTTGATACATTCTTCCAAAGTATGTAGTGATATTATCTCCCTCTTCTGTACCTGTTGCATGCAAGAAAACCACCTCTGGATTTTTTTCTGCAACCTGCACCAGCCATTCACCATAGTTGAAGGAATTACATATAATTATCTCACAGCCCTCATCAATCATATTCTGCATTGTATCCATACAGCTTTCATCAAATGGAACATTTTCTTTATATATTATCTTTAGATTAAGCTCCTTTGCAGTAATAGAGATACCCTCGTAATGAGACTGTCCCCAGCCCTTATCATCAATCTCACCATTATAAATAAAACCAACCTTGGTTGTTTCATCCGTAATGTTGGTATCATTCTTTTTTCCTGTGATAAAAAATATGCCTACAATTATAATAATCAATATGCTGATTGTTATAATAACTAACTTCTTCATATATGCTCCTTACTACTAATTTGTCTATAAATATAAAGACACTTTACCATATTAAATGGAAAGTGTCTATTTATTGAATATATTTTTCTTTATTTACACATCTCAAGAAGATAAGGTATAGCAGTCTCAAAGTTTACTCCATACCAGCATCCATTTTCATCATCCATTGTGATACGGATACATTCTGCCGTATAATCTGCTGCAATCTTAAGAGCTTCCTTCCAAGTCTTACCTCTCATAAGGCCTCCCACAAATGTACTGGCAAATACATCCCCTGTACCATGGTAGCTCTTTTCGTGTTTCTTGTGGGAATAATAGAAGTACTCATCATTTTCCTTGTCATAGCCCATAACACCAGTTGTTCCTTCCTTGAAGCTTACACCGGTAAGAACTGCTATTTTAGCCCCAAGTCCCGCAAGTTTTTGAAGCATCTCTTTTACATACGCCTCATCGTATACTTCCTTATACTCCATGCCGGTCATAAATGAGGCCTCTGTTATATTAGGAAGAATAATATCTGCCTTGGCACAAAGAGTAGCCATCTTTGCTGCAAATGCCTCATCAAAAGCCGGATAAAGCTTGCCGTTATCAGCCATAACCGGGTCAACAACTGTCACATTATCAGAGGTTTTAAACTCATCAAACATATTTGCAATTATATCTATCTGTTCAAAGGAACCAAGGTATCCTGTGTAGATGGCATCAAATCCTAGATTTTCATCTTTCCAGTGCTTTGTTATAGGAACTATCTCCTCGGTTAAATCCTTGCAGGTAAAATTAGAAAACATTGTGTGAGTTGATAAAACTGCAGTTGGAATAATTGCAGTCTCCACACCCATAGCTGAGATGATTGGAAGTGCCACCGTAAGAGAGCACTTGCCCACACATGATATATCCTGAACTGTCACTATTCTTTTCATATATTGTATCCTCCTAAAAATCTGGTATTAATTTGTCATATAATAGACCTAGCCTCACATATCACAGTAATTTACTAGGTTTACAAATGAATATATTCATATTATAATCATTCTTGACCATATCAAAATATCCAAAATAAACTTTTTATATATGGTCAGATTGGAGTTTTATGCTTACATATTCTTTTGAAAATAAAGGGTCAGATAGTTTATACGAATATCTGTACAAACAAATAAAAAAAGATATACTTTCCTATACTATTTCTGCCGGGGAAAAGCTACCTTCCAAGCGTACTCTAGCAAAAAACCTAAACATAAGTACCATCACCGTAGAAAATGCTTATGCTCAGCTAATGGCTGAAGGATACATATATTCTGTGCCAAAAAGTGGTTTTTATGTCAGCGATATAAGCTCTAAAAAAACACCTCAAAAAACGGAACCTTCAAAAAATGATATCTTAGATACACATACAACAACTTACTTTGCGGATTTTGTAAATAATTCTACCCAAAGCAACAACTTTCCATTTTCTACCTGGACAAAAATAATGAGGGAAATAATGTCAGATATGTCTGAAAAACTTATGGTCAGATCCCCTTCTTCAGGTGTTCCCGAATTAAGGCAAGCCATTTCAAACTACCTATATCAGTTTAGAGGGATAAATGTTGAGCCAGAGCAAATCATCGTAGGAGCGGGAACTGAATATTTATACGGATTGATTATTCAGCTCTTAGGTCAGGATAAGACCTACGCCATAGAAGACCCTGGCTACCAAAAGATTTCCAAGATATATGATGCAAACAAGGTTAAGTCTGTACATATAGGAATGGATGAGTCTGGTATTGATATAAAAACTCTGGAAAGCTCTGGGGCAGATATACTTCACATATCACCTTCTCATCATTTCCCTACAGGAATTGTAACACCAATTAGCAGAAGATATGAGATACTTTCCTGGGCATCAAAATCCCCAGACAGATATATTATAGAGGATGATTACGACAGTGAATTCAGATTGCTGGGTAAGCCTATACCTTCCTTGCAAAGTATTGACGTTTTGGACAAGGTTATATATATGAATACCTTTTCTAAGAGTCTTTCTTCCACTATCCGTATCAGTTATATGGTTTTACCAAAGCCTCTTATAGCTAAATATAACAGAGAGCTGAGCTTCTATTCCTGTACAGTTTCCAACTTTGAACAATACACCTTAGCACGATTTATTGAAGCAGGACACTTAGAAAAACATATTAATCGTATGCGAAATTATTATCGAGGCCAAAGGGATGCTATACTAGAGGCCATAAAATCACAACCGGATTTTTCCTTAACCACAATAAAGGAAGAAAACTCTGGTTTGCATTTCTTGCTTGAAGTAAACACAAAGTTACCTGACGAAACCTTAATCAGCAAAGCAAAGGGCAACGGTATAAATATATCCTGCCTAAGCCAGTACTATTACCAAAAAGACCGCACAAAGGAACATACTATTATTATAAATTATTCTGGACTTGATAAAATCCATATTGAAGAAGCCATAAAACGCCTCTACAAAAGTTTATGGTAAAAAATATCCACCCCACCTACAGATAGGTTAAATATATTCGACTTATCTGTGAGTGGGGTGGATATTATTCGTCAAAGGTATTGAAACTTTCAAGATACAAGTCATGTTCTTTTCTATATTCGATACATTCATCACCGTTACTGCACACAGCTGTGATTCCAGGTGCAAAATACACTTGATGACCACCATAATTATTTATGCTTCTTAATTGCTCCTCAATGGTGGCAACTACAGCCTTCGTATCAGCGTTATCTCCACCTTCCATATCTACAAATATCTGAAGGTCTATCTTAAGACTTCTGCCCATATCCACAATTTCCTCCACTGTGGAATCTGCATCTATC
>JAGBBM010000102.1 GCA_017938485.1 Lachnospiraceae bacterium
GGTAATAGAGGATGAAAGTGCATCCATACTTATGACTAGTCATATAGAGTCTGAGATGGAACAGAAGATGGATTATCTGGGTGTACTTGAGAAGGGTAAACTGATTAAATTTGGAGAAAGTATGGATGTGTTATAAGTTTACATAATGTGTATAAGCGTAGTTGGCATTATGGTTATCTTAGGAACATAATTATGAAGAGCCAGTTTGAAATATAGGAGAAATGACATATGGATGCAATAACTTACGAAGATAATAACAAATTAAATAGGGATAAAATGAATGAATCAAGCATTAAGATAAATCAAGCTCTTATGATGAGCGAAAAGGAATACATAAAAAGCCAGCAGGATGTTATAGATGATTTTTTCAAGGAATATTTTACGTATGATATTTCCAACGTGGGTTGCTGGTTGGTGTCAGGCATATTTACATTTATACAGGTAGTGTTTAGTGCGTTTCCTGTGCAGCAGTTACTCAAGGAAGGTGCTGATGGAGAATTTTTGGGAATTATGGCTTTTGTAATTATATTTCCAGTGTTCTTTTATCTACAGGCATTTATTACCGGACAGGAACGTTATGCCGCAGGCCTTGGCAGGGTGACCTCCTTGTACAGTGCAATTAAGTATTTGCCTGTATCCATAAAAGCTCTTAGGCTTTACAGGTTTAAAAGAATGGTAAGGCATATACTTAAGGTGTTTTTTATCTGTGCTGTTTTACAGCTTGGAATTAGCTTGATTGCATATCACAGCATAACCTGGCAGAATCTTGCATTTCTTGGAATATATGACTTTTTAATACCATTTTTAGTAGGCTGTGGCCAAATATGTTTTACTAAATAATAAACTGCTCATAATAGCATTTTGTAAAATAAAATAAAAAATATGTAAAATATACTTGACATTTTGTAAAGCTGGTTTTATACTCTGTGTCATAGGATAGCTGTTTATATGGATGACAGCTAAAAAGTTATATGAATATTGTTATGGTGTTTTATGAAGGGAGTGCAATTTTATGGGCGGTAGCTTAGAGCATGCGTTGGGTTTTATGGTTGGAGTTATCTTTGTGAGCGCATTTGTTGTGATTTTGATGTTGGTTCTTACAAGCAGGGATAAGAAAATTAAGCGTACATACGATGAGAGACAGGAAGCAATTAGAGGTAAGGGATTTAAGTATGCTTTTTATACAGTGATTACACTCAATATGTTATATGCCATAGCTGACATTGCTTGTGAGAGGATACCCGTAGAGTCTAGCGTAGTTGCATTTATTGTGACATTATGTGGCGTGGGTGTTTATGCTTGGTACTGTATACTTAATGATGGATATTTTGCTATCAACGAAAAGAAGAAAGAAACTATTATTGCTTTGACAGCTATTGGTGTGTTTAACCTGGCTATTGGTATAAGTAGTGCGGTGCGAGAAGGATTTTTTGAAGATGGAGTGCTCACATATGATTGTATGAATCTGGTGTGTGGAATATTCCTGCTAGCAACTATTTTAGTTCTTCTTATCAAAGATTTTATGGATAAGAGAGAGGATTAGGTGATGGCATGAAGAATCTTAAAATAAAAGCAGCAAGGGCAGGGCTTGATATGTCTCAGGCTGAGCTGGCTGAAAAGTGTGGCGTATCCAGACAGACCATAAGCGCCATAGAAAAGGGAGATTACAATCCCACAGTTAACCTTTGCATAGCTATATGCAAGGCACTGAATAAAACCCTAGATGATTTGTTCTGGGAAGGTTAGATATTTTAAATAGTTAATAACTCATTTTTAAGGAGGAGGAGAATATATGAAACTTGAGTTAAAGAATATTAAGAAAAGTTTCGAAGAAAAAGAAGTACTTCACGGTGTAAGCTTTTCTGTAGAAAGTGGTAGAGCTTTAGGTCTACTTGGTAGAAATGGTGCAGGTAAGACTACAACCATGAGAATTATTATGGATGTATTTCGTGCCAATGAGGGAGAGGTACTCCTTGATGGTAAGAAGTTTAAGCCGGACGGAAGTCAGGTGGGATATCTTCCAGAGGAGAGAGGTCTCTATCCTAAGAAGGTAGTTAAGGAGCAGATGGTTTACCTTGCTATGCTTAGAGGTATGAATAAGAAGGAGGCTCTTAAGAGTACTACAAAGTGGCTTGAGAGACTTCAGGTATCAGAGTACACAGACAAGAAGCTTGAGACTCTTTCAAAGGGTAATCAGCAGAAGGTTCAGCTTGCAGCTACCTTGGTTGGAGAGCCAGAGATAGTAATTCTCGATGAACCATTTTCAGGACTTGACCCTGTTAACTCACAGATACTTAAGGATGTTATCACTGAGCTTATATCAGAGGGAAGAATAGTTATATTCTCCAGCCATCAGATGAGCTACGTGGAGGAGTTCTGTGAGGATATCGCTATTATCAATCACGGCGATGTAGTTCTTGCAGGAAATCTTGATGAGATAAAGGAACAGTATGGAAAGGGAAGAAAGATTCTTTCAGCAACCAACTATGACCTTGATGGTTTAAAGGCAGTTTGTGAGGATAAGCTTTCTGATAAAGTAAAGGTTTTATTTGTAACAAAGCACTATGTTGTACTTGATTTAAATGAAGGCGTTGACCAGTGGCAGATTCTTGAGGCATTGAAGAATCTTGACGTGGATGTTAAGACCTTTGGTGCTTATGAGCCATCCCTTAACGATATATTTGTATCAAAGGTAGGAGAAGAAGTTGTTGAGGAGACTGAGGAAGAGACTCCAGAGGAAACTGCTCCTAAGAAAAAAGGATTATTCGGAAAGGGAGGAAAGTAGGATGAAGAGTTTTAAGACTATATTTAAATTCGAGTTAGACAATTACTTTAAGAGCAAGTCTTATATGATACTTACTATTGTTATAGCTCTTATTGCTGGTACACTTATGTTTGTGCCTAGAATTATAGATTCAATCAAGGGAGATTCTGAGGACAAAGAGGTTGAGTCAGAAGTAAATGAAGAAGATTTAAGAAATATAGCTATATATGACCCAGATGGACTTGGAGATATGGAAGTTTTGGCAGGATATTTTACAGATGCTAAGTTTACAGAGGTATCTTCTGAAGATGAGGTTAAGTCTCTTGTTGAAAAGGAAGAGGCAGAGGCTGGATTTGTAATCAAGTCAATTACAGAGTTTGATTTCTATGTATTTAACAAGTCTATGGATAACTATGATATGGAAACCTTTACTGAATATATGCATATGGTAGTAAAGATGGATTATTGTGAGAGAAATGGTCTTGATTTGGATGAATATTTGGAAGTAGAATATGCCCAGATTAATGCAAACGAGAACATCTTAGGTAAGGATGGTATGCAGAATTACTGGTACTGTTACATACTTGTAATCGTTGTATTTATGATTATTATCGCTTACGGTACAACTATTGCATCAGGTATCACCAACGAGAAGAGCAACCGTTCTATAGAGATTCTTGTTACAAGTACATCTACAACTGCACTTCTTTTCGGTAAGGTTTTAGCAGGTGTTGTGGCAGCAGTATTCCAGTTTGGCCTTATTGCGGTATCTCTCCTTGGCTCTTATCAGCTCAACGAAGAGTATCTTCCAGCAACTATGGGTATGTTCCTTGATATCCCTAGTGAAGTTCTTGTTACCTTTGCAATTTTTGGTGTAGGTGGATTTATCTTCTATGCATTTATGTATGGTGCTCTTGGTGCCCTTGTATCAAAGATTGAGGACTTAAACAAGACTGCAGGTTCTGCACAGATGATTATTATGATTGTATATATGGTAACTTTATTCGGAATTATGGAGCCAGACAGCATTCTTATGAAGGTTTGCTCATACCTCCCTATCAGTTCATACTCTGCAATGTTTGCACGAGTTGCCATGGGTTCAGTAGCTATGTGGGAAATAGTTCTCTCTGCAGTAATCCTTTATGTTTCGGTAGTTGGTATGGGTATTCTAGGAGGCAAAATCTTCCGTAACTCAACACTCCGTTACGGAAACCCTATCAAGCTTTCAAATGCACTTAAGTCTATAAGAAAGAACGACTAGGTGGATATAACCCCCTCTTTATAGAGGGGCCCTCATTATCCCACCCCAACACTGGTATTTTATGGGGGATAAGCAGGTATTATTTTATCCTTTAAGAGATTTTGTTGTAGTATCATTTTCGTAACACGAAAGATTAACGCACTCCTAAGGTATATGTCTGAGGGTACGGGTTAGGAATATAATTATCTA
>JAGBBM010000103.1 GCA_017938485.1 Lachnospiraceae bacterium
ACTGCAGTAATCCTTCAGCTCATTGCATACTCCACATCTGAGGCAAAGGGACTTGACGTAGACAAACCACGTAACCTCGCAAAGTCCGTAACCGTAGAATAAAGCAAAAAGCCCCTGGTTTCCAAAGCTTTACAAGAGGCAAGACATAGGAACATCCCTGTTATATATATGTGTAAGCAAACCGTTTGCGAACGCGGGTCCTTAGGCTCTCCACGGGACATAGATAGAAAATATATAGGCATATCGAAAACACGCTTTCGCTCGTCTCACTACGCAAGGGTACTAAGCAAAAAGATAGGATGTAGATTATTCGATTTAAATCGATATCTACATCCTATCTTTTTAGCTAAGTGCCCGCGTGTTCAAACGGTTTTCTTATGCCTATATATTTTCTATCTATATCCCGGAGAGAGCCTTAGTACCCCTGCGTGAGGAAAGAGCGAGAGCGAGTTTGCACTACACATATATATAACAGTGATGTTCCTATGTCCTGCCTCTTGTAAAGCTTTGGAAACCAGGGGCTTTTTGCTTTATTCTACGGTTACGGACTTTGCGAGGTTACGTGGTTTGTCTACGTCAAGTCCCTTTGCCTCAGATGTGTAGTATGCAATGAGCTGAAGGATTACTGCAGTTGCAAAGGCAGTGAACTCCTTGTCAAGCTTAGGGATTCTAATATGCTTGTCGCAGATTGCAGGGTCATCTACCTTTTCATCCATACTTACAAGAACTACGTAAGCTCCTCTTGCTTTTACTTCACGGATGTTGGAGATAACCTTTTCGTATACGTCCTCCTGAGTTGCAAGAGCTATAACAGGAACATTTTCTGCAATAAGAGCGATAGTTCCGTGTTTGAGCTCACCTGCTGCATAGGCCTCTGCGTGAATGTAGGAAATCTCCTTAAGCTTTAAGGCTGCCTCAAGACTCATAGTGTAGTCAAGTCCTCTTCCGATGTAGAAAGCATCCTGAGAAAGCTTAATGTGGTTTGCAATTCTCTTAATATTGTTAGCATTATCTAAGGTCTCCTCAATGATATTTGGCGCATTGAGCAACTTAGCCATAAATTTCTTAGCATAGTCCTCATCTATAATACCCTTTACAAGACCCATCTTGCAGGCTATAAGATACATAGCTGACACCTGAACAGTATATGCCTTTGTGCTGGCAACAGCTATCTCTGGACCTGCGTGAGTGTAAAGAACGTAATCACTCTCACGAGCAATAGTTGAACCCTTAACATTTACGATAGAGATAACCTTTGAACCCCTTGACTTAGCAAGCTTTAAAGCCTCAAGAGTATCTATAGTCTCTCCTGACTGAGAAAGCACAATAGTAAGGGCCTCTGAATCTATAATTGGGTCCTTGTATCTGAATTCTGATGCAATCTCCACCTGCACTGGTATACGGAGCACATCCTCTATCACATGCTTACCCACCATACCTGCATGCATAGCAGTACCACAGGCAACTACCACAACTCTCTTGCAACCTTCAAATACTGAGTCGTCAATACCATCAGTAGTAAAATCAGGAAGTCCGTTAGCCACTCTTGGAGTCACAGTATTTCTGATTGAATCTGGCTGCTCATAAATCTCCTTGAGCATAAAGAATGGATAGCCACCCTTCTGAGCACTCTTGATATCCCAGTTAACTGTGAGCATCTGTGGCTCTACCTTTTCACCCTTTAAGGTTCTAACATCTATACCTTCTTCTGAAAGAGTCAATATATGATACTCAGGCACTACAAAATAATCCTTTGAAAACTCAACTAAAGCTGTAAGGTCTGAAGCTATAATTGAACCCTCATCACAGGATGTTGCCACCATTGGGCTTACATTTCTAATAGCGAATATCTTGCCAGGAATATCCTGGAACATAATACAAAGGGCAAAAGCACCTGAAAGAGCCTTAACAGTCTTCTTGATAGCTGCAACAGGGTCACCCTCGTAAAATGTATCGAGAAGTGCTGCAACAACCTCTGAATCTGTCTCAGATATAATCTTTCCTGAAAGTCCATACTCTACCACAAGCTGGCGATAGTTCTCAATAATTCCGTTATGGATAAGTACCACCTGGCCACATCTATGTGGATGAGCATTTACGTCGGTAACGCCTCCGTGAGTAGCCCATCTTGTATGACCAATACCACAGGTAGCCATATACTCATCTGTAGCACAGAGCTTCTTTAACTCCTCTACCTTACCGGTTCTCTTCTTAACAGTAATATTTCCATCTGCAAGAAGTGCCATACCTGCACTGTCATAACCACGATACTCAAGTCTTTCAAGCCCACTAATAATTATATCCTTTGCTGGTCTTGTTCCAGTAAAACCAATTATTCCACACATAATAAATTACCTCTTTTCTATAAAATCAAAACTAAATTCGTGTTTAAACACAACACTAAAAGGGGTTGCCTGTATCAGGCAGCTCCTTATCTTCACTATACTGTGCTGATCGTAGGATTTTGTTTTGAAATTACTCTCATATTTCACCCATACGTTACGCAATCAGCCTTGCGAAAGAGCATCCGCCGAATTTTCGATAAACTCTTTTCCTCGTTAACCTATACTGCAAATGAAAGTTCATCTGGCATATGCGAAGCATTCAAATTCACATAATACCGCAATCGCTTTCACCACTGTAAAGGTGCATGGCGCTAAGGTTTCTTAACCTTTCGAAATCTGTGTCCTCCTAACAGACAGCTATATAATACCACAAAAGATTTGAAATAGCAAATCTAGTTATATAATGCTATTCCATCCACAACATATATATGCATATTAAGTAGGTCTTTTCATAAAAAAGACTGCCATATAATTAAATATGGCAGTCTATGAAAATCATTTTATTAATTTAACGCTTCCTTTACAGATTCTTTTACAATCTGTAAGCCTTCTAAAAGGATATCATCTTCTACTGTAAGTGGTGGCATAAGCTTAAGAACTGAGTCCTTACGTCCTGCAACCTCCATGATAAGATGTCTGTCAAATCCATGGTGTACTGCCTCAAGAGCAAGACTACTATCAATAGCTGAAAAATCAATACCCCAGATAAGACCCATACCTCTAAGGGAAAGTCTTTCATCGAGAGGAAGTATCTCCTCCTCCACAAACTTTTTGATTATCTCACCTTTACGGCGAACCTCCTCATCAAGCTTGTACTTGTTGAAATACTTGATACCAGCTGTTCCACCGATAAAGGAGAGCTGGTTACCTCTAAAGGTTCCGTTGTGCTCTGCCGGACGGAATATATCAAGCTCTGGTTTCATAAGAAGAAGTGCCATAGGCATTCCAAAACCACTGATTGACTTGGAAAGGATAACCATATCAGGCACAACGCCTGCTCTCTCAAAGGAGAAGAAATAACCTGTTCTACCATTTCCAACTTGAATATCATCAACTATCATAAGTATGCCATACTCATCACATAACTTACGAATCTCCTGAAGCCACTCTACGCTAGCAGGATTAATACCTCCTTCAGCCTGTAAAGTCTCAAGAACTATGGCTGCCGGTTTCTCTATACCAGAGTGGTCATCATCTAAAATCCATCTGATATATGCGATGGAATCAAGATTAGTTCCATCATATGGCACAAAGGTAACGTGCTCCAATGGCACACCTGCACCCTCTCTACTAGTTCTGTCTGTAGTCATGGCAAGACTTCCGAGAGACATACCATGGAATGCACCTGAAAATGCAATAATCTCAGTTCTCTTTGTATTCTTACGAGCAAGCTTTAAAGCTGCCTCAACTGCGTTGGTTCCTGTTGGTCCACAACACATAACCTTATAATCAAGACCACGTGGCTCAAGAATCTCGCTATTAATAGTAGTTAAGAACTCTGCTTTTGCCTCAGTGTACATATCAAGGGCATTGATAATGTTATCATCGGCAAGGTATTCCATAATAGCCGCTTTGATTTCCGGGTTGTTGTGACCATAGTTCATAGAACCTGCCACTGCCAGAAAATCAATATATCTCTCACCATCCACAGAGAAAAGCTCTGCGTTTTTAGCCTTTTTAAACTCTACCGGGTATTTACGACAGTAGGATCTAACCTGTGACTCTTTTTTTTCAAAAATGTCTAACATATCTATCTCCTTTTTGCCATCAGGAAAATATAGTGTATTTTAGCTAATCATAGCTCCTGCTGGCATATCCTTCTCTGCTGTGAGAAGTGCAAGGTTACCCTCGAAATCCTCTGCACAAAGAAGCATTCCTTCTGATAAAACTCCTGCAAGCTTAGTTGGCTTAAGGTTAGTAATAACCACAACCTTCTTACCTACCATCTCCTCTGGAGAATAGTAATTCTTTATACCTGAAACTATCTGAAGAACTCTTCCGTTAACCTGTACCTGTGAACAAAGAAGCTTCTTGGAATCCTTAACAGCCTCGCAAGATAATATCTCACCCATCTGAAGCTGCATCTTTCCAAACTCTTCAATAGTTATCTCACCCTTAACAACTGCCTCTACTGTAGGAATCTTAAGCTCTGGTCTTTCCTTCTTCTTAGGCTTTTCTTCCTCTACTACTTCTTCAACAACCTTTGAAGGGAAACGTCTTTCAATCTCATCAAGCATAGCATTTGCATCAATTCTAGCAAATAATATCTCTGGCTCTGCTGTAACCTTGTTGCCTGATGGATAAAGTCCAAATGTAGAGAGCTCTGTAACTCTTCTCTTTTCTGCATTGAGCTGCTTTAAAATCTTTGCTGATGTCTCTGGCATAAATGGCTCGAGAAGTGTAGCACCTACCACTATACTCTCAACAAGATTGTAGAGAACAGTATTAAGTCTATCTGACTGATCAGGATCCTTTGCAAGAGCCCAAGGCATAGTCTCGTCAATATACTTGTTGCATCTCTTGAAAAGTGCAAATATCTCTGTCATAGCATCTGCAACCTTAAGCTTGTCCATACAAGTATTAACCTTAAGTCTTGTATCTATAACAACCTTCTTAAGCTCGTCATCTACTGACTGTACATCATGAGCATTAGTAATAACTCCATCAAAATACTTGTTAGCCATAGAAATTGTTCTGTTAACAAGGTTGCCAAGAGTGTTAGCAAGCTCTGAATTAACTCTCTCTATAACAAGCTCCCAAGAGATAACTCCATCATTTTCAAATGGCATCTCATGTAATACGAAATATCTAACTGCATCTACACCGAATAAATCCACCATATCGTCAGCATAGATAACATTGCCACGGGACTTACTCATCTTACCGTCGCTCTGAATAAGCCATGGGTGTCCAAATACCTGCTTTGGAAGTGGCTCACCAAGTGCCATAAGCATAATTGGCCAGTAGATAGTGTGGAATCTTAAGATATCCTTACCAATCAAATGTAAATCTGCAGGCCAGTAACGTCTGTAAAGCTCATCTGATACACCATCTGCATCATAGCCAAGACCTGTAATGTAGTTTGATAACGCATCAATCCAAACATATACAACATGTCCTGGGTCAAAATCTACAGGTACTCCCCACTTAAATGAACTTCTTGATACACATAAATCCTGAAGTCCTGGAAGAAGGAAGTTGTTCATCATCTCATTCTTTCTTGACTCTGGCTGAATAAAATCTGGATGAGTGTTAATGTGCTCAATAAGCTTGTCTGCATATTTGCTAAGCTTGAAGAAGTATGCCTCCTCCTTTGCCGGCTGACACTCTCTACCACAGTCAGGACACTTACCATCCACAAGCTGTGAAGGTGTGAAGAATGACTCACATGGAGTACAATACATACCTTCGTACTCACTCTTATAGATATCTCCCTGTTCATAAAGCTTCTTGAAAATCTTCTGCACCTGCTTCTCATGGTACTCATCAGTTGTTCTGATGAATTTATCATATGAAGTATTCATTAAATCCCAAATATTCTTAATCTCTGTTGAAACCTCATCAACAAACTCCTTTGGTGTTGAGAGATTCTCAAAAGCCTTAATCTCGATTTTCTGGCCGTGCTCGTCAGTACCTGTCTGGAATCTAACGTCATAGCCAACAAATCTCTTATATCTGGCTATACTGTCTGCTAATACTACTTCATAGGTATTGCCTATATGAGGCTTTCCTGAAGTGTAAGCTATGGCAGTTGTAATGTAATATGGTTTCTTTGGCATAACTATAACCCTCCTCTTTGTCCCGCATGGGGGAATCATTTTTTGGTTGTTTTGTTATAAAAAACTCAAGGCCGACTTAGCCAACCCTGAGTTTGAATTTCTGTAATTCCTTATCTGAATCAACTACTTCAATATGACCTCCAAGATCTCTTATCTTACCGTCAAAATCTTCGTAGCCTCTAAGTATATACTTAATATCATCTATAGTACTGAATCCCTCAGCAGCCAAAGCCGCAATAACAAGTGCCGCTCCTGCACGAAGGTCCGGCGCCACAAGATTAGCACCTGTGTATCTGTCGATACCATTGATAACAGCTGAGTTACCCTCAACCTTAATTCGTGCTCCCATACGTGACAACTCGTTAACGTACTTAAATCTATTCTCGAAGATACTCTCTGTTATAACACTTGTTCCCTGAGATAAAGCTAATGTAACCGCCATCTGTGGTTGCATATCTGTAGGGAATCCTGGATAAGGAAGGGTCTTAATCTGTGTAGATTTAAGTCTTCCATCTGCCATAACTCTAACAGAATCATCATACTCAATAACATGAGCTCCTATTTCATTAAGCTTAGAGGATATGGCCTCTAAATGCTTAGGTATTACGTTTTTAATTAATACATTACCGCCTGTAGCTGCTGCCATAGTCATAAATGTTCCAGCTTCTATCTGGTCAGGAATAATAGAGTACTCTGTTCCCTTAAGCTTTTGAACTCCACGGATACGGATAACATCTGTTCCTGCACCCTTGATGTTAGCCCCCATACTATTAAGAAAGTTGGCAACATCAACAATGTGTGGCTCTTTTGCTGCATTCTCTATGGTAGTCTTTCCCTCTGCAAGTACTGCTGCCATCATAATATTGATAGTAGCTCCTACAGTAACCACATCCAAGTAGATATGACTTCCTGAAAGCTTATCTGCCTTTGCCACCACATTTCCACCGGATACGATATCTACCTTAGCTCCAAGTGCCTCAAAGCCCTTTATGTGCTGGTCTATAGGTCTAAGACCAATCTCGCAACCTCCTGGTAGTGCAACCTTAGCGTAATTAAACTTACCGAGAAGAGCTCCCAAAAGATAATAAGATGCTCTAATCTTTCTTATGTACTCATCATCTACACATAAGTCCTCGTCATTTACAATAGTTCCACCACAAATTGAAACGGTATGTGTATCTATATATTTAACTTTGGCGCCAATATTTTCAATTGCACGAAGCAATACCTTGGTGTCCTCAACGTAAGGAACGTTCTCAATAATACATTCCTCATCAGTGAGTACCGCTGCGGCAAGTATACCAAGAGCTGCGTTCTTAGCTCCGGCAATGGTTACTTCACCGTCAAGGGCTACGCCACCTTTTATAACATACTTTTCCATTATACACCTCTGGACATTCCACATAGTCTTATAAATTATAACACATTCAGAAAAAAAGTAAACTCCAAAAGTCAATTTTACCTAGAAAACTACTTATCCGCCTCACAGTAAATGCATCTGTAAACCCTGTTTGCCTCATCTGTAAGATTAAATATGTGTGGTATATCCTGCTCCACTGATGTTATACAACGTGGATTCTTACATTTTTTTACATTGACAAGTCGCTTAGGAAGTGCCAACTTCTTTTTCTCGATGGTCTGGCCATCCTTTATTATACTAACTGTGATATTAGGGTCAATATATCCCAACACATCAAGATTTACGTCGTACTCCTGATGGATTTTAAGGATATCCTTTTTTCCCATCTTACTACTTCTTACATTCTGTAAAATACCGATGCTACAATCAAGCTTATCAAGCTTCAAATCATGATAAACCGTAAGTGCCTTTCCAGCAGTTATGTGGTCTAATACTATTCCATTTTGTATACTCTCAATTTTCATTTATACAGTCACCCCCAACAATGTTAAAATAAGTGCCATTCTGACATACTTTCCGTTGAGTGCCTGACGGAAATAGCAGGCTCTTGGGTCATCATCTATAGTAGTAGAAATCTCGTTCACTCTTGGAAGGGGATGCAAAATTGATAAGTCATCCTTTGCAAGCTTAAGCTTATCTTTGTCTAATATATAGGTATCCTTAAGTCTTACATAATCCGCCTCGTTGAAGAAACGTTCCTTCTGTACTCTGGTCATGTAAATGATATCAAGCTCACCCATAACCTCTTCCATAGTAGTAACTTCCTTATAATCTATATTATTCTTCTCAAATACTTCTGTGATTATATAATCCGGTACTTTAAGCTCATTTGGAGAAATAAGCACATACTTTATTCCCTCATATCTAGAAAGAGCTTTAATGAGAGAGTGAACAGTTCGTCCAAATTTTAAATCGCCACAAAGACCGATGGTAAAGTTGTTGAGTCTTCCCTTCTCTCTCTTGATTGTGAGAAGGTCTGTAAGGGTCTGTGTTGGGTGATTGTGTCCACCGTCACCAGCATTAATAATAGGTACCTCAGACACCATAGAACTGAACATAGGAGCACCTTCCTTTGGATGTCTCATAGCGATGATATCCGCATAACATCCCACGGTTCTCACTGTATCTCCTACGCTTTCTCCCTTAGCAGTAGATGAGGAATCAGCAGAAGAAAAACCAAGCACGTTACCACCTAACTCCATCATTGCAGCTTCGAAGCTAAGTCTTGTTCGTGTACTTGGTTCAAAAAATAAGGTTGCAAGCTTCTTTCTCTTGCACGCCTCACTATACTTATCTTTGTCATTAATAATATCTATAGCCAAATCTAATATGTCATCAATCTCTTCTACAGTTAGATCTGTTGAATCTATTAAATGCTTCATCTTTTTCTCCTATCTATCTGAATTTTGTAATGTAAATTTCACTACTTTTATAATATATCTAATAACATATCGTGTCAATAAATTAGTCCAATTTTATAACCTGAGTTTGGTTTACATAATTCTGTTCAAAAATATCATTTATCTCTTTTTTATCTTTTCTGTCACAGACTAAAACATACTGTCTTCTGTTTGCTCTTATCTTCAGTATTACCACGTTTGAATCCGTTTCATCATTGACAAACTTATAGCCCTCCATAAACTCCCAATCTATAAAGGTAGTTCCAACCATGGCACCATCTTCTGTAAGTCCACTTTGAATCTGGGTGGAAAGCACTATAAAAAGCACAAAACATAATATGGCTGGCACAAATAAAAACAGATGAAAATACATCAAAATAACAAACACCACAAGACCAAGGTTTGCAATTATAACATCCATTCCACCTATTTTGTGTTTTATTCTACTTTTTATTATTATTCCAGACTGACGTTTTATAGCGTTGACACAAACCATAACTGCGGTGCCAAATCCTAAAAATAAAACGAAAGCCAAAACACCTATCCAAACGTCCATTTTATCACCACTTTTTATAATGTAATGCCATCCCAAAGCTAAATGGCTTGGGATGGCTATAATTTGTACTTATTAGTTATCTTTAAGAAGGGTCACCATAACAGCCTTTTCTGCGTGACGACGATTTTCTGCCTGGTCAAGAATATAATTAAGATTCTTATCAATTACACTCTGCGCAATCTCAAATCCCTCATGCATAGGCATATCATGGAATACAACTGCCTTGCTATCTCCTAAAAGCTCGTCATTTATCTGGTAAGGCATCATCTTCTGCATAGTTTCTGCTTTCTGCTTAGCAAACTCAGGATTGTTAAAGAATTCCATGTCTACCCAAGTATCTGTGTAAAGGATATCCATATCCTTAACATATTTCTTTGCCTCCTCAATTGACATAGTTGGATCAAGCTCTACATAGTGTCCTGTAGCCTTTGCTTCCTCAAAGAAATCCTCACCGCAAACAGTATCATTTACGAGTGGTGTAAGTCCATAGATTGTTCCCTGCTTCATCTTTGCAAAAAACTCAACAAGAGAATTAAATACATTGTTCTTTGCACCTATGTAGAGAAGTTTAACATTAAGGCTTCCAAAATGCTCAATAATAGTAAGGGCATCTGCAAGTATCTGACATGGGTGATATGAGTTATCACATCCATTGATAAATGGAACTGTTGCATTTTTCCCAAAAAGCTCTACTGTCTCATTTTTAACAAGACGAGCCATTATTATATCTACGTTACGGCAAACATACTTAATCTCTGAAACAGGCTCTCCAAGGACAAAGTTAGAGTCCTTCCACAACTGATTAAAATATGTTCCACCGAGCTCTGTTATACCTGTTGTGAATGAGAGAAATGTTCTTGTTGAAGTCTTCTCAAACAAAGTGTATAACTTCTTTCCCTTAAGAGCCTCGCTGTACTTTTCAGGGTTTTTCTTCATATCCTGAGCAAGGGCAAGTATATC
>JAGBBM010000014.1 GCA_017938485.1 Lachnospiraceae bacterium
ATCACTTTTAGACCTTATAACACACCATGTTGTAAGGTTTTTTTGTGTCCATACCTCCTTTATTACCCACAAAAAATAATAGGTGTAACACCCTTAAAACATCAATTATTAGGATGTTACATCTATTACAAACCTTACAACATCACACCTATCAAACTTAATCAATTACATTGGTGTGCTGGGTGGGTTGTGGAGGTCAATATGCTAAAAAGTGATACCTATATGTGACCACTTTTAGTAGGTCTCAGCAAATGTTGTAACCATTTAATTTATAAAGTGTTATGTGGAATATTACATTTTGTTGTAGAGGTGCAAAAGTGGGTAAAGATGGACTTGCTCCTGTGGAGATGGTCATCACTGTTGATGGGGTTAGAAGTTATAGAAGACTATCTATTAAAGTTAATCCATTAGAATACAAGAAGTTGATATCCAGTAAAAGGGATAACTATGTCAAGAGATATTGCGAGAATGAGAGGTTAAAGACATATGACACCATATCCAAATTGGAGATAATGGGATATCCTATCACCATAGGAGTAGTCAAAGATGCCCTTATAAATAGTGTAAACACAAATTATTCGCTAACTGACCTACAAAAAGACTTTCTCCTAATTAGTAAGCAAAGAGTAGGCACTGACTTATCCATTGTGTGTTACCAAAGATATGTGAGAATTACAAATAAGGTGATTGCGATATTAGACAATAAAGAGTGTAGGACAATTACCAATAAAGATATTAGGTTATTGGCATCAGAACTTCGAGGGAGTCTACAAGCATCAAGTTTTGCTAACCAGTGGTCAATAGTAAAACTATTCATCAATTATGGGATAAACAACAATAGGTTATTGGGACATAACCTCTTTGATTCAATTAAGGTTGAGAGAAAACCTAAAAAGGTAGAGTATCTTACCAGTGATGAGTTGAATAAGATTCGTAGTACCCCATATTCATCCCCATCATTACAAAGAGTTGCTGACATCGCCATTTTGCAGGCAAATTTAGGATTGGCATATTGTGATTTGGTGGATATTAAAAGAGATGACATACAAGAGAGAGGTGGAGTGAAGTTTATTCAAAAGCAAAGACAAAAGACAGGAGTGGAGTATATAACAGTAGTCAATGATGAGTCGTTGGAGATATTGGAGAGGTATAATTTTAGTATCACCATATCTAATCAAGCATATAATAGATTCCTAAAAATTGTCGCCCTGCAAGCAGGGGTATCAAAGTCTATACATAGTCATCTTTTAAGACATACTTTTGCACATCACCAACTAAACGAGAAGCACTTAAACATTGCTACTGTGAGCAAGATGTTGGGGCATACTAACCTAAAACAGACAATGCACTACTGCGAGAAACACACTACAACAGTTTTAGAGGAGTATTTGAAAGCAAATGAAAGTCTCCACAACACACCCAGCACACCAATGTAATTGATGTGATTGAAGAGTGTTAGGTTGTAAGGTTTGTAATAGATGTAACATCCTAATAATTGATGTTTTAAGGGTGTTACACCTATTATTTTTTGTGGGTAATAAAGGAGGTATGGACACAAAAAAACCTTACAACATGGTGTGTTATAAGGTCTAAAAGTGAT
>JAGBBM010000104.1 GCA_017938485.1 Lachnospiraceae bacterium
CTTATAAATTATATGTTGCTTATGGCTCTGGAGGTTGGAACTGGTTAGCTGATTTACCAACTGGAACAACTTATTACAACCATGCTATTGCGAAACAAACAGTTTCTCAACAAGTTAAATATAAAATTGTTTCAGTATCAAGTTTTAATGCTAACTTAACAGCAGAAGCAACAACACCAGCACAAACATTACACTATTACAACGCTCCTGGTTTAACTCAAGGAACTATAACAAGAGGCTCAACAAGTGCGGAAGTAGTGTTTACAGTAAAGACAAATAGTTCTATTCCAAATATAAGCACAACTGGTTCTTGGGCTTGTTATAACAGAGGAACAACAACTAACGCAGTTTCATCAGCTACTTCTATTGGAGCTTCACAATCAGCTCAAACAATTACTGTTAAAAACCTAACAGATGAAGGAACTTATGATTTATATATAACTTACAATGACAATACTGGTTTAAGTTCAGCACAAAAGACACCAGCAATTCAGATAGGGCAAAACTTACCTATATTCTTTGTTAATAAGTATGGGATTGGGGTTAATGGACAAAAAGCAGATAATAACTATGCCACAAAAACAAAAGGTGGAATGGAGATAAGTAGAACTGGTGATGGAGCTTCTTTACTACACTTCAATACAGAAAGAGGTTGGGCTTTTAAGCAAGGTGGAACTGGTTCGGGAGCAAGTTTAGATTTAGTTTCAGATAATAGTGATAAGAGTTTTAGAATCATGCCCCCTTCAAGAAACAAATCTATAAGGTTTTCTGTTAGTGATACTGCTAGTTCTAGCATACTCATAGATGAAAATAAAGTATACCATGCTGGAAATAAGCCAACTGCTGCGGATATAGGAGCAATTCCTACCAGTGGAAATCCAGTAGTTTCTACTAACTTACAATCAACTGGATATTTTATGTGTAAAGATATGAGATTAGGTAGAGATATAAACGAAAATGGTATTTTATTAAAGAATATCACTCAGCAAAATAATAACGTTCTTAGAATTGAAAATTCAGTTGGTAATATGATAATAGGTACTCAAAACACTAACCATTGTCATTTTAATACATCAGCCCCGAACTTCTATTATTATAAGCCGATAGTTATGGCAACACCTTCTGACGGGGTACTATTAAGAAATGAAGCTGGGGTTCAAGCATGGAGCTGTATAGATTTATATAGAAACGGTTATATGGCAAGATACGGAGTTGGCGGACATGTAAATAACACCTATGGGCCAACTATAGAATGTTGGCAACCAAACGCAACAAGTTTCACTTCAAGGGTTGATATAACCACCGATAGGTTTTCTTTCTATAGGCCAGGAGGAAATAGAACCTTTAATGTCTTTGTAGATTCGGGTGGACATGGTGGAATTAGTATTGGTTCAACTTCAACAACTTACTTAAAATGGCTAAGAAGTACAACCCAATTACAAGTAAGAAACTTTGCTGACACTGCTTATACTCAAATTGTAGCAAGTTCATTTACCAATGGTTCAAGAAGAGAATATAAACAAGATATTGATGATATAGATGCTTCTATTGTAAAAGATGTAGTTATGAATAACCACATTAAAACTTATCACCTAAAAGAAGAAGTTAAAGAAATGAAAAACATTGAAGCAGAAGCTCAAGAGTTGGGATTTGAGTTAGAAGAAGAAATGACAACTCCTAATACAAGAGCTGGTTTAATACTTGAAGATTTAACACCAGAAGCTGATGATTTACTACATCCAGAAAGAACAGATGGTATAGACACTTATGCTATGGTATCTGTTTTATGGAAGTTCTGCCAAGAGCAACAAAAGCAAATAGACAGATTAGAACAAGAAAATAAAGAAATAAAAGAGAAACTGGGGCTTTAGCCTTAGTTTCTTTTTAAATAAATTTTTTGGAGGTACAAGGAATGATAGTAGGAATTGACATGGGGCACACATTAAGTGGAGTTGGCACAGGAGCAAATGGATTTGTATCAGAAACACAAAAGAACAGAGAAGTAGGAAACAGATTGATGGCTATGCTAAAAGAAAAGGGGCACACTGTTATCAACTGCTCAGTAGATAAAAGTACAAATGATTTAGCGGACAGAGTTCGCAAGGCAAACGCTCAGAAATTAGACATCTTTATTTCGCTTCATTTAAATGCTTTTAAAACAACTGAGAACCCTATGGGAGTTGAGACATACATTTTTAACGGGGCTTATAATGGCAAAGAAGCGAACCGCACAAAAGCACAAGCAATTCAATCTGCTCTTGTAAAAGACATTGGATGGATAGACAGAAAAGTAAAAGAAGCAAACTACTATGTACTACGTGAGACAGTTGCTCCCGCAGTTCTTGTAGAGTTAGGCTTTTGTGATTCAAGAGCAGATATGAATAAATGGAATACTGAAAAGATAGCGGCAGCACTTTTCAGAGGAATTACTGGAACAGCTTACTCAGCACCAGCATCAGCACCAGCAGCAAGTGGTAATATTTATTACAGAGTTTGTGTTGGTTCATTTAATAGCAGAGAAAATGCTGTAGCACAACAAGAGAAGCTAAAGAAAGCTGGTTTCGATAGTTTCTTAGTTGCTTTTGAAAAATAATTATTAATGAGAGTTCCATTATAGACAAAAGATAAGATGAAAGAGGTTAGGACAAATGAATGAATTTTTACAACGA
>JAGBBM010000105.1 GCA_017938485.1 Lachnospiraceae bacterium
AAAAAAGAGACTGACAAATGTCAGTCTCCCTTGGTAGAAACTTTGGTTAGTGCGCCTCTATATTCCTTTAGGCCTCCTACTGTATTGATAACTCGATATCCTTTCTCGGATAAGAGTTTTGCCGCAAGGGCACTTTTGCCCCCATTTTCACAATACAGGAGAATTACTTTGTTCTTAGGAAGAGAATAGTTTCCTTGGCGTATGGCTTCTAGAGGCAGATTAATCGCCATAGGCACATGACTTATGGCAAACTCTTTTTGTTCTCTCACGTCTACTATTATGCCACCATAATTTAGGGCTTCACTCAAAATATTTCTGATACTGGTATTTTGAAATCCCACTGGTCCGCCTCCCTTCATCCCATAATATATGGTATTCAGGAAGGGGCGTTTTTGTGACGGTTATGGCATGTCTATAGCAACATATTCTTCTTCTCCATAATTTTTATATATATACAGTTGCTCTGGTATTTCATCTTCATCCATAACCACATAGAAAGTAGTTTTCGTTGTGAAATATGGTGGTATCATTTCGCAATATGGTTCTTCTTCCAAGATTGCATAATATTCTGGCATCTCGCTTTCATGGAGTTTACCATCCGAGCCTTCCACCTTTATGGAGTCATACTCATAGGAATTTAATCCCTCGCAATCCTTGTTGATTATTTCCACTTCAAGAGCGTACATTACTTTTTTTCTGTAAGTTTCATCTAAAACATACTCTGGAAATAGTTCTCTTAGCTCCTCCGTAATCTCCACCTGCTCTACGGATACAGGATTTATATCATATTGCTTTTCTTTTATGTAGTAATCATCATCATCGACGCCTTCCTTTGTGCCTATATACGCTAACAACCCCAGTATTACAAAGAGGAAAATTATATTTATACTTCTATGTATTTTTGTAGATTGTCTGTCCATATTTTCCCTCCTATTCCATCACAATAAATCTCTTATCAAAGCTTCTTTCAGAACGCTGTCCCTTATATGTGTCGATTATAAGGTAATCTGCTGTTCCCTCTTTAACAAGAAATGATATAACACCTTCCTTGTCAAATATCTTGTGGGTGATAAGATTTGTTATTCCTATGTTATCCTCCACAAGCCAGCTTTGCATATTGCCATAATTCATAGGACCTACAGATATCCCTTCTGTGGTAACCATATAAAAATCCACCACTTCCCACAAACTGAAGTAGTCATAATCTCCATGTGGTACATCAACCAAAAATACATACGACACTAGTTCATATCCTTCTGGCACATCAAATTTTGCAGCATACTCACCGTAAAAATCTTCTAGTTTGATAATACCTATATCATAATTCCTCGCCTGAAATTCATAAAAACCCGGTTCATATCTTTCACAATATATTTCTTCGTGGGAATATTCTCCCTCTGGTGTGATTTCTTCCGATTCCTCATCTGTACTAAAAATCATCGCTACCACAATAACAAGCAGAAAAAAAACTTCTACGATGGTTATCAGTGTTCTAAAAATATCCCCAAAGGTCTTTTTCCTTTTAGGAGGCTTTATCTTCTCAACTTTAGTGTGGGAGGTATTATCAGCATTTACAGTGTAATGCGGACTGAATGCTCTAGGTGTCTCCACATGATGTCCACCACCATCATATTGCTGGTGAGCCTTTGCATGGTCACTTAAGGCTTCAACCCTAGTAGCTGATGCCACAGACTTTACATCTAAACTGCCTCCCATATCCATACTGTAATTCTTCTGACCACACTTAGGACATGG
>JAGBBM010000106.1 GCA_017938485.1 Lachnospiraceae bacterium
ATTAGCATGGTTAAAAGGCAAGTCTAAAGATGAGTTAAAGGAATTGTGGAAATGCAATGATAAAATCGTGGAGCAAAATGTGAGACGTTTAGAGAATATGGACTTGTACCATAGGCTTACACCGGCGATATTATCATATGAGGGAATTGCGTACCAGTACATGGCTCCTACAGTATTTGAGGATGGGCATTTTGAATATATACAGGAACATCTAAGGATATTATCAGCGTTCTATGGTGTTTTGAAGCCAATGGATGGAGTAACACCTTACCGCTTAGAGATGAAGGCAAAAGCTACAATCGGAAATGAAAAAAACTTATATGAATATTGGGGAGATATGCTTTACAAAGGTGTTAGAGATGAGAAGGGCATTATAATTAATCTCGCATCAAAAGAATATTCTAAATGTATCGAGAGATATCTATCCAAAGAAGATACCTATATATCTATAACATTTTGCGAATTATCTGCCGGGAAGCTGGTAACAAAAGGTACTTATGCAAAAATGGCACGAGGTGAAATGGTTAGATTCATGGCAGAAAACTGCATTGAAAATCCCGAAGAAATAAAGAAATTCAATAGACTTGGATACATTTTTAGAGAAGACTTATCTTCTAAAATAGAATATGTTTTTGAAAGAAGACTGTGATTTTGTTATCACAGTTTTTCTTTACTTCATAAAGATATATGGTATAATATTTTTATGGCATATGTAATCATCCACAGACATATTTAGAAGTATGTAAAGAGAATTATAAATAGGGAGGTTTGTTATATGAAATATTATATTTGTGAGCATTGTGGAAATATCATTGAATATGTGAAGGAGTCAGGTGTTCCAGTTATGTGCTGTGGTCAGAAGATGACAGAGATTGTACCGGGAACCAGTGAGGGAGCACATGAGAAGCATGTACCTGTTGTAATAGTGGATGGAGACAAGGTGACTGTTGAAGTTGGTGAAGTAGAACATCCAATGGTAGAAGCACATTATATTCAGTGGATTGCTATTGAAACAACAAGAGGTAGTCAGAAAGTTAAATTAGAATATACAGATAAACCAAGAGCAGAGTTTAAACTTGCGGATGGAGAAGAATTTGTGGCAGCCTATGAGTACTGCAATTTACATGGGTTATGGGAGAAATAAGATATAGCAAATAGAGGTACAACTTTCAGTTTTATAGAGAGTTAGAAATTATACAAAATTTATTTAGGGAACTTTTTATATAAAATCACTATAAAAAGTTCCCTAAATTTTTTATTGCAAACCCTAGTCTTTTTATTTATTATATTATTGTTATTTATTACACTTTCATTTAGGAGGTCAAAATGAAAGACACTATCGCAGCCATAGCCACTGGTATGGGTAATTCCGGAATAGGAATTATAAGAATAAGTGGTGATGAGGCACTTAATATTGCAAACAAAATATTTAAACCTAAAAATAGTAATAAAGATATATCCTCTATGGAAAGCTATACCGCAGCTTATGGAGTTATTGAATATGAGGGTGAAATCTACGACGAGGCTATTGCTCTTATTATGAAGGCACCAAAGACTTACACTGCAGAGGATGTGGTGGAGCTTGACTGTCATGGTGGTGTGACTATTCTTAAAAGAATTCTTGATTTAGTTATCAAGCTTGGTGCAAGACCAGCCGAGCCAGGAGAATTTACAAAGAGAGCTTTTCTTAATGGACGTATAGATATGTCTCAGGCAGAATCTGTTATGGATTTGATTCATGCTAAAAATGATATGGCTGCCAAGTCATCCTTGAAGCAGTTAAGAGGTGGGTTAAAGGATATTATCTCAGGTATGAGAGAGAAGCTTTTATATAATATAGCTTATATCGAATCTGCCCTAGATGACCCTGAAAATTACTCTTTAGAGGATTTTCCACAGCAGTTAAAAGAGACTGTGGATAACTTGTTGATAACTGTGGAAAGCCTTATAAAATCTAGCGATAATGGACGTATCATAAAAGAGGGTATACGCACTGTAATTGTGGGTAGACCCAACGCCGGTAAGTCATCAGTTTTGAATATGCTTTTGGGTGAGGATAGAGCCATTGTAACAGATATTGAAGGTACCACTAGAGACACCTTAGAAGAGCTTATCAATATAGACGGAATCACGCTAAATATGGTGGATACAGCGGGTATTCGCGATACTGAAGACCTTGTTGAAAAGATTGGAGTAGACAAGGCAAAGGACAGTATTTTGGATGCAGATTTAATCCTCTACATTGTTGATGGAACCGCCCAATTGGATGAAAACGATTTCAAGATAATAGATATAATTAAAGACAAAAAATCCATTACAATTATCAATAAAAATGATATGGATATCGTTGTGGATAAGTTGTTGATAACTTCCAAAATTAACACTGAAATCATTGAATTATCAGCAAAAGAAGGCACTGGTAAAGATACTCTTAAAAATCTCCTTAAAGAAATGTTCTTCAACGAAGAACTTTCCTACAACGATGAAATCTACATTACCAACCTTCGCCACAAAAATCTTCTCTACGACACCAAGGAAAGTCTCACCAAAGTTCTTGAAAGTATATCCCTTGATATGGGAGAAGACTTCTTCACCATCGACCTTATGTCTGCCTACGCAAGTCTAGGCCGAATCATAGGTGAAGAACTTGAAGACGATTTAGTAAATAAAATATTTGCAGAATTCTGCATGGGTAAATAACAGGGGGCAAAACCCCCTGTTATTATATTCTTATAATAAGTTTTATAAAAACTATAGTATATGGTATGTTCAATATATATTTAATAATTACTGAAGACAATTAGAATTCTTAGTGTATCTTAGACTTAGAAGCTTTCGATGAAGCGTGCCACGGACATACTGTCTGAGTACATCTCTAGAAAATAACTAAGGATTTTCTCGCAACTCTACGCTTGTGCAAATATCTAAGATTTTAAATTTGCGATGTTTGATTAGCACTGCTCTCGTGAAACTCGTTGCACGATGTGCAACTCAAACATCACTCTCGCAGTGCATTCATCGCAAATTATAAAATCTTGATATTTGGTACAAGCTAATTGTCTTCAAAAATCCTTAGTTATTTTTTAGAGATGTGCGAGTTTATGGGAGTGGCACGCAATCAAACATCGAAAGCTTAAGTCTTAGATACTCTTGAATCCGTAGAGTTGCGAAGTAATTATTAAATATATATTGGACATACTATGTAATTATGTGTATAAAACTTATTATAAGAATATAAAAAACCGGATGCTCTTGGCATCCGGTTTTTTGAAGAATTCTACAAATATTTTTTACTGGTTCTTCTTTAAGTATATTACAACTCTACGATATGGCTCTTCGCCTTCGCTTCTAGTTGAAACATATTTATCATTCTGAAGAGCTGAGTGAATAATTCTTCTCTCATAAGGATTCATTGGCTCTAAAGTAAATGATCTCTTAGTTCTCTTAACCTTAAATGCAATATTCTTAGCAAGATTCTCAAGAGTATCCTTTCTTCTTGAACGATAATTCTCTGTATCAAGCTTAACTCTTATATAAGATTCACTCTTCTTGTTAACGTAGAGACTGATAAGATACTGAAGAGCATCAAGAGTCTGACCACGCTTACCAATTAAGATACCCATGTCTGGACCTGATACATCAATATCCATAGTGTTACTTTCTTCATTGTAATCAATCTTTATATCGCTTTCAATATCCATAGCGTTAAAAAGATTCTTTAAGTAACTATGAATATCATCTAAAAAGGAATCCTTCTTCTTAGCCTTGATAATTGCTGGCTTTGAACCGATACCTAAGAATCCTGAAGAACCTTTTTCGATAACTTCATAATCTAAATCAGTGCTTGCTACTCCAAATTCCATTGAAGCAGCTGTAATAGCTTCTTCCACTGTTTTAGCTTTGAATTCTTTGAACTCCACTATTATTTTCCTCCATTATTATCTGTATAACGCTGCATCAAGTTTGCCTTTGCTGCAAGACTTCCCTCTCTATACTTAACATCTGAATCATTCTTCTTCATAGTGTTAGAAGTATAGCTCTTTAAATTTGTAGATGCCACATTATTTTTGCTTGCAGATGCCTGCTGTTGCTGTTCGCCCATAGCAGCCTCCTGCATTCTTTCCATAAATGTCTTCTTACCTTTAGCTTTTCTCTTAGCAATCTTCTTAGCTGCCTTCTTCTTAGCTTTCTCTACTACCTTTTCCATATCACAACGATTGAAATAGAAGTGAATAGCCTTAGTAGTGATGAAACTTATAAGCGAACCAGCTGCCCAGTATAAACCAACACCGGCAGGAACACCCACACAGATAATAAATGACATGATAGGGAATACCCTCATCATAGTCTTCATTGATTTCATAGTAGCATCCTGAGTTGGGTCACCAGTAGACTGCATTGGAGTAGCATTCATACTGAGATACTGGAATACCATTGATAAGATAGGTATTATTATTGCAGTTGTAAAGGCAAGGCCTGGTGCAACTGTAAGGTCAATACCACCTATAAAGCTATAAATCTCAGTAATCTTGCCTGAATTCTGATTAATAGCATCAACTATGGCACCCTGATTGTTAAATAAAGCACTAAACTTGTCCCATGCCTCTGATGGGAACTTAGCAAGAACGTCTATAATTGTGTTAATATTATTCGGATCTAACTTAACTGCTTTAAGTGTGTTATATTCATTCTGAAATTCAGTAAGCTTAGCAATTGCATCTTCATTTCCATAAATCTGATCTGCTATAGGTCTATAAAGTCCATAAACCTTATTGACATAAGCTGGAACATTTTGAATTACGTTATAAAGAGCTAAGAAAATAGGCATGTTTATAATGGATGTAAGACATCCACCTGTTAAACTGATTCCATACTTCTCCTGAATCTTTCTTGTCTCATTCTGCTGAGCAAGCATAGATTCCTGATCTTTCTTTCCCTTATACTTTTTAATAGCTTTGTTAATTTCAGGCTGAATATGTTTTGTTATTCTTGTGGATCTATTCTGCTTGAATGTAGATGGAACAAGTAACATTCTTATTACAAATGTAAATAAAATGATTGTAATACCTATGTTAGCTATACCAATTTTATCAAGAATTTCATAAATCCAGTTGATTACGACTCCAAGAAGTCGTGCGATTGGTCCTAAAATAGCACCACCATACTGTGTTAAAAACATATTTTCCTCCAGATTAAACTATGGCACGGGGTCATATCCACCTTTGGAAAAAGGATTACATCTAAGTATTCTCCATACTGTAAGGAAAGTTCCCTTAAAAAAACCATATTTTTCATATGCCTCAATAGCATACTCTGAACAAGTCGGATAATATTTGCAACAACCATGTCTTTTTAAAGGCGAAATGTATTTTCTATATAATTTTATCATTGCTATACAAACTCTCTTCATATAAACCACCTCTAATCCACATTATTTAATAGATTATGAAGCTTAGCCAGATGCATAAATGCACTGCTTATATCATGATAATCTTTGTCTTTAGCTGCTACTCTTGCAACTATAACCATATCATATCCTGATTTGAGCTTGTCTTTATTAAGCCTATAGCTTTCCCTTATCAGCCTGGTAATACGATGTCTGACCACGCTATTACCAACTTTTTTACTAACAGAGATTCCAATTCTACTGTATTCTAAGTTGTTGGCACTTAGATACATCACTAAATATTTATTGGCAAACGATTCTTTGTGGTTATACACCTTGCCGAACTCTCTGCTATTTTTAAGTGACACAATGTTTTTCATATAACTCTCCACTTAAAATTTTCCCACAAAATGGGAAAATAAAAGGTCACAACAAAATGTGACCTACGCTGATAACTGCTTTCTACCTTTAGCTCTTCTTGCGGCCAATACTTTTCTTCCGTTAGCTGTGCTCATTCTCTTTCTGAAACCGTGAACCTTTGATCTCTGTCTCTTCTTAGGCTGGAATGTCATCTTCATAGTAGTTTACCTCCTTTTTTAATATTAGCATCTTATAATTATACATAATATAAGAAAAGACACCAGACCATATTATATGTAAAAAACCTTTATACGTCAAGCAAATATTTGATTTTTTTAGCGAAGTTATCCACAATTTTATGGTAATTAACCATAATCTATTTACATAATTTTATCCACAAAATGTTATTAACCTGTGGATAACTTGTAAATTACCTGTGGATTTATTCACAATTTCTATATTTTTCAACACTTTTTTACTGGTTAACATATTCTCATAAATAAACATTTACTTAACATAAAATAGTGTCTCATAATTATTATTTGTAACCTTTTTTCCTTCATATATTTACCTTAATTTTCTTGAAAAATAACCTTATTTGTAGTATATTATATTTATGTATGCAAATTGGGTTACTAGCCTCAATTTTAAGGATTTTTACATATTTTAATTATATAGATTTTTACTACTAATTCGGAGGATTTCATGAAGAAATTAATTGAAAGCAAATGGGAGGATATTCTTTCTCTCCTTGAAACTCAATATGATATATCTAGTATTATGATTAATACTTGGATTCGTTCACTTAAGATTTATGAATGTAAAGATAACACAGTTTATTTTTATGTAGATGAAAAATTAGGAGAAAATGCAGTCAAATTCCTTCACAGAAAAGAATTCGATTTATTTCTTCTTTCCTCTATAAGAGAAACTTTAAATGACAGTAACATAGATATAGTTATAGATGAAAAGAAAAATTTTGTTTCCGAATCAGAAGAATCTACTAAAACTGTTACTATGACTGATTCCTACAAGGAAGCTATAAGCAGAAGTAATCTCAACCCTAAGTATACTTTTGATACATTTATAGTTGGTGATAGTAACAGACACGCTCATGCAACCTGTCTTGCAGTAGCAGATCTTCCTGCTCAGGATAACTTTAATCCTTTATTCTTATATGGTAATTCCGGACTGGGTAAGACACATCTTATGCAGTCTATTGCTCATTACATATTACAAAAAGATGATAAGACTAATGTTTTATATGTACCATCTGAAACATTTACCAATGAGATTATTGATGCTATTCGTAATCACACAACTAACGAATTCAGAGAAAAATATAGAAAAGTTGATGTACTTCTTATAGATGACGTACAGTTCATTAAGGACAAGGATAGTACTCAGATGGAGTTCTTCAACACTTTTAATACTTTATATAATGATAAAAAACAGATTATTCTTTCTTCAGATAGACCTCCAAAGGAAATTAAAACACTTGATGAAAGAATCATATCCAGATTTGAATGTGGTGTTCCTATCGATATTCATGAACCTGATTATGAAACTCGTATGGCTATCCTTAAGAATAAGGCAGAGATGGACCACTTAACAGGAATTCCGGATGAAGTTTTTGTCTACATAGCTGAAAATGTTACTAACAACATCAGAGAATTAGAGGGAGCTTTAAATAAAATAAGTGTTTACTCTAAGCTTATGAGTGAAAAAGTTACTCTTGAAACAGCTAAGTATTCTTTAAAAGATATTATTAATAAGGATACTAATGTTTCAATTACGCCTGACTTGATTATAAAAACTGTTTCAGAGCATATGGGAGTTTCAGAAGACGACATTCGTTCCAAGAAGCGCAGCCAGGATATTGCAACAGCTAGACAGGTAGTTATGTATCTTTGTAGAGAACACACAGTTTTAGCTTTAAAATCTATCGGTAACGCAGTGGGAGGAAAAGACCATGCAACAGTTATCAACGGTATAACCAGAGTTGAAGCTAAGATGGCTGAAGACCCAGCATTTAAATCCACAATTGATACTCTTGTTAAGAAACTTAATCCTAACAATTAACATTTAATGTGGATAAATTGTTTTTATTATATGGATTTTATGTTTATAACTTTTTTATTATAATTTTTAGTTTATTTTTTTAAAAAGTTTTCCATAGTTTATTAACACCTAAATCTTAAGTTAAAAACATAGTTTTTTAAGGTTCAAATCCTTTAAATATAAGGGCTTTAAGAGATAACCACAAATCCACAGCCCCTACTACTACTATTACTAATTTATTTTATATTTATATAATTATTTTTTTCCACGAAAGGAGTTTTCCACACGATGAAAATCAAATGTTCAAAATCTAACCTTTTATCTGCTTTAAATATAGTTTCTAAGGCAGTTTCAACAAAAACAACTATGCCTATACTTGAATGTGTTCTTATAGATGTTTACTCAGATAGTATTAAGCTTACTGCTAATGATTTAGAGTTAGGTATAGAGACAGCCCTTGAAGGTTCAGTTATTGAAATGGGACGTATAGCTATTGAGGCAAAGCTATTTATAGATATTGTTCGTAAGCTTCCTGATAGTGATATATACATAGAATCAACTCCAGATTATAAGACAATTATTAGATGTGAAAAAGCTAAGTTTACTATTTCTTCAAAATCTGGTGAAGATTTTACAGAGCTTCCTAGCATAGAAAAAGAAAAGAGTATAAGTATATCACAGTTTACTCTTAAGGAAGTTATAAGACAGACTATCTTTTCTATATCTGACAATGAGTATAACAAGCTTATGTCAGGTGAGCTTTTTGAAGTAAAAGATGGAAAGCTTACTGTTGTTTCACTTGATGGACATAGAATTTCACTTCGTAATATAGAATTAGGTGGTAATTCAGTTAATGTAAAGGTTGTTGTTCCAGGAAAGACTTTGAACGATTTATCAAAGATTATAAGTGGTGGAGTAGAGGATATGGTTAACATTTACTTCACTGATAAACATATATTATTTGAGTTTGACAATACTACAGTTGTTTCAAGACTTTTAGAGGGTGATTACTTTAAGATAGCTCAGATGCTCACTATGGATCATAAGATTAAAGTTAATGTTAACAATAGAGAATTCTTAGATTGTATAGATAGAGCTTCTCTTCTTATAAAAGAATCTGACAAAAAACCTATAGTTATCAATATTAAGGATGATAATAACATGTATCTTAAGGTAGATACTCTTATGGGTTCTATGAATGAAGAAATTGAGATTAATAAAACAGGTGAAGATATAATAATTGGATTTAATCCAAAATTCCTTATTGATGTTATGAGAGTTATAGATGATGAAACTATAACACTTTATATGAGAGATTCTAAGTCACCATGTATCATAAGAGATGATAAGGAAAGCTTTGTATATATCGTTCTTCCTGTAAATATAAATGTAGATGCTTACTAGAATCTAGTTAGGAGTTAATTATGCATATACTTAAATTGAGAGATGGAGAAGAATTCATCAAATTAGGACAGGCACTTAAGGCTACTGGTCTTGCAGATTCAGGTATAGATGCCAAAGAATTTATCCAGCAGGGATTGGTTTTGGTAAATGGTGAAGTGGATGTAAGAAGAGGCAGAAAGCTTTATGACGGTGACGAAGTAGAATTTGATGGTGATAAGATAAGCATACAAAAATAAGTTTTAGAAAGTGAATTTATTATGTTTATTGAATCATTAAGCTTAAACAATTATAGAAATTATAGTGAGGCTGATATACATTTTTCCGAGGGTATTAACATTTTATATGGAGATAATGCACAGGGAAAAACAAATGTACTAGAAGCTATATATATGCTTGCTACAACAAAGTCCCACAGAGGTAATAAAGACAAAGAAATTATAAGATTTGATTGTGATGAAAGTCACATAAGAGCCTCTGTAAACAAATTTGATATAGGTCACAGAATAGATATGCATCTTCGCAAAAGTAAGAGCAAAGGCGTAGCTATAGATATGGTGCCTATAAGGAAAAGCGCAGATTTAATGGGACTGGTTAATATCATATTATTTTCTCCTGAGGATTTAACTATTATAAAGAATAGTCCTTCAGAGAGAAGAAGATTTATGGATATGGAATTATGCCAGCTAAACAAAATCTATTATAGTAACTTAGCTACCTATAACAAGATTTTGAACCAACGCAATAATCTCTTAAAACAAATCTATTATGATAAGAATCAGATAGATATGCTAGATATTTGGGATAGTCAGTTGGTAGAATATGGTATAAAAATCATAAAAGAGAGGAATAATTTTATTGATATGCTCAATGAAATTATCCTTGATATACATAAAAAGCTTACCTCTGATAAAGAAGAGCTTATCATATCATATGATAAAGATGTTCATGAGGATGAATTTGCAAAAGAGATATGCTTAAAAAGGGATATGGACCTTAGATACCAGAGTACTCATACAGGACCACATAGAGATGATTTGTCTTTTATGGTTAATGGTATGGATGTTAAAAAATATGGTTCTCAGGGACAGCAGCGAACCGTGGCACTTTCTCTTAAATTGGCGGAGATTAGCTTAGTAAAAAAAATTATTAATGATAATCCCATATTACTGTTAGATGATGTAATGTCGGAGCTTGATTCAACAAGGCGAGATGCATTACTGTCATACATTAATGATATTCAAACTATCATTACATGTACAGGATATGATGATTTTATAAAAGAGAGACTTAGTATAGATAGAATATACCACGTTTCTCAAGGAGCTATACAGCAGGTAAATCTATAGTATTACTATAGACACAAGGGAGGATATAAATGGGCACAAATAATAATGAACAATCACAGTATGATGCCGAACAAATCCAGATTCTTGAAGGATTAGAGGCGGTTAGAAAAAGACCGGGTATGTATATTGGTAGTACATCTACTAGAGGATTACATCACTTGGTTTATGAGATTGTTGATAATGCAGTAGATGAGGCGTTAGCAGGATTTTGTAATGAGATAGATATATCTATCAATGAGGATAATTCTGTTACAGTTGTGGATAACGGTAGAGGTATACCTATAGGAATCCATGAAAAAGCTGGTATTCCAGCGGTAGAAGTTGTATTTACTATACTTCATGCCGGTGGTAAGTTTGGCGGTGGAGGATACAAGGTTTCTGGTGGTCTCCACGGCGTTGGTGCGTCAGTTGTTAATGCACTTTCTAATTGGCTTGAGGTTGAGATTTCAAGAGATGGAAAGGTTTATAGACAGCGTTATGAGAGAGGTAATGTTATCTATAAGCTTAAAGAGGTAGGAAAAACAGATAAGACTGGTACAAAGGTTACATTTATGCCTGATGATACTATCTTTGATGATGTTATATTTGATTATGATACTCTTCGCAGAAGATTTAGAGAGATGGCTTTCCTTACTAAGGGTCTTAGAATTAACTTAGAGGATAAGAGAGAAGGAAAAGAAAAGAGTGTTTCTTTCCACTACGAAGGCGGTATCAAAGAATTTGTTGAGTATCTTAACAAGAACAAGACAACTCTTTACGACAAGGTTATCTACTGTGAAGGTCAGAAGGATGACATATACGTAGAAGTAGCTCTTCAGCACAATGATTCATATAATGAGGCTACACTTAGCTTCGTTAATAATATAACCACTCCTGAAGGTGGTATGCACCTTACAGGATTTAAGAGTGCTCTTACAAAAGTATGTAATGATTATGCAAGAACTAACAAGTTCCTTAAGGACAAGGAAGAGAACCTTTCAGGTGATGACTTAAGAGAAGGTCTTGCTGCTATAGTTAGTATTAAGATTCCTGATCCACAGTTTGAGGGACAGACTAAACAAAAGCTTGGTAATGCGGAGGCTAGAACTGCAGTTGAGGGTCTTGTTTCAGAAAAGCTTACTTATTTCTTAGAGCAAAATCCTCAGGTTGCAAAAGCAATCATTGGTAAGGCGGTGCTTGCTCAGAGAGCTCGTATGGCAGCTCGTAAGGCAAGAGATGTTGCTCGTAAATCAACACTTGAGAGTAGTATGGCACTTCCAGGAAAGCTTGCTGATTGTTCAGACAAGGATCCAAAGAAGTGTGAAATCTACATCGTAGAGGGTGATTCTGCGGGTGGTTCAGCAAAAACAGCAAGAGATAGAGCAACTCAGGCTATTCTTCCTCTTAGAGGTAAGATACTTAACGTTGAGAAAGCTCGTATTGATAGAATTCTTGGCAATGAAGAAATTAAGGCTATGATAACTGCTTTTGGTACAGGTATCAGAGAGAACTTTAACATCGAGAAGCTCAGATATGATAAGATTATTATCATGACCGATGCGGATGTTGATGGTGCTCATATTGCAACACTTATGCTTACCTTCTTCTTCAGATTTATGCCTGATCTTATTAGACAGGGACATGTATATCTGGCACAGCCACCACTTTATAAGTTGGAGAAGAACAAGAAGACTTGGTATGCCTACAGTGATGATGAGCTTGCTAAGATATTAGATGAAGTTGGTAGAGACCAAAACAACAAGATTCAGCGTTACAAGGGTCTTGGAGAGATGGATGCAGAACAGCTCTGGGATACAACTATGGATCCAGATAAGAGAGTTCTCCTTAGAGTAGCTATTGATGAGGAGAGCGAGTCAGAATTAGATATTACCTTTGATACTCTTATGGGTGAAAAGGTTGAACCTAGACGTGAATTTATTGAAGCAAACGCTAAGTTTGTTAAGAATCTTGACATTTAAGGGAGGTAAACAATGGACGATAGTACAATCTTTGACAAAATCCAAGACGTGGATTTGAAAAAAACTATGGAAGAATCATATATTGATTATGCCATGAGTGTTATCGCTGCCCGTGCCCTTCCTGATGTAAGAGACGGACTTAAGCCAGTTCAACGTAGAATTCTTCACTCTATGGTTGAACTTAACAACGGACCAGATAAACCACACAGAAAATGTGCCCGTATCGTCGGTGATACCATGGGTAAATATCACCCACATGGTGACAGCTCAATCTATGAGGCATTGGTTAAGCTTGCTCAGGAGTGGAACACAAGATACACTCTTGTAGATGGTCACGGAAACTTTGGTTCTGTGGACGGTGATGGCGCAGCTGCTATGCGATACACAGAGGCAAGACTCTCTAAGATTTCAACAGAGATGATTGCTGATATCAATAAGGATACTGTAGATTTTGTACCAAACTTTGATGAGACAGAAAAGGAACCTATCGTACTTCCAAGTAGATATCCTAACCTTCTTGTAAATGGTACATCCGGTATTGCAGTAGGTATGGCTACTAACATTCCTCCTCACAACTTAAATGAGGTTATTAATGCGGTAGTTAAGATTATTGACAATCAGGTATTAGAGGATAGAGAAACTGATATTGAAGAGGTTATGGAGATTATCCAGGGACCAGACTTCCCTACAGGAGCTCAGATTCTCGGTACTTCAGGTATAAGTGATGCTTACAGAACAGGTAGAGGTAAGATTAAAGTAAGAGCTATATCTGAGATAGAGCCTATGGCAAATGGTAAGCAGAGAATTGTAGTTACAGAGCTTCCATATATGGTTAATAAGGCTAGACTTATTCAGAAGATAGCAGAACTTGTAAAAGAGAAGAAGTTAGATGGTATAACAGACCTTCGAGATGAGTCATCTCGTGAAGGTATGAGAATAGTTATTGAGCTCCGTAAGGATGCCAATGCCAACATAATACTTAATCAGCTTTACAAGCATACACAGATGCAGGATACATTTGGTGTAATTATGCTTGCTCTTGTAAACCAGGAGCCAAAGGTACTTAATCTTCTTGAAATGCTTCAGTATTACTTAAAGCATCAGGAAGAGGTTGTTACAAGAAGAACTAAGTACGACCTTAAAAAAGCAGAGGAAAGAGCTCACATATTAGAGGGATTACTTATTGCCCTTGATAATATCGACGAGGTAATAAAGATAATCAGAGCGTCAAAGTCTGTAGCCGACGCAAAGCTTTCTCTCATGGAGAGATTTGGTCTTACAGATATTCAGGCTCAGGCTATTGTAGATATGAGACTTCGTGCTCTTACAGGCTTAGAGAGAGACAAGCTTGAGAACGAGTACAGAGAGCTTATGGAAAAAATTGCAGAATTACGTGCAATCCTTGCTGATAGAAAGAAACTTCTCGGAGTTATCAAGGAAGAGATTCTCATTATCGCAACAAAGTTTGGTGATAAGAGAAGAACTTCTATAGGTATCGACCTTGATGATGATATCACTGTGGAAGACCTTATTAAGAAGGAAAATATAGTTATCGCTATGACAAAGCTTGGTTATGTTAAGCGTATGTCTATCAATAACTTCAAGAGTCAGAACAGAGGCGGTAAGGGCATAAAGGGTATGCAGACTATAGATGAGGACTTCATTGAAGACTTATTTATGACTACAACCCACCACTATATTATGTTCTTTACTAATCAGGGTAGAGTATATAGACTTAAGGCTTATGAGATTCCTGAGTCAAGTAGAACTGCGAGAGGTACAGCTATTGTTAACCTTCTTCAGTTACTTCCTGACGAGAAGATTACAGCTGTTATACCAATTCTTAAGTATAACGAGGGTAGATATCTCTTCATGGCTACTAAGAATGGTATTGTTAAGAAGACTCGTATTACAGAATATGCAAATGTAAGAAAGTCTGGTCTTGCAGCTATAACTCTTAAAGAGGGCGATGAGCTTATTGAGGTTAAGTCAACTAACAATACTAAGGATATATTCCTCATCACTAAGCAAGGTATGTGTATCAGATTCAACGAAACAGACGTAAGAAGTACAGGTAGAACATCTATGGGTGTTATCGGTATGAATGTGTCTGAGGGTGATGAAGTTGTTGGTATGCAGATGGATACTCAGGGAGAAGCACTTCTCATCGTATCTGAAAATGGTCTTGGTAAGCGTACACTTATCGATGAGTTTACTCCACAGAGACGTGGTGGTAAGGGTGTTAAGTGCTACAAGATTACAGAGAAATCAGGACCTGTAGTAGGATTCAAGGCAGTTAACGATGACAATGAGATAATGCTTATAACTAACCAGGGAATTGTTATTAGAATCTTATGTAAGGATATTTCTAAGCTTGGTAGAATTACAACAGGAGTTAAGCTTATCAATATGGATGTTGAGCATGATATATCACTTGCAAGTATTGCTAAGGTTAGACAAAAGTCTGCTGATGAGTCAGAATCTTTAGAAGCTCTTGAAAAAGAGATGGAAGAGGCTGACAATGAGGAAGGCAATGTTGAAGAAGTTTCTGAAGATGAAGGAACTGATATAACAGAGTAGACATTTTTTAGTGACAATATTGTGTAATCCAGTCAAGTGTGCTATTATATAGCATACTTGACTGATAAATTATGAATGTGAGGTGAAAATATGACAGGTGAAGATTTAAAGAATAATCTTGAAGGTCTAAGTAAAATAGATGGAATCACAGGTATTTTATTTGACGTAATATACTGGTTAGCTGTTATATTTGTAGTGTTATTCATTGCCTACATATTTTCAGTTATAACCTGTTATTATAATAAAAAGAAGCGTGGAACACTTCACGCGGACAATGACAATTTCTTAGGAGATTGAAAAAAGGGAAAGTTTTTTAACTTTCCTTTTTTTATTTTTGAAAAGGGGACAATTTACTTTACTAAAGGATTGTATTATAATGAGTTCATAGTTTTTTTGAGGTGATGTTTATGAGAAATTTACATACAGATATTATAATCGAGACAGTTAAGGATATGTGTATATCCGCCAATCTGTATCTGGCAGAGGATATGGAGAAAAGTCTTAGAC
>JAGBBM010000107.1 GCA_017938485.1 Lachnospiraceae bacterium
ATCCTTACCATGTCTAACATAATCTTTCCGCTCATCACATTTCCTTATGCAACAAGGATTTTGCTTCCAGCTGGTATGGGTAAGATTTCTTTCGCCACATCTGTGGTTGCTTATTTTTCTATGTTTGCACAGCTTGGAATTCCAACCTATGGTGTAAGAACCTGTGCCAAGATAAGAGATGACAAAGAAAAACTCTCAAAAACAGTTCAAGAGCTCCTTCTAATAAATATCATAACTGTGCTTATATCCTACGCTGTTTTTGCCGGGGCAATTCTTGCAGTCCCAAGATTTAACAGGGAAAAAGAATTACTTATAGTTATGGGCATCTCCATCCTCCTTAATGCTATGGGAGTAGAGTGGCTTTACAAGGCACTGGAGCAATATTCTTATATAACCATACGGTCTATTATATTTAAAGTTGTGGCTCTTCTTAGTATGTTTCTACTCATACATAATAAGGAGGACTACATTATCTATGGTGGCATAACTATATTTGCAGCTTCAGCTTCAAACATATTAAACTTTATAAATCTTCGCAAACATATTATCCTGAAGCCTCTAGGCGGATATGAACTAAAAAAACACATGAAGCCTATGCTGGTTTTCTTTGCAGTATCTGTTGCAGCCACTATTTACACTAATTTGGATAATGTTATGCTTGGATTTATGAAGGATGATACGGAGGTTGGATATTACACCGCTGCAGTAAAGGTAAAGACTATTTTAGTTAGCTTTATCACTTCTGCTAGTGTGGTACTACTTCCTAGAGCTTCCCTCTACATAGAAAAGGGGGCAAAAGACGAGTTTTATCGTATCCTAAACAAAACCTTACGACTTATTCTGCTTATGGCTATTCCCCTTGCCATATATTTTATAATGTATGCCGAGGAAAGCATACTACTGTTATCAGGAAAGGAATTTATAGACTCTATTCTTCCTATGCAGATAATTATGCCAACCTTGATTTTTATTGGTATGACTAATCTTATAGGTATTCAGATGTTAGTCCCTTTGGGAAAAGAAATGCTTGTGTTTTGGTCTGAGGTGGCAGGCGCTATAATAGACCTTATACTAAATGCAATTCTCATCCCAAGCTATGGCGCCGCAGGCGCCGCTGTTGGCACTTTAGTTGCTGAGATTGCTGTCCTTACCCTGCAGATTATATTTGTAAGAGATAAGGTACGAAATCTATTCAAGAATGTATCCTGGGTTAAGATGTTTATGGCAAACTTCCTAGCCATTTTAGTTTCCTTCTGGGTAATGGTCATGGGCTGGGGAACCTTCATAACCTTACTTCTATCTGCGCTTATGTACTTTGTGATGTATGGAGCAAGCCTTCTGCTATTAAAGGAGTCTCTCATCAGAGAAATCCTAACGAAAAAGAAAACCAAGATATGATGGGATATACCACATCACATCTTGGTTTTCATTGTTTTTAATTTTCTATAAAAGGTAGAACGAGAGGTTATACCCACTCGTTTCATAGCCTGTTCTACAGTGATAAGGTGACTATCCAATTCTCCAGACACCTGCTCCAAAAGATGATAATCTACCTCTATAGGCTTACGTCCTTGGTACTTGCCTACCCTCTTTGCCTCTTCTATGCCCTCTCGTTGCTTTTCTTTCCTGCTCTGATAATATAACTTATACTGGGTAAGTATCATAGCAAGCATAGCACTCCTCTGGGTAAAGCCAATTATGTTCTGCCCATCTACATCAACTACATCAATTCCATTAATTAACACATCATACATTCTCTCTGAAAATGTGCTTACATTATCCGCCACATCCGATAACATATCCACCACTATAGAATCTCCGTACTGAAGACTAGCTATATCCAGATCCTTAGAATAATTCACCTTTCTACTGTCATATCTTCTTCTGTCAACCACAAGATTATCGTTGCCACACCTAAGGTTGGTTCTAAGCAACCACTCAAATCTATCGTAATAATCAAGCCCTACCGACTCAAGTAACTCCCACAAATCCTCTCTATTCTTCGCCGGACTTCTCTCAGTAATAAATACTGGTGTATAATTCACCCTATAGTACTTCTCAAGTCGAAGGTCCATATCAATCCCCGGTATCCCCTGAAATATATCATAAGTCAATCCATCTATCATATCCCAATAAGGGTATATAATATACTGATAGTTCTCCTCATCCATCTCTTCATAGTCAATCCTGCCCACAGCAACCTTCTTGCCATCCTTCATAATTGCCTTTATAATCCCCGAACTTCTATGAGCTGGCGTTCCTTGAAGTGGGGTAGTTATCTCATTCTTGCTTACCCAATTCTTTACTATCTCTCTCATATACTCATCCCCTTTTTTTAAGAGCATCATAGGAACACTTTAATATCTTGTTATATCTTTCCCAAAGTATTGTCTTGTAAAACCTTTTTCTAATCTCTGATATACCGTCCACACTATCCATCAAGTCATATATGCGACTTATATCCATACGCTCAACTATTCTAATCAAGGCCTTGTTGCACTCATCAAACCTAAGACTGCTTATCACCTCATAGTAGGAGCTCTTCTTTCCCTCTAGCTTTATCTGAAATGTAGGAAATGTATACATTCTCCTGTCAATCTCCTCCTGACTAGCCAGAACCTCCTCAAGCTTCTCATCTGTATTAAGCTGTGGAAAAAGACAAGAGCCGTTATCAAATATAGGTGCTAATCTATACTTGTTATCCTTCTTGATAAAGCCCCAGTTGCTTCCATGTCTATCAAAATTAGCAATCAATGCATCCACTATAAACATATCCCAGAAGCACTCTATACTCTTCTCCAAATCAGTAAGTTTAACATTACTTTCTAACATCTCTATAATATCTTCGTAAGTATACTGGAACAATTCCCTGTCATTTTCTATAGAGCTGTCTCCCACCCCATTAAAAGGCACGAACAACTCCCCTTCTCCTAAAAAATCCTTGATAACTACAACCGATTCTTCCCCGTATCTCCCAAGCATAGTCTCCTGTGCCTCTAGCCCAAGTATACCAAATATATGACTGCCAAGATACTCGGATATATGATTAAACCTAAGTCCCTCTCTGGACTTTTTTTGAAACTTAACAATATAGTATTCGTCTTTTATCTTAATAGATGTCTTTCTCTCTGCGCCAGTATAATATCTACCACCTGACATACACTTACTATAGTCCTTCATCTTCTCACCTCTTAACTACAATATATACCACACGCCCTTTTTGTGTCAATAGGGTATATTTTATTTTTGACACTAATTAAAATAATCAAAAAACAGGACGAAGATTGAACTGATTCAAATTCTTCATCCTGTTTTAATTATAACTTTATTCCTGCTCTAAGGTTACTTTTTCACCTGCATAAATTTGTCTTAAATACTCTCTTGCACGCTCGACACTTTCTTCATTCGGTATCATAGCATAAGTTGCTAAGTTTGGTACGGAATACGTAAACTGCGTACTATCATATCCTTCAACACTGTACTTGAGGATTTCCCATCCTCTCATATCATCTAACTGGAATTTAACCAACTCTGCTATCTCATCATAGGTCATACTTGTAATGACAGTGTCAGATACTGCATCCAATACATCGGTGTAATTAGTAAGCATCTCCTTAGAAAGCATCTTATCTATAACTGCTTCTACAACCTTCATCTGATTTTTAACTCTTCTTCTATCGCCCTCTGGGAAGTTTCTACATCTTGCAAAGGCAAGGGCCCACTCTCCATCTAAGTTGTTCTCACCTGCAGGGAATACATATTTTTCCCACACAAACTTTGAATCTACATATACAGTTATTCCACCTAACTCGTCTACTATATCCTTACATCCCACGAAGTTAATTCTTACATAATCATCTATGTGAACTCCGTAAAGCATTTCCAGAGTTTCCTTAGATACATCTATACCATAAATACCGGAATGAGTAAGTTTATCGCACACTCCGTTAGATATAGAAAGTGGTATATAATAATCTCTAGGTGTACTTATCATCAGTATCTGTCTTGTGTCCATATTTACAGTAACAAGAATATTTGCATCAGTGTTACTGTTTTCATTTAAGGTACCTCTGGTATCTACACCACTTATATATATGGTAAATACTTTGTCTCCACTATAGAGATATTCCTCTGGAATTACCTCCGGCTCAACAACTGTCTCGAAGTCCTTTGCCGCAATAGATCTAACTTTGTCAGCAAAATCCTTATAATTCTCATCCTCAGCAACAAAACTGATATATGCACTGTTAAGGATAATGCAACCCACTTCCTGATCATACAATGCCTGCATAAGAGTTGTGACACTGTCATACTCAACTGTAGCTATCTCCTTGCCCACATCCTCATTGATATGCACAATGGTAGCATCTGTATTCTCTCTATCCTGAACTTTTAGTATACCAAATGTATAATCCGCAGCATCCGTTAAATCCTGTGCCGGATCATCCTTTAACACATATACGTGTACATTATCTACCTTGGTATCTATACCCATCATCTCTTGAACTTCTTTATATGTATAGTCAAGATACATACAACCTACTATGGTTACACCCATAACCACAAGAGACATAAACTTGGTCACAATACCTGCCGTAGTCCACTTCTGTAATACAAAAAATATAATGGTTATAACCAAATACACTATACCAAATGTGATTATGTACTTTGTAGGAAACATATCAAGTTTTACAAGATAAAGCACTCCTATTATACCTGCAACAAGCTGCATAACGCACATAAATATACCAAGTATCTTAAGCATTAGCTCTACTTTTTTTGTGTACTTATTCTTCTTTTTCTTGTTTGTTGTTTTCTTCTCAGACAAAATTCCATCTCCAAATCTATATACTAAAAATCATCATAGGTTTACACTCGAGTTATCATTATACAACGTTACGAGATAAATGGCAAATAGTTTCACAATGTGTGGTCATCGGAAATTGGTCCACTGCGCAAACCTTCTTCACCTCATATCCTCTTTCAAGAATAACTTTCAAATCCCTTGCCAAGGAGGTAGGTTTGCAACTTATATAAACCATCTCATCCACTCCAAATGCAAGTATCTTTTCAAGAGCCTTAGGATTTATACCATCACGAGGAGGGTCAAGAATAATCATATCTGGCTTATCCTCCACTAGGTCTATAGCCTTAAGCACATCTCCTGCAATAAACTCACAGTTAGAAAGTCCGTTTAGCTTGGCATTTTCCCTTGCCGCAACTACCGCTTCCTCAATTATCTCTATACCGATAACCTTCTTAGCAACCGGCGCCATCATCTGAGCTATGGTTCCTGTTCCACTGTAGAGGTCGAAGACTATCTTACCCTTCACACTTCCAGACATAATATACTCTCTCGCCTTAGAATAAAGTACCTCGCACCCCTTGGTGTTAGTCTGAAAGAAAGAAAATGGAGATATCTTGAACTTAAGCCCCATAACTTCCTCAGTTATATATTCTTTTCCATAGAGCAAAATAGTTCTATCACTTTGAACCACATCCCCTAGAGAATCATTTTCTGTGTATAGAATACCACCTATGGTGCTTGAAAAATCTTTATCAGATGCGAGTTTTACCAGTCCCATAGTGTATTGCAAAATCAATGTTTTTCCCGCATATTCAAGAGATATAGCATCCTGAGTTAATTCACCCATTCCACCTTCCAGGCAAGCATCACACTCCACATACTTATCCCACTGGGTTGTTGCCACAAGATTAATAAGAAACTCCCCTGTAGCCTTTGACTGTCTGATTACTAGATTTCTAAGAATGCCCTCATGTCTCATCTTGTGGTAAAATGGCACATTTTTTTCCTTGAAAAATGCAAGAGTATAATCTAGGATTTTGCCCCAATCAGCACCAATAATCTCACAATCAGGAACATTTAATATATCGTAGAATCCACCTTTTTTATGTAAGCCGAGAGCAAGAGGTCCATCCTTATATTCATCTCCAAAGGTAAACTCCATCTTGTTTCTGTAGCCCTTATAATCTGGTGAAGATAAAATCCCCTCCCAAACTGAGTCAATATCTTCCCCTGCCCAATCAAACTTTTTCTTTATACTATCATTAATAACTGTGGCAAGAAGCTTTTTCACCATCTCTTCTTTTAATTTCAGCTGATTTGCTGCAGAAAGGTTCTGATAAGTACAACCTCCACACATACCAAAATAAGGGCAGCTCGGAGTTACATCTTCTAGAGGTGATTTTTCAAGCACTTCAAGAAGTCTTCCCTCCGCCATTCCGCTTTTTCTCTTAGTCACCATAAAACGCACCTTTTGTCCCTTAAGTGCACCTTTTATAGTCACCTTTCTATCTTCAATCATAAGACTTCCCTTGTTTGGAAAATCATAATTTTCTATTATACCTTCATAGATATCGCCTTTTTTCACGGTATCCTCCTCACATAAAATTTTGTTGTTTTATAATCTATTTGACCATTTCAATACATATTAACATATATAAACTATATTTACAAATGCTCTAAAAAACTAATTTGTTAGATGACATATCATATCTCCACTTGAAAAGTATCCGCATATAGTATATAATAAACTTTCAAGAGGTTTCCTCTTTTGTATTAAAAATTGCACCTGGAGAGGTAATTTTTAAGACATAAGGAGGATAATATGAAAAACAAAATTTACAGTGAAGAAATTCAGTTAACAGCACAAAATCTTAGAGTAATTGACGATAGTTTATTTCGTTTAATTGTTTCAAGAAAAGATGTCTGTCAAGAGATTTTACAAACTCTTCTTGACGACAAGCATTTAAGGGTTTTGCATGTAACTCCACAAGATACCATAGTAAGCTTACACAGAGGATTGATTCTCGATTGCCTATGTGAATTGGGAGATGGACATATTGTTAATATTGAAGTTCAAAGGGGTAACAAGAATGATGATATTAGACGATGCCGACTTCATTTATCATCTATCACAGCGAATTCCACCCCAAAAGGAACTGATTTTGCTGATATTCCTAATGTAACCATTATTTACATAACCGAGTATGATGCATTAGGAAATAATCAAACCATCACTTACACAGAGATGTGCCAGCTAAGGAAAACTGATAGCACTTATATACCAGTAAAGGATGGTGGGTTAATTATCTATGCCAACACTTGCATAAAGGATGACTCTGATAAATCAGAACTTTTAGATTTATTCTTGAAAAAGGATTCTTTTGATAATAAAAAGTTTCCTCATTTAAGTAATGCTGTAAAATACTTCAAAGATAATAGAGAAGGAGTGATGGAGATGTGTCAGATAGTTGAGGATTTTGCAAAAAAATATGCACAAGAATATGCACAAGAATATGCGAAAGAAAAAGCTAATGAAAGAAATATAGAGATAGCCAAGCAACTTGTTGCTACAACCAATCTTAATGATAAAGAAATCGCAAATGCCACTTCTCTTAATGTTGAAGAAGTTGAAAAGTTGAGAAACATCAATTAACAAAAATCAAGCCTGTATTTGCAGTAGCTCTGCACATACAAGCTTGATTTTTTTATATCTCACAAAGCTTATAACTTACCTTGTCTTCCTCATCTATCTCCATTATCATAAATGTCTTCTTGTGTCCCATCTGCCTTGGCAAAGATATACTTCCCGGATTAAGAATGGTAACATCACCCTCATCTAAAAATGGCACATGGGTATGTCCATACATAGCTATGTCACACTCATTCTCAAGGGCTAGGTATCTTAGCCTATCCACACCAAAATGTACTCCCTGTCTATGACCGTGGGTAAGTAATACCTTATGGCTTCCGATGTATATGACGCACATATCTCTTAAAAATCCACCATAATCGTTATTCCCAGCCACCATATAGGTTGGAACCCCTGCCATACGTTCCACCTGAAGATATTCTCGTCCCACGTCACCAAGATGAATCATAAGGTCGATTTTTCCTGCTTTTTCTAAAGCTTTTTGTATATTTTCATTTCTGCCATGAGAGTCACTCACAATCAGCACTCTTCTCATATCTTACAGTACCTCTTTAATCATTCTAAGTGCATTTCCTCTGTGGCTCACCTGATTCTTCTCCTCTGGATCAAGCTCCGCTGTAGTCTTACCAAACTCTGGCACATAAAAGATAGGGTCATAACCAAAACCATTTTCTCCCGCTGGCTCATAAGCAATTATACCCTCTATGGTTCCACGTCTTGTCTCCACTCTTCCATCTGGAAATGCTGCAGCGATAGCACATACGAATCTAGCTGTTCTTTTCTCATCAGGAACACCTGCGAGTCTGTCAATTATAAT
>JAGBBM010000108.1 GCA_017938485.1 Lachnospiraceae bacterium
AGGTTACAGCACTTATAAAGGAATTGAGAGGTGAGAATTAATGAGACTTAATAACAGAGAAGATTTGATTAATGCTCGCTGTATGGCAAAGGAAGCTATGGCACAGGAGAAGTTTATAATTCTTATCTGTGCTGGTACAGGCTGTCTTGCTGGCGGTTCTGCCAAGATATACGAGAAGATGTGTCAGCTTGTTGCAGGTAATTCTAATGTGGAGATAGAATTTAGCGAAGAGGCGGCTCACGGTGAAGATGGACAGTGCCCAACCAAGAAGTTCGTGGAGGCAGCAGGCGTTAAAAAGAGTGGCTGTCATGGTTTCTGTGAGATGGGACCTCTTGTTAGAATTGAGCCATACAACTTCCTTTACACAAAGGTTAAGGAAGAGGATTGTGAAGAGATATATAACACTACTATCCTGGGAGGTCAGCCGGTAGAGAGACTTCTTTATGAGATGGATGGTGTGAAGTACAAGACACAGGAGGAGATTCCTTTCTACGCTAAGCAGACTAGACTTGTACTTAAGAACTGTGGACATATTGATTCAGAGCATATTAATGAGTATCTTGCTGTAGGCGGATATGAGGCTTTGGAGAAGGCTCTTTTTGATATGACACAGGATGAGATTATAAATGAGATATACGACTCTGAGCTTAGAGGTCGTGGCGGCGGTGGTTTCCAGACTGGATACAAGTGGAAGCAGGTGGCACGTCAGGCTGAGAAGATTCGTTATGTAGTATGTAATGGTGACGAGGGTGACCCAGGTGCATTTATGGACCGTTCCGTTATGGAAGGTGACCCACATAAGATGATAGAGGGTATGATTATTGCAGGTTATGCAGTTGGTGCCCAGGAAGGATACATCTATGTTAGAGCAGAGTATCCTCTTGCAATAAGTCGTCTTAAGATAGCTATTGCTCAGGCTGAGGAGGCAGGACTTCTCGGTGATGATATCTTAGGTTCAGGATATAGCTTTAAGTTACATATAAATCGTGGTGCAGGAGCTTTCGTTTGTGGTGAGGGTTCAGCTCTTACTGCTTCTATCGAGGGTGAGCGTGGTATGCCTAGAACTAAGCCACCTAGAACAGTTGAGCAGGGTCTTTTTGGCAAACCAACAGTTCTCAACAACGTAGAAACCTATGCCAACGTTCCTATGATTATTACAAATGGTGCTCAGTGGTACAAGGGTATCGGTACAGAAAAGAGTCCTGGAACTAAGGCATTTGCTGTAACCGGTAGTATCAACAACACTGGACTTATAGAGGTACCTATGGGTACAACTCTTAGAGAGATTGTTTATGAAATCGGCGGCGGTATCAAGAATGGCAAAGAGTTTAAGGCAGTTCAGATAGGTGGACCATCCGGCGGATGTCTTATCGGTACAGACCTTGATTTGCCACTGGATTTTGATTCCCTTAAGAAGCGTGGTGCTATGATTGGTTCAGGTGGACTTGTTATTATGGACGAGGATACCTGTATGGTTGAGGTTGCAAGATTCTTTATGAACTTTACTCAGAATGAATCCTGTGGAAAATGTATCCCTTGTCGTGAGGGTACAAAACGTATGCTTGAAATCCTTGAGGATATTGTGGCAGGAAGAGGTACTATGGAGCAGCTTGATATGCTTGAGGAACTTGGTACTGCTATTACAGATACAGCTCTCTGCGGCCTCGGAAAGAGTGCAGCTCTTCCAGTCCTTAGTACTCTTAGAACCTTTAGAGATGAGTACGAGGAGCACGTATTAGAAAAGAAATGTCGTACAGGCAACTGTCAGGCTCTTAGAACCTATGTGATAGACCCAGAAAAGTGTAAGGGCTGTTCTAAGTGTGCTAGAAACTGTCCTGTAGGGGCTATCTCTGGTGAGATTAAGAGTCCATATACTATTGACCCTAGCAAGTGTATTAAATGTGGCGCTTGTGAGAGCGATTGTCCATTTGGGGCAATTGAGATTAAGTAAGGAGGTGCTGGAATAATGGAATACATGACTATAGACGGAAGATGTGTGCCTATAGAGGGAGAGAAGAATATTCTCGCAGTTATCCGTAAGGCTGGCATCGATTTACCAACATTTTGTTACCATTCAGAGCTTTCTGTATACGGCGCTTGTCGTATGTGTGTGGTTGAGGACGACAGAGGAAGAATCTTTGCTTCCTGCTCAGAGCAGCCAAGAGCAGGTATGGTAATCAAGACCAATTCAACTAAGATTAGAAAGTACCGTAAGCTTATTATAGAGCTTCTTCTTGCATCACACTGTAGAGATTGTACCGTGTGTACAAGAAATGGTAACTGTGAGCTTCAGAACATTGCATTTAAGGTGGGTATCCACTCAGTTAGATTCAATAACAACAGAGAGCAGGTGCCTATCGACATCAGTTCACCATCTATTGTTAGAGACCCTAACAAATGTATTCTCTGTGGTGACTGTGTAAGAACCTGTGATGAGATTCAGGCAGTTGGTGCTATTGATTTTGCATACAGAGGTTCCAAGATGGAGGTTACTCCTGCCTTTGGTAAGGAACTTGCAGAAACTGATTGTGTAGGCTGTGGACAGTGTAGAGTAGTATGTCCTACAGGTGCTATATCAGTTCGTACCAATGTTACTGATGTATGGCAGGCGATTGAAGACCCTAACATAAGAGTGGTAGCTCAGATTGCTCCAGCAGTGAGACTTGCTGTTGGTGATAAATTTGGCTTCCCTAAGGGAACAAACACTATGGGCAAGCTTGTGGCAGCTCTTAGACTTATGGGCTTTGACCATATATACGACACTAACTTCGCAGCAGACCTTACAGTTATGGAAGAGTCAAAGGAGCTTGCGGAGCGTCTTGAGAAAAATGAAAACCTTCCACTTTTCACATCCTGTTGTCCAGGTTGGGTTAAGTTCTGTGAGACTAAGTATCCAGAGTTTGCTGGAAATATTTCTACCTGTCGTTCCCCACAGGGAATGTTCTCTGCTGTAGTAAAGGAGTACTTTGCTAAGCAGGATGCAGAGGATGGCAAGAAGACCTTTGTGGTATCTATCATGCCTTGTACTGCAAAGAAGGGTGAGATAGAGCGTCCAGACAACTTCACAGATGGAAGACAGGATACAGACAAGGTACTTACTACTATAGAGGTTATCAGAATGATTCGTCAGGCTGGTATCAAGTTTGAGGAGATAGAGAGTGAGGCACCAGATATGCCATTTGGTATGGCATCAGGAGCTGCATCTATCTTTGGTGTAACTGGTGGTGTAACTGAAGCAGTGCTTAGACATGTATCTGCAGGAAAGGGACATCAGGTTATTTCTCAGATTAGCTTCTCAGGTGTTCGTGGTGAAGAGGGTATCAAGGAAACTTCAGTAATGCTTGGAGACAGACAGCTTAAAATAGCAGTTGTAAATGGTCTTGGCAATGCAGATAAGCTTCTTAAAGCCATCAAGGCTGGGGAGGCACACTATGACTTTGTAGAGGTTATGGCTTGTAGAAGAGGTTGTATCGCAGGTGGTGGCCAGCCACTTCCTATAGGACCAAGAACAAGAGCTTCCCGTGCAGAAGGAATCTACGCAGTGGATAGAGAATCCCTTGTAAGATTCACAGATGACAATCCACTTCTTGCAAAGGCTTACGAGGATGTAATCGCTGGTAAGGAGCATAAGTTGTTGCATAGGAGCCAAGGTTAAGTTTAAAAAGGAAAAGCTAAATGTAATTTTGTATATGTTTAGTATGCAATAATAAAGGAGGGGGGAGTTATATGAAAAAGGAAGAAAGATTTGTAAAAGTTTATTCACAGGGCATGGCTAGTTCAACAGAAATTTTAGTGGACACAGAGACAGGAATAAATTATTTGTTTCATCATCAAGGCAACGCAGGCGGAATGACAGTTTTATTAGATAAAGATGGAAAACCTGTGGTGACAAAAATAGAAGATAACTAAGATTTTGTTAAACAAATATCCAAAGTTGAACGATTCGCCCTAAAAAGTGCATTGTTCAACAGGATTAAGAACAAAAGGGTGCGTAACGCACCCTTTAATTTTTATATATTATTTTATTCAAATAAGTTATTGACTGCGTATATTAAAGGTTATATAATAGGTTTATGCATTGCATAAAGGAGAGTGTTATGGAAGCAAGAGAGGAATTAAGAAAGTTAAGAGAAAGTACAGGTATGAATAGAAAAGAGTTTTGTGAGTATTTCGAGATTCCTTATATGACAGAAACAGATTGGGAATTGGGGAATAGAAGGGTGCCACAATATCTTTTACGTTTGATGGAGTACAAGGTACGGGTTGAAGGATTGGCTGAGAAGAATAAAAAGGGAAGGTGATTATTATCTTTTTCTATATTTATGACGAGCATACTTCTACTACTGTTCCAGTAGAGGTTGCAGATGAATCATCATTAACTGAACAGGAACGAGATTTTATATTTGAGGATAAAGTGAGAAAGATTTGGCACGCTGAAGAGAAGGATTGGTATTTCTCAATTGTGGATGTGTGTCAGGTGCTTACTGATAGTGTGTATGGACAGAAATACTGGAATAAACTGAAACAAAGACTTGGCGAGGAAGGAAGTGAGTTGGTGACAATTTGTCACCAACTGAAAATGAAGTCACCTAAAGACGGAAAAATGTATAAAAACTAGCGAATGGAATCGTGCTGGCATTACCGAGAGTAAGGATTATGCGGTTCTCACAAATATTCTTACTAAAGCATGGTCTGGCAAAACCGTACAGAAATATCTAAAGCAACTAATCCGAAAGGTATGCTTGGTGCAGCAAATGCAACTATACAAGGCGGAAATATTGCGAAAAACGCAAGAGAAGCACTTGAAGCACAAATTGGTCATAGCGTTATTTCACCTTTGAATGCTAACACACCAAACTTGCTTGATGACAAACAAGATCCAAACGCATAAGTATAAAGGAATCTGTGCAGTGGATAGAGAATCACTTGTAAGATTCACAGACGACAATCCACTTCTTGCAAAGGCTTACGAGGATGTAATCGCTGGTAAGGAGCATAAGTTGTTGCATAGGAATATGGATTAATTTAAGATGAGATTTATATAGCCGTAGGGCTTGGTTTTGAGTTGAAAACTGAGTTTTGTGGCTATAGTTTTGTAGAAACGGGTAAATGGATGGGAATTGTGACTAATAGAAAAGAATTGATCAATGGATTAGCACGGAGAAGATTATGACGACTCGGTACAGAGAAAAAATTGGCAGTATGGAAAGCAAGGAGCGCGTGATGATTCTCACGAGGAGTTCTTCGCTCTTGATAAGGCACACAGAGTTCAGCTTAATCAAGAGATGCTTGAGACTGCTGGAATTGACACCAATAGGGTTAAAATGACTGTTGAGGATAGTAAGGTTGTGATATAGGAAAAATATTTTAAATTACCAATATGATACAAGTAAGGCACTGAAATACAGCACCTTACTTTTTGTTTTTGTTTATCCAATCTTTTAATACCATATTAATATACTGACTGAATGATCTATCATCCTTTTCTGCCAGTTCTCTAATACGTTTAATTATATCTTCATCTAGAGTAATACTAACTTTATCTTTTAAGGGTTTCATTCAATCACCTACCTTTTTTTATAGCATACCACTTTGTATGATGAAATATTGAAAAGTAGGATAAAGTATGATAAAGTAAGATGGAAAAGGGGATGGTTGTATGATGTGAATAATATGAAACATATATAGTGCAAGAGTGAAAGGAGGTAAAATGATGAAAATAATTAAAAATATGATTATTATAGTTTCTTTTATGCTACTCTTAGGGGGATGTGCTAATGATGTTGATATAACAACAGAAGAGGAAATAACAGAGATAACCATTACAGAGGAAATAACCACAGAAATAACCACAGAAATAACCACCACAGGGGATATAACTACAAAGGAAGAAATAATAGTAAAGGGTTCTAAGGAAGACCCTTATCAGATTAATGAGGTTGCAACTGTGGATGTGTTTGTAAAAAGTGCATCTGGTACGTATGAATCTTACTCTGCGACAGCGACGTTTGAATTAACTGCGGCTGAAGAAACTTTTTCTACATGGAAATTGGGTATAACTGAAAGTTCAACAGATAGTTCAATTGAATTTTTGGATTTTGCATGGCCTGTTACGATATCGGAAAACTATGGAACAATTGAACCATTGATATTTATGAATGAAATTGATGGAGGCACATATTCGTGGACTACTATGTATGAAGGCGGTGAAGATACGGCATATTTGTCGTATTATAATGAGTCAAAACAACCTAAGTATGTTGTTATAAAATATGGAGCACCAGACCCGAATAATAGACATTCGTATGTAGAAGAAGAGATATGGTTTGAATTACCATAGTAGATTTGGATACATTGAAAATTTTAATGATTTATACAATAACATTGAGTTGGTGTTGTTATAAAATTTTTAGTATAATTCGTAACAAATACTATTTAAGAAAAGGGAGAGATATGTAATGAAGAAAAAATTGTTTTCGGTAGTGTTATGTTTAAGTGTATTGATGTCTTTAGTTGCTTGTGGTAAGGATAAAAAAAGTGAGGCTGCAATGGCTTTGGATGAAAAAATACAAAGCATTGGCGTTGTTACATTGGATAGTGGTGAATTAATTGCAGAAATTGAACAAGGATATATGCAATTATCTGATAAGGAAAAAGAACAGTTAGAGTATTATCAATCTTATGTTACAGCAAAGGAATCATATGAGAAATTATTGAGTGAAGAACAAACTAAAGAAACAGAAAAACAGGAATTGGTAACGGAAATTGAGAGTTTAATTGAAGATAATGAATCAAGTGCGGCATTGGATAAAATTAATGAGATTGATGATGCTAAGTTAAAAGCAGAAATAGAAACAAAATTACGCGAAAAGTGCTATTGTGATATAGATTTAATTAAATTTAATGAAGTTGTTTCAATGAAGTCTGATAGTAGTAAAGAAGACACAGATGAAGGGGATAGAAGATTTAGTTATTACTATTATTCTATAGCAAGTGACATTCAATCAGCATTTGATGAATATAATTTATATTTGAGTGCAAACTGTGAAAAAACAGGCAGTCAAAATCAGTTAGCAACAAGTTATAATTATACATTAAATGGTAAAGAGATTACAATAATGTTGTATTCAACAGCAGTTGATGGAAAATATATGTTACAGATTTCATACTATAAATAATATGATTAAAAAAGCATCTGTTAAATACAGGTGCTTTTTTTAGTACATAAAAATAAGATGTGAGGGTTAATGAAAATCATAACACAAGGTATAATAGTTGTCGTTGATGGAGATACAGTGAAATTAGTTCTAAATGATGCAAAAAAATATTAGTACTCGTTGATATAGTATTTTGAGTTTTTGAGAATCTCTTCCCTACCGTATTGAATGACCTGACCCAAATGGTGTATTATTCACCCCAAACTGATTACTGTCATAGAGCTCAAAGGGTATGTGGTGTAGTATGCCATATATTAGTTTATACAAGTAATAAATTTCATATGCATAATTAAAAAGGTAGATACCAGTGATATGCCCCTGTCAAGCAGGCAGGTTATATATCAGGATATCTACCTTTTTCTTATAGCTGTCGGATATATGACATTGCCTCATTTTCCGTAATGGTGTATACGGTCATAAGCTGTTTGATAATATCTTCGTTAGATAGTTTCATATTTTTCATTACAGCGATGGTGCCTTGTATGCCGGTCTCCAGTCCTTCCCGTATACCAGTCTCATAGCCTTCTTCACTGCCGATTTCCATCATGGTTTTTATATGTAGTTCTTCATCATATTCATATATACTCATATTTTTCACCACCGTTTTGTTCTTCTTCAAAAAATCAGCAAGTACACCTTCTTGAATGCATTCGTCTACAGCTTGTTCTACAGCGTCCTATAGGGGCATTCTTTTTTCGAATATCTGTAGTCGCAGGAGGAACTGTTTACCTAGAATAACATTTCCCCGCTACTTGTATTTAATGGAATAAAGCATCGAAGTTCTGTGATTCTAAGAAATATAGATGTGGTAGATATGCCACGAAAATAGAATCTAATGCTTTGAATTATCGTATCATAGATAAAATAGAAAATTAATACCTTTTGCGTGCTGTATAAATAGCTTATTATTTCTTTCTATTTTTTATGTCGTGTTGTGTGGGAAGCCTGATAGTGGAGAAGTGGTTATCAAGAAAAAGCGGTTGGTATGAATTGTCATATTATGTTACAATATGTTTATAAAAGTGGGCAGAAGTTTGTTGATTGAATAAAATAAGTTACTGTTGATAAAGATGTAGAGAGGACAAAGTGTATGGTTTGTAAGAATATAGCAGTTCTTATGACTGGGTTGGATTCGGATGCTCAGGCAGAGACGCTTAGGGGAATTGAAGAATATGGAAAGGCAAAGGGCTATAATATAGTCACCTTTGTGTGGTTTACTGGTGCATCGGATAAAGATAAGCATAATAAGGGAGAGCTTAATCTTACAAATCTACCTGATTTTAATTTGTTCGATGGTGTTATTGTATTTGCCAATGCCATGCACAGAGAGGTAAACAAAAGGTTTATAGAGGGTATACTGGCTGATGTAAGTTGTCCTGTAGTTGGTATGGGGTGTAATCCTAACGATGCTAGTGGAGTTTTTACAGATTGTTACACTGCAATGAAGAAGGTCGTGGAACATTTTATAGTAGAACATAATATGACCAAGATACATTTTGTGAAAGGCGTTGAGGGAAATCCTGACGGTGAAGCAAGATATAAGGGATATCTTGATGCATTAGAGGAACATGGAATACCTTATAACGAGGAAAGGGTGAGCCACGGAGACTTCTATGTAACAGGAGCAGAGATTGCGGTAAATGAGATATTAAGTTCAAACTTGGATTTTCCTGAGGCTATTGTATGCGCAAATGATATTATGGCGCTTACAGTATGTGATTTGTTAGTTGAGCATGGATATAGGATTCCTGATGACGTTGCAGTAGCAGGATATGATTATACCAATGAGGGTAGATTTCATAACCCAACACTTATGACAGTTCGAAGTAATTTTGCTCAGTTGGGAAAAAAGACATGTGAAACATTAATTGATTTGATAGATGGTAAGGAAGTTGAAAAAGAAGTATTTCTTCCGGATGAGGTCGTATTAGCAGAAAGCTGTGGATGTAAAGGTAATGATATCGTATGCCATAATGACCA